>LOEV01000067.1 GCA_001516065.1 Alphaproteobacteria bacterium BRH_c36
AACACCGGCTTGCCGAGTGTTGGCAATAAATGAGAACACCGGCTTGCCGAGTGTTGGCAATAAATGAGAACACCGGCTTGCCGAGTGTTGGCAATAAATGAGAACACCGGCTTGCCGGGTGTTGACTTAAGAACCACACCATCCGGGCGTGACGCCGCCGGTCGAGTATGGCAGATCTCCCTTATCCGAACTCGCTCCAGGTGACCCGCAGATGAAGCCGCCACGATTGTCGCGAACCGCCGAGGAAAAGCCGAGCGCCCTGGCCGCTTGGTGCGCCCGCGTGGCTGTCTTCAGCGCTGCCCTGGTCTTTTCGGCGCTGTTCCTGCATCGGCTGTTTTCGATTCCGACACCCGTGGCGCTAAATCTTTTGAAGCTCTCGATCTTTGGCGGGTTGGTGGCGCTGGCACTCGGCGCGCTGGCGACCGTCGACATCTGGCGCAACGCCTCGCGCGGTGTCTCCCGCGTCGTCTTCGGCGGGCTGGTTGCGATATGCATTGTCGGTTGGCCGCTGACATCGCTGCCCACAGTTCGCGCACTGCCCGAAATCAATGACGTGACGACCGACACCCAAGCGCCGCCGCAGTTTGAGGAACTCGCTGCAATCCGCCCGACAGGCGCCAACCGCGCCGACTATCCAGGCGAGGTGTTCGGCGCCGCGCAGCGTCAGGCCTATCCCGACCTGAAGCCGCTGCTGATCAACCGGTCGGTTGCGGAGGCTTACGATGTGTCGGTCGATGCCGTAAGGCGGCTTGGGATGAAAAGCGTCAGCGAGGTCCCGCCGGGTGACGAAGCGCCGGCAACCGGGCATATCGAGGCGGTTGATCGAACCATGATCTGGGGGTTTTACGACGACGTCGTCATCCGTGTGGCCGGCAACCGGCTGACGGCGCAGGTCGACGTCCGTTCGGCCTCCCGCTTCGGCCGCCACGACCTTGGCCGCAACGCCACCCGCGTGCGTCAAATTCTGGCCGAGATCGTCTCCCGGCTGGAAGCAACGGTTACCGGACCGCGGACTAGCCGCGCGGCGCCACGCTCGATAGAAAGCGAGAAGTAGCGCTAGTGTAGCGCACCTGACGTTTGGTACCCGCTTGCGGCTGGATTCGAAACCAAACGTCAAGTGCAAAAGCTACACTAGAATCATAGTGTTGCTAGTGTTCCTTATGGTTCTGACATTTGCTCCGAACCTAGCAGCAGGGGGAAGCAAATGTCAGAACCGAAACACTAGCCAGCGACCATGAGCGGCGTGTCGAAACCCAGCGGATCGGCGTAATTAACCGCGCCTTGTTCGCGCAGGTGCTCGACATGCGCCATAATCGACAGCCCGGCTGCAGCCAGCAGCTTTTCGTCGAGATCGCGATAGATCATCGCCACCATTTCCCGCACTGTCGCCCCTTTTTTGCGGATGGCACCGAGCACAGCCTGTTCGCGCCACTGCCTGTGCAGGAGGAAGGCCTTGACTGTCCGCCGCGCCTCTTCGAGGCGTCCGCCGTGCCCGGGCAGATAGAGATCGCTGTCGGTGTCGAGAAGCCGCGACAGCGAGCACAGGTAATGGGCCATCCGGCCCTCCGGCGGAGCGATCACCGTCGTGTTCCAGGACATCACGTGATCGCCGGAGAAGACCACGCCGCGGCCGGTAAGCGCGAAACATAGATGGTCGGGTGCGTGCCCCGGGGTGTGTAGCGCTTCGAGCATCCAATCCTCGCCCTCGATCAGATCGCCGTCACCGACCGCCAGATCGGGCGCGAAATCGAGCGCCACGAAATCCTTGCCGGATGGCGAATTGAGCGCTTCTGGCGCGACGAGTTGCGAGCGACCGAATCCGACCGATTGCGCACCCGTTTCCGCCTGCAGCGCCGCAAGTCCGTCAACGTGATCGCGGTGTGCGTGCGTAATGAGGATGTGGGTGATTGGCCGGCCCTGGGCTGCATCGAGGATGGCCCGGCAGTGGCTTTCGTCAGCGGGACCCGGATCGACGACGGCAAGCGATTTAGAGCCGACGAGGTACGTATTGGTGCCCTTGAAGGTGAACGGTCCCGGGTTCTCGGCAACAAGTCTCACGACACCCGGCACAACGCCGCTGGCAACGCCGTATTCGAACGACATCTCGCGGCGGAGCGGCACTTCTAGGGGCTGGGCATGGCGTTTTTTCATGGTCGGGCTTCATACACCTTGCCCATGCCTCTGTCGCGGTGTTTCAGGGTCGCGCGTCAACACAAGCTTGCGCAGTGTTGAGCACAGTGGGCCATCAACACAAGCTTGCGCAGTGTTGAGGAAAACGCCTTCACGAGCGCCTGCGCGAGCGCGGTCTGGAAATCAGCTACTTCCGTTGGGCAAGCTGGGGCCGCACTGCCAATTTTAACGATCCTGACGGAAACGGCTGGGTGATTGATGAATCGAATGCGGAGTTCTGATTTGTTCTTGCCGCCCCGGCCGCCGCCGCCGACCCCCGTCGAAAGTCCAAGCAAAGTGCTTGATGTTGGTCATGGCATCGCGTCTACCGCTGGACGCGGGCGGGGGGGCGTTGATACGCTCTGGCTAAGAGCTGGAATCTCAGTCATTTCCTTCGACGAAGGGGTTGGTTGTCTGCGCCGGCCGGCTGACCATAATGCCCCGCAATATAGATCATCCACTGGGAGGACGTCGCATGTCGTCAGACACAATATACCCCGTTTCGGCAGAATGGGCGAACCGCGCCTGGATCGACAAGGAAATGTACGAGAAGATGTACAAGGAGTCTGTCGAAAACCCGGCCGACTTCTGGGGCAAGATGGGGCAGCGCGTCGACTGGATGAAGCCCTACACGAAGGTCAAGAACACCTCCTTTGATCCCCATAACGTCTCGATCCGCTGGTATGAGGACGGCACGCTTAACGTTTGCCATAATTGCGTTGACCGCCATGTCGCCACCCGCGGCGATCAGGTTGCCATCATCTGGGAAGGCGACGACCCGACCGACGATGAGCAGATCACCTACCGCCAGTTGCACGAGCGCGTGCAGAAGATGGCCAACGTGTTCAAGGCCAACGGCGTCAAGAAGGGCGACCGCGTCACCATCTACCTGCCGATGATCCCGGAAGCCACCTATGCCATGCTTGCGTGCGCGCGTCTCGGCGCGGTGCACTCCATCGTCTTCGCCGGCTTCTCTCCCGACAGCCTCTACAACCGTATCGCCGACGCCGATTCCAAATTTGTCATCACCTCCGACGAAGGCCTGCGCGGTGGCAAGACGGTTCCTTTGAAGAAGAACACCGATGCGGCGCTGGCCATCAAGGGCGATAAATCACTCGACGACGTGACCGTCTGTGTCGTCCGCCGCACCGGCAACGAGGTGTCGATGACGCCGGGCCGCGACGTCTGGCTGCACGAGGAATTGGTAAAGGTTCCAGCCGATTGCCCGTGCGAGGAAATGAGCGCTGAAGACCCGCTGTTCGTCCTCTACACGTCGGGTTCGACCGGTAAGCCGAAGGGCGTCGTCCATACGACCGGCGGCTATATCGTCTACGCATCCATGACCCACCAGTACGTCTTCGACTATCACGACGGCGATATCTACTGGTGCACCGCCGACGTCGGCTGGGTCACCGGCCACAGTTACATCGTCTACGGGCCCCTCGCCAATGGCGCCACGACGCTGATGTTCGAAGGCGTGCCTAACTATCCGACGGCATCGCGATTCTGGTCTGTCGTCGACAAGTGGAGCGTCAACACGTTCTATACGGCCCCGACAGCTATCCGCGCGCTCATGGGCGCCGGCGACGACTTCGTCAACCGCACCGACCGCTCGACGCTGCGCCTGCTGGGTTCAGTTGGCGAGCCGATCAACCCGGAGGCCTGGGATTGGTACTACCGCGTTGTCGGTAACTCCAAATGCCCCATCGTCGACACCTGGTGGCAGACCGAAACCGGCGGCATCCTCATCACGCCACTTCCCGGCGCGATCGGCCAGAAGCCGGGTTCGGCGACGTTGCCGTTCTTCGGCGTGCAGCCGGCCCTCGTCGATGACAAGGGTGCCGAGCTGCAAGGCGCCGCCAGTGGCAACCTCATCCTCAAGGACAGCTGGCCGGGTCAGATGCGCACCGTCTACCGCGACCACGAGCGCTTCGTGCAGACCTACTTCTCGACCTATCCTGGCAGCTACTTCACAGGTGACGGCTGCCGCCGCGACGAGGACGGCTACTACTGGATCACTGGCCGCGTCGACGATGTCATCAACGTTTCCGGCCACCGCATGGGCACCGCCGAGGTCGAAAGCGCACTGGTCGCGCACCCGAAGGTCTCGGAGGCCGCCGTTGTAGGCTATCCCCACGACATCAAGGGCCAAGGCATCTACTGCTATGTCACCTTGATGACCGGTGAGGAGCCCAGCGACGACCTCAAGAAGGAACTGGTCAAGCACGTCAGGAACGAGATCGGCCCGATCGCTTCGCCCGACCTCATCCAGTTCTCCCCGGGTCTTCCAAAAACCCGTTCGGGCAAGATCATGCGTCGCATCCTGCGCAAGATTGCCGAGGACGATTTTGGCAGCCTTGGCGATACCTCGACTCTGGCCGACCCGGCCGTCGTCGAAGATCTCATCGCCAACCGGCAGAACAAGAAGGCCTAGCTCAACACGCGCCTGCGCAGTTTTGACGTAACTGCTCAACACCGGCTTGCCGAGTGTTGACATAGGAAACGGCCCCGGTCTTCCGGGGCCGTTTTTAGATCGACCGTATTGGATGATGGTGGATAAACAAACATGCCAGGGGCCAAAGTGACGAGCTTTGGCTGACTCCAGACCGCGCTGTCCTCAGCACGCCACTCCGCCGGCAGCAGGTTCGGGCGGCGGATTTTTCAGGGCGATTTGCAGACGGGCGGCTTGTTCAGCTGACGCAATAGGCACGCCACGCGTCAAGGACATCGCCTCGGCCTTGGCCAGCATACCGTCGCGCTCGGCGGCGGACAGCGAGTTTGTCTCGGCCAGAGTTGAGATATCCGAAATGACGCTTTCCCGGCGCTGCTTCACATGCCGATGGTGGTTGAAAAGACTCTTTGGCGCGTAAAGCGGGGTTACCTGCCGCATGCGGTCGAAAACCGTCTCAGAAATAACTGCATGGTCAGGCAGCGAGCGTTCGGTGTATTTGTAGATACTGCTGTTCCAGCGCCTCAAGTGACCGAGGGCATCGGGGCAAACCTCGAAAACGTTGAGATCGGTCTCGCCGGCGGGAACAGTTTTGGCATTTGCATTTACTGCGCTGAGGTAAAGACCCCAGGTTTCGGCGCCTGGCAACATTGACGGCTCGCAAGCGTAGCCGCTACTGACGTGCCGCAACTGGAAGTCGAGCGTAAGGTCCGACAGTTTCGTCGTCGACCATCCGCCGCCGATGTTGGCGTGGTCACCGCTGAACCACACCTCTACGATGCGTCCAGGACGGATCGGATCGGGCTCCATCAGCGTGGGCTGAAATTCTTCCCGTAGTTCGTCGAGGGCGACCATGTGGTAGGCCTGTTCGACGTTGTCTGGAACGGTCAGGTCCTTGAACAAGTCAAGCTTCTGAAACGGGATGCCGGCTATATTCTTGCCGACGCCAAAGGCACCGACGGTATCCCAGCAGCCGAGCACCGACACTGGCACGTTGAGGTCAAGTTTATCGGGCCGCTTGGAGGTCCAAACCGGGATATGCCGGCCTAACAAATGTAGTGCCCAGATCGTCTGCGGCGCACCTTGCTGGTCAATGGCGCGAGCAAGCAATCTGGCGATTGCGGCACCGCGGCTGAACCCAAACAGGAAGATTCGGTCACCGGGCCGATAGACCCGCATGATGTCGAGGTAGGCGCGCGACACCACTTCGGCTGCCCCAAGCCCTGTCGCACCGCCAAGCACCTGCACGATCGGATTGTAGTCGAAGCGATTGCCGACGCCGCTGTAGTAGAGCGCGATCTGCTTGTCTCCGTAAGACTTGTTGAAGGTGGCGTTGAAGCCGGGTGAGGCGCCGGTTGCGTCTGACTTCAGCATCTTGAACAGCTTGAAGACGTTGGTCTGTGCTAGCTTTCCGAATTCGTATTGGTCGGGCGTGTTAGTCGTCCCGTCCAGGCAAACGACGATATTTTTTGGAATAGTGCCAGCCCAAAGATCCGAGCGCCGCGCCAACGAATAGATTAGCGGCAAGCCAATAAGGATGAATTCCCATTGGTACAACGCGCTCACCGACGACAGAAGATCGTTTGATTTTGCAACATACCACACCACGGCTACAGCAATTAGAATTGCCGCCAGCGCCGCATTGTAGAATTTCACCGATCCTGTCGTATCGGCCGAATAGCGACGCAGGCGGAAAGCAAATGTAAGGATCAGGAGTTGCAGCGCTACAAGGTATAAGACATAGACGAATGGGGTAGAGGTCTTTTCGCTGAACCATTGGACCTCGGCCAGTATCAACAACGGAATAAAGGCTGCGCCAAACCACCACCAGAACGCCCGACGGTAGATCATCCCCAGCAGCCCCGGGATAAGGGCTATGCCCGCCGTCCAAGCCAAAATCCAGATCTGCGATTTTATCAGGTCGAACGAGACATCGACGAATTGACTTGAGAACTCGTTTCGGAAATAGCCCTTCAGGAGATCCACGAGGGCCGGGACGAAAGCGAAGATCTGGTCGCCAAGAAATGGCGCGGCGTGGTTCTCTGCAAGCTCGGAAAAGGCGTAGATTTTCTGCTCGTAGGTGCCGCTGGCAAAAACGCCGCTGTCGCAGCTGTAAAGAAACTGCTGGAATTTCGGCGAGTCGACGCTGCGTTTGAGTTCTTCGATCGTCTTCAGCGCTTCCGCTTCGCCGGCTGCCACAGCAGCAACCATTTCCTTCGCTTTTTCCGCCTTCGAGCAGGAGGCTGCGAAGATGCCGGCGGCTTGATCCCCGATCGGCGAGAAAGCCAGATAGAGCCCGACGAAAACGAGCGCAAGGGCGATCCACGGGGCGAAACTCGAACCTCTTTTAAGGCCCAGCTGCGCGAGATACTCGTCCTTGGCCTCGGCCCGCTTGATACTCATAAGGGGATCCTAAAAAGGCGACAACTGGTCGGACCGAGGGGTCGTAGCCAGTCTGGATGACCGCTAGCCAGCTCGCATTTGCTTGTGTTGGAAAGCCCCCGCAGACCGCAGGCTATTCGTAAAAAAGAGGGCGGCCAAATCTACTCGACGGCAATCACGCTAACCGACGGGTGCCCCCGCCACAACGCATGTATCGCGAGATCAAGCAGTCAGGGAGTCAAGCATGTGCCCGATCTGCAACTGTGACGATCGCGGACGCGATTCCGTTTCCTCGGTGCAGCTACCGTTTCCGATTAACCTCAACCCGCCGCTCAAAAATGAAAAGCCGGACCCCTAAAGGTGCCGGCCCGTTTTACGTGCATTGGCCGCCGAATAAGGACGGCCTTCAGCATGGGCGATCTTCGTTAGGGCCAGCCCCAGAAGACTTCAGGAAGCCAACGCAGGCTTGCTCCTGCCCAATATCGGCCTGACGAGTGTTCGCCCACGACGCTGTTGAGCAAGTCAGCGTGGGCGCCTGACACCCCTTAGTTGGTGAGGCGCAGGTTGTTGAGCTTTTGGGCGATCTTCGTGAAGGCTTGGCGCAACTCATCGCCATTGCTCGCCGAGAAATAGAAGTCAGTTCCCGAAGCGCAGTTCTTGAGAAGCTGCTGGGCTGAGCCGGGTGCCTGGAAGGCGATCGAATAGACCGCCACGTTTTTGGCCTTCATGTCTGTGCACACCGACAGCGCCTGGTTCGACGAGCTGCCGTTGCCATTGACATACTGCGTATTGAACACGCCGTCCGTCATCAGGATCACGACTTTCAGCGTATTGCTCGTGCCGTATTCAACCGGCTTGCTGGCTTCCGGCCAGATCGTTTTCCATACCGGCGAGACGAGGTACCAGGCCCAGGCGGCGCCGAGGTGCCCAGCGGTTGCGCCGCTGGCGTTGTAGCCATCGATCTGGCTCTTCAATAGTGCTTTGCTGTCGGTCAGCGGCAGCACAGTTGCACTCGGGCAGCTCATCGAGTTCCGGCGGCCGAGCGTGTTGATCCCCGTCGGAGCAGCATCCGTGAAGCGCTCCGCACCGGAACGCTCATGCACGCAGGTGTGGCCTCCGGACACGCCCGTCACTGTGCTGGCGTAGGCACCGGCGTTGACGCTTGCCGCATAAGGCGCAAGGCCGATGCGAACCTTGTTGAGCGCGCCGGTGTCCGGCAGCAGGATGTCGACCAAATCCTTTGCGGCCGTACGCAGTGCAGCGATCTTTGAACCTTGCATCGAACCAGTGACGTCGAGCGCCATGCCAAGTTCGATGTCGCGCTGGTCAAAGCGGGTAGCGCTGTTGATGGGCAGCTTCACTTCCGTGAAGCCGGCAATCTTGGTAATCGACATAGGCACCGTTGACTCAGCGTCGATGACGACTTCGCCCGTTGCGCGGTTGACCGTGATGCTCGGGACGTTGATCGTGCCAAAAAGGTTGCCGCCCTGCTCGATGTTCTTCTGGAAGTAGGTCTTGGCGAGATCTTCGATTTCGGCATCGTTCAGGCGTCCGTCGAGCAGCGCGCTGCCTGCGGCGAGCGCGGCCGCGTCGGTCGCGGTGACAAGCCGGGTCTTGGTGTTGGTTACGCGGCCCATGTCGATGGCCATGCCGGCGATCATGGCGAAGGCCAGGAACATCAGGCCGAAGATGATGGCGACAGTACCCTGCCGGTCCTGGGCGAACGAGGCCCAGTCCTTGAGTGCATGAGCGGCCATGGTTGTGTGTCTCCCTGAGGCAACGCGATAACTGTTGAACCTCAGAGTGCAACCAGGGTGCCCGTGGGGCCGTCACCTGGGGAACGGGTCGCTGGCAGAAGGCTTATTGGGTAACTGAACGATTAAGATACGTATCGTATTGCATGAATTGGAATGCTGGCTGGACCCTGTTCCGTAAGCTTTGCTCGGGCGCAAACGCCCGAAAATCAGGGCTTTGAGGGGTCGGAAAGTCGGCCGGTGATCGGACTGCGCAAGAGCATTGTCGGCCTGCGCGGCGCGGGGCCGGATAAGCGGCGGGCAACAGTGGCACTCGCCGACGTCCAGTACCGGGGCGACACAGATAGGTCCTTTCGTCGATCATTTTGAAACACGTTGAGAGAAGCGAAACGGGCCGGGGTGCGCAGTGTGGCGCATCTGACGTTTGAACCTGCGAGCAGTCAGTATGTCCTTGGGAAACGAGTTATTGGTGTCGAAACACTAGTACCGCCGATCAGAAGTCCCTGCATCATGCCAGTCAA
>LOEV01000068.1 GCA_001516065.1 Alphaproteobacteria bacterium BRH_c36
CCGACCAACAATTCGGCTGGGTTCGTAGTCGGCAATTGCGAGACCAGCACCACACTAGGCTGATGTTTTTGCTAGTGTCCCTTTGTCTCCGAATTGCCGATGGACGGGTGCCGCAAAGGTGTCGGCAATTCGGGGACGGGACACTAGTGTGGTGCCTCGCAATTGCCGACCAACAATTCGGCTGGGTTCGTAGTCGGCAATTGCGAGACCAGCACCACACTAGGCTGATGTTTTTGCTAGTGTCCCTTTGTCTCCGAATTGCCGATGGACGGGCGCCGCAAAGGTGTCGGCAATTCGGGGACGGGACACTAGTGCCAGGATTGCTCGACAGGCCGCTGAAATCGACGGCGGTGGCGGCGATTGCCGCGGTTGTGCTGTCGGCGGCTTCGGCGACTCTGCCATCGCCATGCGCTGCAGGAGCTGCGGCCGCAGAAGCCCTGGTGACAAGCCAACTCGCCGAGAAGGTTTCCTTTATCGATCTCGAGACGTTGCAGGTCACCGGTGAGGTTTCGGTTCCCGGCAAGCCCGCCGGCATTGCCCTGTCTCCCGATCGCGCCCGCGCCTACGTCACCGCCCCGGAAGCCAAGGAACTGGTGGTCATCGACGTCAGCGCGCGCAAGGTCGTCAGGCGGGTGCATGTCGGCAATGGCCCCCTTGGAATAGCTGTCCACCCCCTCGACGGCCGCATTTTCGTGGCCGACTGGTATGATCACCGCATCGCCGTCATCGATGCAGGAACTCTGGCGATCACCTCCTACGTTACGGTTGGCGAAAGTCCTTCGGGCGTTGCTGTGACGCCCGACGGCAGGTTCATTTTGAGCGCTGACCGGGATAGTAATCGGGTATCCGTCATCGACGCGGCAACGCTTGTCGTGGTTAAGACGGTCCCGGTGGGAAAACGCCCCTTCGGCATAACCATCGACGCCTCCGGACTCCGCGCCTATACCGCGAACGTAAAGAGCAACGACGTCTCCATTATCGACCTCGCGGCGGCAACGACCGTGGCGACAGTGCCTGTCGGCAAGCGCCCTTATGCCGTCGCGCTTTCAGGTGGCCGGGCCTTTGTTACCGACCAGTACTCGCAAACCGTCAGTGTCATCGATCTTGAAACGACTTCCGTCATCAAGACGCTCAAGGTAGGTGCCTATCCCGAAGGAATCGCGGCGGACCGATCCGGCCGCTTTGTCTACGTCGCCTGCTGGGAAGACAATACGCTGGAACGAATAGACGTCCGCAGCCTGGAGGTGACGGCGCGCATCTCTGTTCCCGATGGTCCAAGGGCATTCGGAGATTTTCTACGTTGACGTTGTGGGCGCGGTCATCTTGTGCCCGCATGCCTGCGTATTGTAATTGAAGGTCGATGCGAACTCGCGCGCTGCACCGCAGCCGTCAAAACGAAGTACCTGGAGGAATTTGTATGCAGCTTTCGCTGACGAATATCCGACGTCTCAGCCTTGCCGCCGTTGCGATTGTCCTGAGCGTGGCTATGGCGTTCGCCGCCGAAGCGCCCAACATTACGGCTGCTCTGTTCGACAAGCCGCACTTGAATAATATCGCTGCCGGCACAAAGTTGACCTACAACTTCGAGCGCGATGGCTCCGAACCCAAGCTGATCGGGCCGAACTTCAAGAACGTCGTCGAACTGACCGTCGACAAGGTGAACGACAACTCGAGCCGGGACGTTACCGTGCAGATTTTCCGCGGCGAATTCGAACGCGAGCCGCGCAAGATCGAAGGCATGACCGGCAACCCGGTCCTGGTCTTTTTCCTCGATCGCGCGGTCTCCGGCTTTTCGCTTCTTGCCGGTGGCAACGGTGCTTATCATAAGAACCGCTTCCGCGTCGCCATGCGCACAGAAGGCGGCCTCGCTCCGGTGAAGTTCGACTACAACGGCAAAGAGGTCGAAGGCTACAGCCTGGCGATCCGCCCTTTCACTGGCGACCGGAAGAACGTCGATAAGATGAAGGGATACGAGAACGCCCAGTTCGATTTCCTGATGAGCGACGAAATCCCAGGCTATTTCGCAGCCTTTAAGTCGCACTACGACAGCCCCAAGCCCGGCTCTCCGTCTCTCGACGAATCGATTGTTCTTGATGGCGTGGAAGTCCCGCAAACGGCCCCCCAAACGGCTGGTGAGGTAAAATGACGAGACGATCGGATACCGTCGATAGAATTGTACGGATACTGCTCGCGATGACCGCCGCGGCACTGATGGCGGTCGGTCCCGCGCGCGCTGTGGAGCTACCCGCCAACGACTATCCGACCGTTGACCGCGCGGACTATATCTTTGCCTGCATGCAGGTAAACGGCGAATCCCGCGAAACGTTGTTCAAGTGCTCCTGCTCGATCGACAAGATTGCCGAGCTTCTCCCCTATGAGGACTACGAGGAAGCCGAAACAATCATGTCGATCGTACTGAAGGGTGGAGAGAAGGTCGCGCCGCTGCACCACCCGCAGGTGCAGGAAAAGGTAAAACGCCTCAAGAAGGCCCAGGTCGAAGCCGAGTTGCGCTGCTTCTGAGGATCAGCCCGCCGAGCAGGCCGGACATGGAAAATCAAAACGGAAAACGGCCAGCGCTACGCTGGCCGTTTTCGTTTCAGTGAAGCAGTGGACTATGCCGCCGCATAGAGGATCTTCTGATTAGGAACCCTTCACATCGGCTGACGTCGTGAAGACTTTGCCGTCGGTATCGCGTGCGGAAACCGATAACGGCCCCTCGACGCCGACAGCGTAGGTGAACTGGATATTGGGGTTCTCCGAGAGCGAAATCCCGCCGTCCATATCGAACACCAGCTGGTCGCCCTTGCGGACTTCCATGTGCTCTACGAACTTCGCCGGGATGTAGAGTCCCGTCACCTGGTTCATCTGCATGCCCGAGTAGTTCGGATGGCGGACCATGATCTGCGCTTCGGCTGTCGGGCTCGACGTCGGTTCCGAACCGTTGGCGAACGCCTTCAGCTTCATCTTGCCAATATTCGCCAGGGCCGCATCCATGTCTTTGAGTGCCGGTGCCGAGCAGCCGCCAGCCGCCTTTACGTACTTCGTCTGCATGTAGAGCGAACCGTCGGCGAGTTCGATGACCGCCCGCACGTTGGAATACATGTCGACGCGCACCCGCGTGGAGAGCTTGCGTTCCCCAATGCCGGCGGCATCTCCGAAGGTGAACGCGGCGACAACGGGAGCCGGATTCTTTTCGACGATCAAAGTCAGCTTCTTGACGTTGGCGGCGACCGCAGCCGGTATCGTCATGGTGATCGGCACGATGGCCGCGTCCTCGGCGCGATAGGGTGCGTCGAGCACCAGCTTGCCGTCGCCAACTGCGATCTGCCTGTTGTCACCGAAGACATCGCTGCGAATGCTTTCCCATAGTTCAGCGTCTTCGTCGGCATGAGCTTGCGGAGCCTGCCAGGCCAACAGCAGGCCGGCGCAAGCCGCCACCAGCGCCAGCGTCCAGTTTTTCCCTGCCATGATCTTTCGTCCTCCGAATTCTTACCCGGAACTTCCGCCTGAAGTTCGATATATCTCGATTTTCTTATATATCATTTTTCCCCTGCTGACGGAACAATCAAGCGCGATACCGCGGCTCTGCCGTCAACTATGCGTTACTCCCACTCGAGTTCGGCGAAGGCTGCGGTCACGTTGCGCTTATGGAATTCGTCGAACAGCTCCCACCCGCTGGCTTCGCTGATGCCGGCAGTCTCGATCGCCTCGCTGATCGTGCCGCCGCGCTTGATTATGGCGCGAACGTCGTGTGCCACCGCTCGAAGATAGCGCTGCACCGGTTCCGATCCGGCAGCCCAGCTCAATGCCGCCGGTCCGTGCCCGGGAACGATCAGGGCCGGTGCTTGATGGCCAAGCTTTTCAAGGACTTCGATCCAGCCGACGATCGAGCCATCGAGGGCTGGAACGTGTCCGGAAAAGATCAGGTCGCCAACAAACGCCGTACCGGTTTTCTGGTCGGTTATGACGAGGTCGTTGTCGGTGTGCGCGGTGGGCTGCGCGGCGAGTCGAAGCGTGCGGCCGCCAAGATCTAACGTATCGACGTCTTCGACACCGGCGTCGGGTAGCACGACCTCGGTTCCCTCGAAGGCTTCGTCACCCAGCGCATTCTCCGCCGCCTCGAGGTAGCGCGCCGTGCGCGCGCTCAGCGCCCGCTTCATTTTGTGGTGAGCGATAAACCTCGGTTTGTCAGCCTTGAACGCGGCATTTCCGAGAACGTGATCGGGGTGCATGTGTGTGTTGATGACATACCGGATTGGCGCCTTCGTATGTTTTGCAACAGCCGCGCGCAGGGCGGCTCCGGCATGGTAGCTGCCGCCTGTATCGATGACGGCGACGGCGTCCGTTCCAACCACAAAACCAGCATTCGAAATATCGGCATGGTTGGCGGGTGACTGGAGTGCAATCTGCCCGCGATGGACGAACACGCCGTCAGCGATTTCAGCAACCTTTGCTGCCGGGATTTCACCGGCTTGCAGCGGTGTTGCGAGCCGCGAAAGTGCGGCACCGCCGCCACAAGCGACGAGCCCGAGACAGGCGAGCCGCCGCGTGACGATTACCGTGTCCCAATTGAAGCCCTGCCGTGTTCGAACGCTCAGCATGGTGGCTTTCGGTGTCTTCTCTCGCACGCTGGCATCCCTCTTGCCCGGAACATTTTTTGTCGCCGTCAGCAACATAACACGCCGAAAACGGCTCCGCGGCGTCTTACAAAAAATCTGCAAGAGTCAGAAAAACATCGCGAAACAGGCGTCATGCGGGAAAAATTCCCGATATGGCTCAGCCATTCTTCATGTAGACTTGCGTCGTGCGACGAAAAGTGCCAAAACTCCGCGCAGGCAGCACGACTTCAGGCATCGGGGTTTCTTCTTGATGTTCGCTTCGAAAGTCACCGCTCAAAAGACTGGGTGCCAACCCGGCGAGCAAGGTGATTGTGACACGCTGACGTTGCTGTCTCTTGCAAGCGTGGCAAGATCTCACAAGGAGGAAGCGCAATGCGCAAGAGTGCACTGACTGGTGCGCTGCTCGCCGCTGTTCTCGTTTCGCCAGCAATGGCAAACAAGGACCTGGCTAAGCAGATCGATAACCCGGACCAGTGGGTTATTCAGACTGGTGACTACTTCAACCAGCGTTATTCGAAGCTAGATCAGATCAACGCCAGCAACGTCAAGGACCTCAAGGTCGCCTGGACGTTCTCGACGGGTGTTCTGCGTGGTCACGAAGGTTCGCCGCTCGTTATCGGCGACACGATGTGGCTCCACACCCCGTTCCCGAACAACGTGTTCGCGCTCGACCTGAAAGAGCCCGGCCGCATTCTTTGGAAATACGAGCCCAAGCAGGATCCGTCGGTCATCCCCGTGATGTGCTGCGACACCGTCAACCGCGGTCTCGCTTATGCTGACGGCAAGATCTTCCTCCATCAGGCCGATACGACTGTCGTCGCACTCGACGCCAAGACTGGCAAGGAAGTCTGGAAGACGGTCAACGGCGACCCGAAGCGCGGCGAAACCAACACCGCAACGGTTCTCCCCGTTAACGACAAAGTCATCGTCGGCATCTCCGGTGGTGAATTCGGCGTTCTCGGCCATGTCACCGCCTACGACATGAACACCGGTAAGCGCGTATGGCGTGGCCATTCGGCGGGTCCGGACGACCACATGCTGATGGATCCCGAGAAGACGATGTCGCTCGGCAAGCCTGTTGGCAAAGATTCTTCGCTGAAAACCTGGCAGGGCGATCAGTGGAAAATCGGTGGCGGCACCACCTGGGGCTGGTATTCCTACGATGCTGAAACCAACCTCGTTTACTACGGCTCGGGTAACCCCTCGACCTGGAACCCGGCACAGCGCCCGGGCGACAACAAGTGGTCGATGACCATTTGGGCACGTGACGCCGACACCGGTGTTGCGAAGTGGGTCTACCAGATGACCCCGTTCGACGAGTGGGACTATGACGGCATCAACGAGATGATCCTCGCGGACATCGACGTCAAAGGTGAGAAGCGCAAGACTCTCGTCCACTTCGACCGTAACGGCCTCGCCTATACCCTCGACCGCGTCACCGGTGAACTTCTCGTCGCTGAGAAGTACGATCCGACCGTGAACTGGACGACGGGCGTCGAATTCGACAAGTCGAAGCCGAACTATGGCCGTCCCTACGTTGTCGACAAGTACTCGACCGCGAAGAACGGTGAAGACGTGAACTCGAAGGGCATCTGCCCGGCCGCTCTCGGCACGAAGGACCAGCAGCCTGCTGCCTTCTCGCCGCGCACCGGACTGTTCTATGTTCCGACGAACCACGTCTGCATGGACTACGAACCCTTCAAGGTTTCGTACACGGCTGGTCAGCCCTACGTTGGCGCCACGCTGTCCATGTTCCCGGCTCCCAACAGCCACGGCGGCATGGGTAACTTCATTGCTTGGAATGCAGGCACCGGCAAGATCGAATGGTCGAAGCCAGAGCCGTTCTCCGTATGGTCGGGTGCTCTCGCAACCGCTGGCGGCGTTGTATTCTACGGCACGCTTGAAGGTTACTTGAAAGCAGTCGATGAGAAGACGGGTGAAGAACTCTACAAGTTCCGCACGCCGTCCGGCATCATCGGCAACGTCATGACCTATGCTCACGGTGGCAAGCAGTTCGTCAGCATCCTCTCGGGTGTTGGTGGCTGGGCCGGCATCGGTCTGGCAGCTGGCCTGACGAACCCGACCGACGGTCTGGGTGCGGTCGGTGGCTACGCTGGCCTCAACAACTACACCCGCCTGGGTGGCACGTTGACGGTCTTCTCGCTGCCATAAGCGACACAGGGCTGAAAAGGGCCGGCGCGGGGTGACCTGCGCCGGCTTTTTTTCGATCAGGGCTACCACGCAGGGTTACCCTCTCCATGAGACAGTCAGACCCGGTTGGACCGGCCGCGGCGATAAGAAACTCTTGATGGCATTAGGAGTGTTTCCTATTGATCTTCGGCTTGCCCCGCTACGTTCTAGGAACTATCTGCATATTCAACGAGATCGCTGAGCTTCCCCGGTTCTCGCCATGCGATGGCCATTTCCTCGAATGATGATGAGGAGGTGTGAGGCGGTTGAAAGCTGTAGCTTTCGCAACAAAGCTCCTATGGAGGGAAACGCGTGACGAATTTCTGGAAGGCCTTCTCTTTGACGGCCCTAGTCGCAGGATCGGTAGCATTGGCTACGACGACGGTATCGGCTGAAGCGACAAAGACTGAAGATGGCGCGACAGTCGCCGGCAAGGGCGCTGAATTCGATGCCGACGCCGGTAAATGGTATCTCGAATCGGGAGATCCCACCTATCACGTCAAGGAAGACGGCACTCTCGACTTCCTGACCTACCGCGGCTTCCAGCGCTATCATTCCGAATGCCATGTGTGCCACGGCCCCGAAGGCGTTGGCTCGACCTACGCGCCGGCACTCACTGACTCACTCAAAACGATGAGCTACAGCGATTTCGTCGGAGTCGTTGCCAGCGGCCGCACCGTACACCTTCCTGGCGGCGGCGAGTCAGTCATGCCTGCCCTCGGCGACAATAAGAATGTCATGTGTTACCTCGACGGCATCTACGCTTATCTCAAGGCCCGCTCCGACGGTGTCGTGCCGCGCGGCCGTCCAGCGGGCAAGGAAGCCAAACCCGAAGGTCTCGGCAAAACGGAAGACAGTTGCTTCAATGGTTAATCCTGGCAAAGGCGCAGTCCTGGCTATGACGCTCCTGCTCCTCGGCGGCTTTGCCGCCGAGGCTGCGGAAGGCTCGCGAGCCGACCTCGTCAACCGGAGCGTTCTGCGCGTTTGCGCGGACCCTGCCAACATCCCGTTCTCGAGCGACGATCCCGCCAAGCCGGGTTTCGAAAACCGGATCGCTGAAATCGTCGCCGATGAACTTGGCGGCATTCCGGTCGAGTACACCTGGTTTCCGCAGGCCACCGGGTTCATCCGGCGCACACTATTCGCGAAAGCCTGCGATCTCGTTATTGGCTACGCGCAGGGCGACGAGATGGTGCTCAACACCAATCACTATTACCGCTCGGCCTACGCGCTGGTCGTGAAGAAGGATTCCGATCTGGCTTCCGTCACCGAACTCTCTGACGAACGGCTCAAAGGCAAGCATCTCGGCGTCGTCGCCGGCACACCTCCAGCGACCATAATGAATCGCCTCGGCCTCATTGCGAGCGCCAAGCCCTACCAACTCTTCGTCGACCGACGCTACAATTCTCCGACCGAACTGATGATCAAGG
The DNA here is from genome assembly GCA_001516065.1 of Alphaproteobacteria bacterium BRH_c36. Taxonomy (GTDB): domain Bacteria; phylum Pseudomonadota; class Alphaproteobacteria; order Rhizobiales; family Hyphomicrobiaceae; genus Filomicrobium. The sequence continues at coordinate 8,240 of LOEV01000068.1, forward strand.
ACATTCGTTCAGGTGATATCGACGGCGGCATCCTGTGGGGGCCGAATGCGGGATTTTTTGCCAACCAAGGTGGCGACGACCTCGCGGTCATTCCGCTGCTCAAAGAGGGCCGCTCTCCGCCGATGACGTTTCGCATTACCATGGGCGTCCGTCAGAGCGATGCAACCTGGAAGCGTGAACTGAACGAGATCATCACGAAGCGCCAGGGCGACATCGACCAGATCCTGCTTGACTTCCATATTCCGATCGTCGACGAGGCTGATCAGCAGATCACTTCGGCCCGCCGATCGGGGGGATAGTCGGCCAGCGCAGGCAGCCCTGACAGCCGGTAGGCGCTGGGGCCTGCTCGGTTGCTGTCGGCACTACAGTTGCGATGTCCGCCCCCCAACAACGCCCTTGCCTTATCGGGTGAGCTTGAGTAAACGATCAGCTCCGCTTCGAACGCGTTGCTTGTTGGCCAGCGCTTCGGCCCCATACCGCTTAATGAGGCCGCAGCCGAAGTGGGGACTTCCCTTGGAGAGGGCGATTAGCTCAGCGGTAGAGCACTACCTTGACATGGTAGGGGTCACTGGTTCGATCCCAGTATCGCCCACCACTCTCCATACACCTGGTTTCACTAGAATTATACGAAGAGTGACCGCGGATGGTCGGATGGTCTTCCCCGCAGCGAATGCGGGTCGCGCCAGCAGCGGCTGGCTATCTGGCGGTTGACTTTTCCGCTTCTGAAACCTAAATTCCGCCAACTCCTGACCGGGGCGACAAGAAACGGCGGGCTGCGCAAACACGTGGCGCGCTGATTTTGTTTTCCGACCGGCTTGCTTTAACAAACATCACTACTGACGGGTCCCGCCATGAAGGTTCGCAATTCTCTTAAATCGCTGCGTTCGCGCCACCGCGATAACCGTCTGGTTCGCCGTCGCGGCAAGCTCTACGTGATAAACAAGACGCAGCGTCGCTTCAAGGCCCGACAGGGCTGAGGCTGACCCTGAGGCCTCCTGGTCGGAGGCGCGGGTGCTATGGCGAGGCGCTGCGCCTGGTCCAGGCGCGTCGGCGCGCATCCGGTATCCAGAACCTTTGACAGCGTCGTTGCGCCCGTCATAGGCTGTTGCCATGCGCAATCAACCATCCCTCATCGCTCGTGGCATTGCCGGCTTGTCGGCATTGGCCGTTTGTGTCGGCTCGTTCAGCCTTGCGGCCCAGGATCAGGACCGAAGCGATCCTCCCGCGACAATCGAGCCAATGCCCGTGCCCGTCCCAGCGGAGCCTGAGGCGCGCCCCTCGACGCCCGAGCAAGATGGCAAGCGGCAGGGCGAAGCCAGCGGCAACCCGGCGAAACCCGAGCAGCCCTACCACCTTCGGGTTCTCAGCGACCCACCGAAGTCGCCGCGCCAGACCGCCGAGGTGCTGACCAACCTTTACGCTCTCCTGGCAACAGCCTCCGACGAAAAGTCCGGCACCGAAATTGCCGGAGTGATCGAGCGCCTTTGGCTTTTCGGCCATGGCGACACCGTTTTTGTGCTGATGCAGCGTGCCAGCAAGGCTCTCGCCGAAAAGAACGATGCGCTGGCACTAAGGTTTCTTGACGCCGTCGTTGCCCTGGCCCCCGATTATACCGAGGGCTGGCATCAGCGCGCGGTGGTCCATTACACGCAAAACGATTTTCCCAGGGCGCTCGGCGATCTGCGCCGCGTTCTCGCGCTCGACCCCAATCATTACAAGGCGCTCGAGGGCCTTTCGCGCATGCTTGAGGAGACCGGCCAGAAGGCTGGCGCGTTGGCTGCGCACCGCCAGCTGATGTCGGTCAATCCATTCTGGCCCGATGGTGAGCAACGCCTGCGCGAGCTGGAGCGCGAAACCGAGGGCCAAGGAATCTGACCCAATAAGCAATCTGACGCATCAAAGAATCTGACGGATCAGGATTCCTGACAACGCTCTCCGCCGCGCGCGTCATCTTCGCATCGGTGCCCCCGCTGCTGCGATCACGCGAGTGTGCGTTGAACATGTCGGAGTAAATTCCAACTTTATAGGCTACCGGAAATTCCCGAAGAGGAGGCTGCACATGAGCTTCGCCAAACATACCCGCCTCGCCCTTTCAGCGATCGTCGCCGCCTTCGCCGTCGCCGCGGTGCTGCCGCTCGCAACGGGGCCGGCCAGTGCCCACGGTGTTAAGAAGTATCGCGACGGCGATCGCTACGTTTCCCGCAAGCTACGACGTCATCACCAGCACCGCAGCGCCAGACACGCCTACCGCCGCCGCGATCCGGCGATTTTCGCAAATCAGGTCGATCTTTCTCGACCCGGCGGACCAGAGCGCTTTTTTGAATTGCTCCGCCAGGAAAACCGCTGAGCCCGGCAATCTCGACATGCCGGACTTTTCTCGAGAGGGCTGCGCCCGACGGCGCGGCCCTTTCGCGTTTTCTCAGGCGGCGGCACTTCGCCGTTTGATCCGAGGGCCGTCGCCTGCGTACTGTTCCCAAACACCATCCGATGACCTGCCCGTCTCCATCCACGGTCCCTGCCAGTATGAGCAACGAAGACAATCGTTTCACCGCCCGTGCTTCCCGCTACGCCCGCGTCGGCGCGAATGTCGGCAGCGTCGCCGCGCGCTATGCGGGCAAAAGATTGTTCGGGATGGAGCAGGACCGCTCGAAGTCGGCCCGCGAGTTGGCGGCGGCGTTAGGCGGGCTCAAGGGTCCGATCATGAAGGTCGCCCAGCTCCTTTCGACGATCCCCGAAGCCCTGCCCAAGGAATACGCCCGCGAACTAGCGCAGCTGCAAAGCCAGGCACCGCCGATGGGGCCCGGCTTCGTCCGCCGCCGAATGACGGCCGAGCTTGGAGCCGATTGGCAAGACCGGTTCGCGGCTTTTGATCCGAAATCGGCGGCATCCGCTTCGCTGGGCCAGGTGCATCGCGCCACTCATCCCGACGGTCGCCAGCTCGCCTGCAAGCTCCAGTACCCGGACATGCAGTCGGCCGTCGAAGCCGACCTGAACCAGCTGAAGCTCGTCTTCCAGCTGCACGCGCGTATGGATCCCGGCATCGACACCAAGGAAATCTTCGTCGAGATATCTTCGCGCCTGCGCGAGGAACTCGATTACGCGCTGGAAGCCGCCCACACCCGCCTCTACGCAGGTATCTTCCGTGACGATCCCCTGATCCGGGTGCCCGAAGTGCTTCCCGAATTGTCGACCGGCCGCCTGCTGACCATGACTTGGCTCGACGGTGAGCCGCTGCTGTCCTTCAAGGAAGCTCCGCTCGATGACCGCAACCAGATCGCGTGCGCCATGTTCCGCGCCTGGTGGTATCCCTTCAGCCATCACGGCGTCATCCACGGCGACCCGCATCTCGGCAACTACACCGTATTCTCTGAGGACGGGCGCCCCGCCGGCATCAATCTCCTCGATTACGGTTGCATACGCGCGTTCTCGCCCCGCTTCGTGCAGGGCGTGGTCAATCTTTATCAGGGGCTGTTGGCGGGAGATCGCGACAGGGTCGTTGCCGCCTACGAGGAATGGGGTTTCAAAGGCCTCAACAACGAGCTCATCGACGGCCTGACGATCTGGGCGCGCTTCATCTACGGGCCGCTGCTGGACGACCGCGAGCGCACCATCGCCGACGAGGTCGCACCCGGCGAATACGGCCGCCGCGAAATGATCCACGTCCGCAATGTGCTGAAGGAGAAAGGCCCCGTGACGATCCCGCGCGAGTTCGTCTTCATGGATCGCGCCGCAATCGGCCTCGGCGGTGTTTTCCTGCACCTCGACGCCAAGCTCAACTGGTACCGCCTGTTCAACGAGACCATCGAGCAGTTCGACATCGACACTGTCGCCGCCCGCCAGGCGGAAGCCTTCACCAAGGCCGGCGTTCCGCTGCCGAGGTGACCCGCACAAGCAGTGGCCCATGCCTGAAACTAACTGCGGTAATGCCGCTGCATGCGCTTCAGGGTCCGTTCGACTTCATCGGGCGGGTCGTCGAAGGGCTCCAGGTTGATGCGGATTGTATTGTTGTGGCTCATGGTCCACGGCAGCCGCATCAGCAGACGATAGAACGCCATCTTCCGCCAGTCGGCCAACAGCGCCTGTTCAAGCGGCTGCGAAAGTTTGATCTGAAGTTCATGGGTCATCATCGTGCGCACAGCGATGTGAACCGTCTCGATATTCTCGACCGAACGCCAGCCGATCAGCCCCAGGCCCTCGATGAAAATGCCATACTGGTTGGCGCCGAGCCGGGGGCGGTCCGATTCGATGAGGGGGAAGAAGTAATAGGCGGCGCCAAGCGCGGCGATCCCGATGCCAAGCAGAATTTCGCTGCCCTGGTAGAACGCCGCGATACACAGAAGAATGCCAGCGCCAGCAAGTATGAAGACCCGGAACTGGCCCTTTTCCTTTCCATACCGGACGGTGTAGCCGCTGGCGTCCTGGATGTCGTCCGCAGGTGCGTCGGTCATGCCACCCAACCCTCCTTATGCTGCGGTGCAGCGCAACGCGAGGTTACGCAAGCGCAGACCGACTTGGCAACTGCGCTGAGCCAAATCGGACGACGATCTTCCACTTGCTGCACAAACTCGCGCGTTGGCTGCCGCCGTCAGTGCAATGTGATTGTTTGTTGAGCAGAGAAATTACCGAAGGCCGCTTCTCGCGGCGTCATCCGCACTGGCCGCGATGGCGCACGAAGTGGTCGGCAAGAACCAGCGCCATCATGGCTTCGCCCACCGGCACGGCGCGGATCCCGACGCACGGGTCGTGGCGGCCCTTGGTCACGATCTCGGTCTCGTTTCGGTCGCGGTCGATGGTTTTGCGCGGTGACAGGATGGAGGAGGTCGGTTTGACCGAAAACCGGCACACGATCTCCTGGCCGGTCGACAGGCCGCCGAGGATGCCTCCGGCATGGTTAGAAAGGAATAGTGGTCTGCCATCCGGGCCGATGCGGATTTCATCGGCATTTTCTTCACCCGTCAGTTCGGCTGCCGCCATGCCCTCGCCGATCTCGACGCCCTTTACCGCGTTGATACTGATCATCGCGGAGGCGAGGTCCTGGTCGAGCTTGCCGTAGATCGGTGCGCCAAGCCCCGCAGGCACGCCTTCGGCGACGACTTCGATGACCGCCCCGATCGACGACCCGCTCTTGCGGATCTGGTCGAGATAGTCCGACCAGGGTTCGACGCTGCCCGGGTCCGGGCAGAACAAGGGGTTGTCGTTGACGGTTGACCAGTCGAGCCGGCTGCGGTCGATTCGATGTGGCCCCATCTGCACCAGCCCCGCCCTTATGCGCACGCCCGGGACCACCTTGCGCGCGATCGCGCCCGCAGCCACCCGCATCGCCGTCTCGCGCGCCGATGAGCGTCCGCCGCCGCGATAATCTCGCACCCCGTATTTCGCCTCATAGGTGAAGTCGGCATGGCCGGGGCGGAATTTGGCGGCGATATCGCCATAGTCCTTGGAGCGCTGGTCGGTATTGCGGATCACCAGGCCGATCGGCGTGCCGGTTGTCACTTGCCGACCGCTGCCGTCGTCGAAGACGCCCGATTGGATTTCAACGCTGTCGGCTTCACGCCGCTGCGTAGTGAAGCGCGACTGACCGGGCCTCCGCCGGTCGAGGTCGCGCTGGATTTCTTCGACAGTCAGCGGGATTCCTGGCGGGCAGCCGTCGATGACGCAGCCGATGGCGGGCCCATGGCTTTCGCCCCAGGTGGTGATGCGGAACAGGTGGCCGAACGTGTTGTGGGACATACTTTTCCAAAAAGATTTCGGACTGGTGTGCTCGATTCTGACGCTGCGTCCTGGCGGTGGTCGTCAAGCGTTAGTGAATCCAGAACACAAATTAAAGAGTTGCGTTACGGCGGAGGCGCTTGCGAATGGAGCAACTCGAGTCGGATCACTGGAATTCTAGAGCAACTTCATCCGATCAGTCACCCGTCCGCGGCGATTCTCTCGAAACGTACTTACACGCTTTTTGCGGCACAACTAGTTTCCCGTCGCGCCTAAATCGCATCATTGCCGCAACGTCGTCCGATTTAGGCGCGACTTGAGGGCCACTAGCAACATCAATGACTTAGTGAGGCGTTTTTCACGCCTTAATTGACACCCGGCCTCGCCGCACCGCCGGTCAATTAAGACGCGACGCCTCACTAGGCTGCACCCGTGAGAGAACCTGCGACAGCCGTGCACGAGGTTCGAAACGCGGCCGCTAGCATATCGTGCAACGTGAAGCTGCAACCGAAAAGTGTTGCAAAAAAATCTTAACCCTGGGCCGCAGCCTGTTCAATTCCGACTTGCGACCCAAGAAGGATGACAAATCAGGGCAACGCAGATTATGAAAATAATGAGTTAGTGCGTGATTCCCCTATGATTTGTCTCCCAAGACGGATCGAATTGGGGATTTCCCGACTCCCCGCGACTCCGAAAAGGGGGCGCACGGCCACAGTGCCTGCCCCGAACAATGGAACAATGCGGTCGAGAAAGTGGAGCACGTGAGCAAGCGCAGCGATGGCTACGGCCAAAGATGCGTGCGTCCTTTCAGCGTACAAACGACAAGTTCTGCCGCGACCGAACCACAATGCTCGGTCGGGACTAGCCAATCGCGGTGGAAGGCGTCGACACGGAAGGGAAGGCTCCTGCCGGAAATGAGCAGCCGGTATCGAGCAGTCCCCTATTGACGTTGAGAGGACTGGAGCTGCCGCTGCTCCGGTCCTTTCTTGTTTCGGGCGATGAAACGAGCGTGTCGGCTCGCAGCCGCAGGTGCAACCTTCCTCCGGTTCGCATCCGACCAAAACGAGCCTTGAGAGGCGCAGCCGTCGGTCCATGAAAAATGAACGCGCTTTTCAGAGCCAGTGCATCTCACCGCGCCCGATGACCAGGACTCGATCCTGCGGCACATCGAGATCGAGAATCCGGTTGGGATCCAGATCGAGTAGGTAGGCCCGCATGGTCCGGGTGATTCCTCCATGCGTGGTGACAACGGTGTCGACATCCACAGTGTCCAGCCAGCCCCTCATTCGTTCCAACAGGTCGGCATAGCTTTCGCCTTGCGGCGGTCGGAAATTGTATGGATCCGCCTTCCGCGCGGCAATTCCCTCGGCTTCGGTTTCCAGCAGCGTCTCGAGAAGCTGGCCCTCCCAGTCGCCGTAGTGCACCTCCTTGAGGCGGTCGTCGAGCGCGAAGATGTCAGGCTCGAGGCCGAGCTCCCGCCGTAGAATCTGCATGGTTTCGCGCGCTCGACCTAGCGGGCTGGAGACGTATTGGGCTTGAGCGATGCCAGGTAACAGACTGCGCAGGACCTGGCCGTTACGCTTCGCTTGCAGACGCCCGGCTTCGTTGAGCGGCACATCCATTTGACCTTGGTAGCGCGATTGCGCATTCCAGTCGGTCTGCCCGTGGCGAACGCAATAGAGGGTCACGCCGTCTTTCACCGAATGGGCCCTCATGAGCTCTTCTTCTGATGCCGACGCTTCTCCTTCGAAGCAGCGATGGGCGCCGCCGATTCTAAACGTCGGACTTGGTCACTGTGATGTCCGGGGCGTCCTCGTTTTTCATGCCCTGGACATGATAGCCGGCGTCGACGTGGTGGATTTCACCGGTCACTCCGCGCGACAGGTCGGAGAGTAGATAGACCCCCGCGCCGCCGACTTCGTCGATTGTCACGGTCCGCCGCAGCGGTGAATTGTATTCGTTCCACTTCAGGATGTAGCGGAAGTCGGAAATCCCCGATGCCGCCAGCGTCTTGATCGGTCCTGCCGAAATGGCGTTGACGCGGATAGCCGATTTGCCGAGATCGGCAGCCAGATAGCGCACACTTGCTTCGAGAGCCGCCTTCGCCACCCCCATCACGTTGTAGTGCGGCATGACCTTTTCGGCGCCGTAGTAGGTCAATGTGATGATCGAGCCGCCTTCGCCCATCAATCGCTCTGCACGCTTCGCCAGCGCCGTCAGCGAGTAGCAGGACACCAGCATGGTCTGGGTGAAATTGCCCTCGGTGGTATCGACGTAGCGCCCATCGAGCTCGGCCTTGTCTGAGAACGCGATGGCATGGACCAGGAAGTCGAGCTTGCCCCAGGCGCTGTCGATGGCCGAGAAAACAGCGTCCATGGACGCTCCGTCGGTGACATCGCAGGGGATGACGAGGCGTGCGCCGAGTTCGTTGGCGAGCGGTTCGACTCGCTTCTTGATCGCCTCGCCCTGGTAGGTGAGCGCCAATTCGGCGCCTTGTGCGGCACACGCCTTGGCGATGCCCCAGGCGATGGAACGGTTGTTGGCGACGCCCATGACGAGCCCGCGTTTGCCCGCCATCAGATTGCCGGTTACCCCGGCGGAACCAGGCGCAGCTTCACTCATCGTTCGGGTGCCCTTCTTCATTGTTTTTCGGCCAAAGTTTGGCGCATCCTACACGAAAGGCCATTGCGGTCCAGATGCGCCATTCGGGCAATGGGCGCAACCGTCGCGGGCCGGAAGAAAAAGCAATAAAAACAGCAGGGTATAGGTTAGCTGTCGAAGCGCCAGACGCCGTTGCCGAGGCGGCAGGCGACAGCTTCGGTCTTGCGCGACTTTTCGCCAGCGCTCAACAGCACGACGATGTGCCGGCAGACCCGGCCCTTGCCGTCGACAAAAGATGAGGTTGGCTGGATGACGCCGGACAGCCTGCCGTTGCCACGCTGCCAGACATAGCTGGCGCCGTCGCCAAGCTCCGTCAGGGCGTATTGAACATTCTCGAGTGCCGCGACCCGGTCGCTTTGCGACAGCGAAACGCCACGAGCCGTCGGCGCTTCTTGAGTTGTTCCCGGTGACGATGTCATAAGGATAAAGGCGACGGCGACGACGCCGACCAGTAAAGTGGCAAAAATCGTCTCGATTTCGCAGGTTGAACGCATGGCTGTAACTCACAAGGTACGACGCTAAGGAAACGACTGGTAAGCGAAGAAATCCAGACAACTCGGACCTCTCGTTGCCCAATGATGACCTGCTTTGGTTAAGGCCAGCTTTAAAAGCGTGCCATGTTTGAGCGATTGTGCGTGCGAAGGGATGATGATTTGACCGACGAACCTCAACTCGATGCCGATACGCTTGCCGGGCAGACCGACGATACCTTGGCCGCCGCAGGTGATCCGTTTGACCTGTTCGGCGGCTGGTTGCAGGAGGCGGTGGCTTCCGAGCCCAACGATCCCAACGCCATGGCGCTGGCCACAGTTGATGGCGACGGGCTCCCGAACGTCCGCATGGTGCTCTTGAAAGGCATGGACGGGGCAGGCCACCCGGACCGCGGCTTCGTGTTCTATACCAACCTTGAAAGCGCGAAGGGCCGCGAACTCGCAGGCAACATGATGGCGGCCTGCGTGTTCCACTGGAAGTCGCTTCGCCGTCAGGTGCGCATTCGCGGCCCCGTCGTCGCGGTCACCGCCGAGGAAGCCGACGCCTACTACGCGACCCGCCATCGCGGC
>LOEV01000069.1 GCA_001516065.1 Alphaproteobacteria bacterium BRH_c36
GCTGGACTCGAGACCAAACGTCAGGTGCAAAAGCTACACTAGAAACGTACAGTTGCTAGTGTTCCTTATGGTTCTGAAATTTGCTCCCGACCTGGCCGCAATGGGAAGCAAATGTCAGAACCAGAACACTAGAGCACGTTCATGCGGCGGGCGGGCTTGCGGGTCAAGTCCGATAGCGTCGCGCTGCGCCGATCGTCGTGGAGCATACCCCATGATTAGCGTGCCGCCGGAGGCGCGTTGCTATGCCAGCCAGCAACGTCGTATTGCTTCGGGAAATCACTCAGGTTGGTCTCACCAGCATCAGAAAGCGATACCCATGGCCAAGACAACAGCCCTGCAACAACTCGACAGCGCCCTGAAACAGGTGCGCGAACTCGGACTCGAAACGAAGACGGCGGAAGAGACGCCGATCGGCGGGCTTCTCGAAAAGATCTACGACCTTGACCCGGAAAACGTCGCCGTCATCGCCAAGACGCTGCAGCAGACGTCGCTGTTCAACGAGATCGTGCGCAACGAAATCTCGGCAATGAACATCGGCGAGCGCTACGAAGACATCGTCTATGCCTTCAATTCCATCCGCGACGACTCAAAGCGCCTCGTCGACCAGATGGAGGACGGCAAGATCAACACCTTCGAACGTGTCGCCAACGTCTGGATGAAGGTCCGCCGTGGCGACATTTCGGAACGCTTCGACGAGATCCGCCACACCTACCTCGAGGTCGCCAAGGACGCCAAGGACCAGATCATACGCGAGGGGCGTATCCTGGATGCCTATCACGATTTCCGCGGCGCCTACAAACAGGCCCAGGTGATGGCGCTGAAGGTCCTGCAGAAAGCCGAGAAAGAACTCGCCGCAACGAAGAAGGAACTGGAAAAATCCTCCAAGACGGTCGCCGCCTACAAGGGCGACGACATCAGCGCGCGCGCCGAACTCGAAATGGACCGCGATGCCAAGATCCGGGCGCTGCAGGACGAAGAGAAGCGCTACCAGATCGCCAAGGATCTCGCCGACAACCTGACGATCGGCTACAACACCTCCGAAGTTGTGATGTCGCGGCTGACGCAAACGACCAGCGCCAAGGAGCGGGTTTATCAGCAGGCGGTTTCGTTCTTCTCGACGAATGAGGCGGTGCTGACGGCGCTGAAGGCATCGTTCACGGGGCTTTTCGGGCTGAGCGAATCAACGCGGACGCTGGAAGCGATGAAGGAGGGGATCGACAAGAGCCTGGAGACGCTGTCCGACATCGGCGACAAAGTACAGGAAGCCGCCATCAAGGCCGGTTACGGGCCGACGGTGAAAGCCGAGTCGGTCAAAATGCTGGTCGACTCAGTCGTCAATTTCCAGGTGCGCACGCGCGAAATCATCAATGAGATGCGGGTGCTTGCCACGCGCAACTCCGAAGAGATCCGCGAAGCTGTCGAAGATGGCAAGAAGCGCCTCGCGCGGCTCGCCGCCGAGGGCGAAATGCTCATCGAGTCCTGATCCATCGACATGACCAGCGGCGGCGAAACATCCAAAGCAGACGGACAAGCACGCGGCAGGCCGCCGGGTGCCACGGGCGGCGTCGTATCTAGCCCGGTTTCTGGTCCGGTTTCTGGTCCGGTTTCTGGCAAATCGCCGCTCGACGACGTCATGATCGCCATGGACGTCGTCGATACGCTGCGCCATGACCGAAATCTCGTTGAACGCGAGTTGAACGACGATGCGCGACGTCAGGACCTGATCGACCGTCTGCGGGAAATCTATCGTGGACAGGGCATCGAGGTTCCCGACCGCATCCTGGAAGAAGGCGTGAAGGCGCTCGAAGAAGACCGTTTTGCCTACAAGCCGCCGGACCCGGAAGCGCTGTCGACAAAAATCGCACGGGCCTACGTGACGCGTTGGAACTGGGGGCGCTACGTGCTTGGCGCGCTGGCGGCGATCGTCGCGTTCTTCGCCATCAACTACGTCTTCTACGAACGGCCCAGACAGGTGCAGGTCCAGGCCGAGCGCCAAGCGGTCATTGAACTGCCGTCACGATTGCAGGCGCTGGCCGCCAGCGTCGCCAGCGAGGCAAATGATCCGCTAATCGGAGCGCGCGCCGAGTCCCTGGCGAAGTCGGGGACAAACGCCGCCGCCACGGGAGATCTCGCCACCGCGCAGATGGCTGAAGCGGAGTTGAAGGAGATACTTGCCAAGCTGCGTTCCGTCTACCAGATCCGCATCGTCAACCGACCCGGCGAGGTCTCGGGGCTGTGGCGCATCCCCGATGCCAATCCCGACACCTACAATTTCTATCTCGTCGTAGAAGCCATCGGAGCCGACGGAGATCCGCTGGCGCAGAAGATTACCAACGAAGAGACCGGCAAGACGGAGCAGGTTTCGCAGTGGGCCGTGCGCGTCGACCGGTCGGTTCTGAGCGCGGTCAAGGCCGATAAGGACGACGACGGCATCATCCAGAATAACATCGTCGGACGCAAAGAGCGCGGGCGCCTGGTGCCGGACTGGAGAATCGCCACCCAGGGCGGCGCGATCACGAGGTGGAAGTGATGGTGTCAGGGCGCAAGACACTTGCCGAGATCGAGCGCTCGATCGAGGAGCTTCGCATCCGCGAGCAGCAACTGCTCAAGGACGTCGAGGGCCTCACGGCGCATCACGTGCGCCTGCTCGAAGAGCGGACCGCCGCCATCCGCGAACTTGCTGAAGTGCGCACGCGCGGCGCGGTCGCCGATGGGGTTATCGACGAAGCCGATGCGCTGGAACATCAGGTCGCGAGCCTGCTCCTGGCACGACAGACGACAATCGACGCCCTCAAGGCCCGTGCTGCAGATGCCAACACCAAGCGAAAGGCGTTCAACGTCGAGGCCGAAGCTGTCCGCACGGAGATCGCTGCACTTGAAAAGCAGCTTGACGAGGCTGCCGCCAAGGCGCGCGATCAACTCGCCGCCGAGCCGGCCTATGCCGAACTGGCGAAAGCGCGCGATCAACTCGCGAAAGTTCACAAGCAGGCCGAGGAGAAGACGCGCCAGGCCGAAGAGGATCGGCTCCACAAGGGACAGGCCTACGAAAACGATCCGTTGTTCATGTATCTGTGGCGGCGCAAGTACGGCTCTGCCGATTACCGGCCGCATTGGCTTATCCGCATGGGCGACGACAGGGTTGCGCGTCTCGTCGGGTATTCAGAAGCCCGCGGCAACTATGCCATCCTCAACGAGATCCCCAACCGGCTGCGCGAGCACGTGGCGCTGCTGGCCGCGGACATGGCGGCGGCCGTAGCGAGTATTCAGAAGGCTGAAGCCGAGCGCATCAACGAGATCGCCGGCAATGACCTGACCGGCAGTCTGGCCGCCGCACGCGGGCGCCAGGTCGATACGAACAAGGCGCTCGAAACCAGCGAAGCGGAGATCGCGGAGATTTCGCGTCAGCTCAATCAATATGCTGAAGGGCTCGACCAGTCGTTCAAGGAAGCCATCGCGCTTTCAGCGAAATTCCTGGAGCAGGAGAGCTATCAGCGGCTGATCATGCTGGCGCGGCGGACGGCCGAGCCGACGGACGACAGCATCGTCGCGCGGATCGGTGAGATGGAGCGGAAGGCCACCGATGTAAAACGCACGATCGACGAGCGCCGCAAGGACCTCGACAAGGTGAGCGCCAAGCGCAAGGAACTACTGGATATCGCCGCGAAATTCCGGCGCAACCACTACGACGACGATGCCTCCGAGTTCGAGCTCGACGACATCGCCGAGGACATCCTCGAAGCGCTGATCAAAGGGGTCATCACCGGTGCGGATTACTGGGCTCGCTCGCAGCGCCGCCAAAAATGGCGCGGGCGTCCTGCCGATCCGTTCCGCAAGAGCGCCGGCCTCCCGCCATTCGGCGGCGGGTGGAGCGGGGGACGCAGCAAGGGCAGCGGCGGCGGCTTCAAGACGGGCGGCGGGTTTTAGAGCACGTTCACTATTCATGGATGCGCAGGGCCGCCTTCGGCTTTTCGCCCACTCTTGCTGAAGTTGCGTGGAGCTGCCGCATCCAGTCCCTCGGTTCCCGCTCAATTCAGCAGCACATACGTCGAGACGATCTTCTCCCAGTGCCGGAGCAGCTCGACGTTCGCCGTTGCGACGAGGCTCAATTCCTCGAGAGTCGGCATGTTGCCGTCGAGGGCAGAGATGAGAATGGGTTCGATCTTGGCAAACGTCGCCTGCGCCAGCTCGATGTTGTCGAGCACGAGGCCGGGCTGGTCTTCCGTCAGGCCCAACTCCTTGGCGCCTGCCACGAACTTTTTCGTGACGTCCTTGTAAAGCGCCAGCGACTGCTTGAGGTTGTCGCGGGTCACTTCGGTCTTGTATCCGGAAAGAGCCTGACAGAATTGCTTGGAAAACTGCTGGGTGAGTGTGCGCTGCTTGCCGGCTGCAAGAATGGCAGCAGCCGCATCCTGCGTGACGCTGCCGGCATCGACGAGCACCTTGCGGTACAGAGCGATAGCTTCGCTCAGCTGCTTTTCATAGGCCTCGTCGACCTCGTAGACCTTTATGGCGAACTGCGCCTTGCCCCATCTGCCGCCGGTCCAGCTGTTGAGCGGCTCGGCGTAATTGACCCAGGAGAGCTTGATGTCCTCAATCGCCTTTTTCAGTTCGGGGTGATGTTCGGCAGCGAGTTCAAGCCCGGCGCTGCCTTCGTTGAGATGCTCAAGCGTCGAGTGGAAAACGTACTGCGCAACCGACATCTGATTGCGGTGCACCTTCTTATCGACCTTGAGATCGATGAAACACAACGCTTTCGCCAGCATCTCGGCGAGCATGCGCTGGCGGTCTATGAGGTTCAGCCGGGGCGCGGACGACACCGCGGTTGCCGCATCGGGCGGGACAGCAGGGTTCGCGGGAGTATTGTCCTGCGCCCAACTCGTCGAAGCCGTTGGCCATGCAAAGACCAGCAATGCCGCGAAGATCGCAGAATGCCACGGCGAGCGACCAATACCCATCTCTACCCCGCTTAACTGAACGCTGATGCAAAGCCTCAAGGTGAGGGATTAGCCGATCAGAGGCAGAGGTTCAAATCTCCATCCCCAGGTAGCCCGCGACAGCAAACACATCTTTGTCGCCGCGGCCACACATGTTCATGACGAGGATATTGTCTTCCGGCAGGGTCGGCGCGAGCTTCAGGACGTGTGCGAGCGCGTGAGCAGGCTCCAGCGCGGGGATGATGCCTTCGAGCCTGGCGCAGAGCTGGAAGGCGTCGAGCGCCTCCTTATCGGTGATGGGAACATAATTGACGCGGCCGGTGTCCTTCAGCCACGAGTGCTCGGGGCCGACGCCGGGATAGTCGAGACCGGCAGATATCGAGTGGCCCTCCTGGATCTGGCCCTCCCTATCCTGCAGAAGGTAGGTGCGGTTGCCGTGCAAAACGCCGGGCGATCCGCCGCTCATTGACGCCGCGTGGCCATTATAGACCTCGATGCCATGACCTCCCGCTTCAACGCCGTAGATCGCCACGCCCTCGTCGTCGAGGAAGGGGTGGAACAAGCCGATGGCATTCGACCCGCCGCCGATGCAGGCGACGAGCGTGTCGGGCAGGCGCCCCTCGCGCTCCAGCATCTGCTCGCGGGTTTCCTTGCCGATGACCGACTGGAAGTCGCGAACCATTTCGGGATAGGGGTGTGGGCCGGCGGCCGTGCCGATGATGTAATAGGTGTCGCGGACGTTGGTAACCCAGTCGCGCAGGGCTTCGTTCATGGCATCCTTTAGCGTGCCCGCACCCGACGTCACCGGATTGATGCTGGCGCCAAGCATGTGCATGCGAACGACGTTCGGCTTCTGGCGTTCGACGTCGGTGGCGCCCATGTAGATTTCGCATGGCAGGCCGTATCGCGCGCAGACGGTGGCGACAGCGACGCCGTGCTGGCCGGCGCCGGTCTCGGCGATGATACGGGTCTTGCCCATGCGGCGGGCGAGCAAAATCTGCCCGAGGCAGTTGTTGATCTTGTGCGACCCGGTATGGTTGAGTTCGTCGCGCTTGAAGTAGATCTTGGCGCCGCCGGCGCCGCCCGACTCAGCGGACACTTCGCGGATGTGCTCGGTCAGCCTTTCGGCGAAATAAAGCGGGCTTGGACGGCCTGCGTAATGGGTGTTGAGACCGCTCAACTCGGCAGCAAACGAGGGGTCGGCCTTGGCTGCCTCATAGGCGTCTTCGAGGTCGAGGATCAGCGGCATCAGCGTTTCGGCGACGAAGCGGCCTCCGAACAGACCGAAGTGACCGCGCTCGTCGGGGCCGGTGCGGTAGCTGTTGGGCTTAGGGTCGAGGTGGGCGGTAGCCTTGGCGTTTGGCATTGATGGCTCGTCTTTGTTGGGTCGGTTTCTTGTCAGGTCTGCGGGTTACGGCACCCGGCTGGGCCGTGGTCTGCGCTGCACGTCACGGTGTCATACGTTATTTCACCGCACTTTGGCCTACCTGACGGGCCGCGGCAATGAAACGCTCGACCAGTACGGGCTCTTTTCGACCCGGCGCGGCTTCGACTCCCGACGACACATCAACGATCGCGGCCTTCGTCAGTACGACCGCCGCGGCGACATTCGCCGGGGTGAGCCCACCTGCGAGCGCGAAGGGGTGGCGCTGGGCAACGCCTTCGAGAATCGTCCAATCGAAACTCAGAGCATTACCACCTGGCCGGCTTGCCCCAGCGGGCGGCTTCGCATCGAACAGGATCAGGTCTGCGATGCCGGGCTGCAGATAGGCTTCGGCGGCGGCTACTTCGCCTGCTGTGGCGACGGGGACAGCCTTCCAGATGGTGCGGTTTGCGATTTCACGGATAGCGGCTACGCGCTCGGGCGTTTCGTGGCCATGGAGCTGGATGATGTCGGGGGCGACCACATTGGCGACGGCCGCGACGAGTTCATCGCCGGGATCGACGAGCAGCACGACGGTTTTCGCACTGCCCAGCGCCGCTGCCTTGGCGACGAAGTCGGCGGCCGTCTCGAGCGTCAGATGCCGGGGGCTCTTGGCGAAGTGGACTAGCCCGACGAAGTTGGCGCCCGCCGCAATGGCGTGAGCGAGGGCCGCCTCAGTGGTGATACCGCAAATTTTGATTTGTGCCATATCGGCCTGATGCAGTTCTCGGCGCTAATGTCAAGGATTTACAGACGCATGGCGAGCCTGGAGCCAAGCGTCTGACCCTGAACACCATAGATTTCACCGGTGGGCGAGCGCCAGAGTCTTGCCGGAGCCCGTTCCACCCGTGCGGGCGACTTCTGCATCGCGCTCATGTGCGAGGCGGTCGGCTTCGGCCTGCCAGCGACGTACTTCCTGAGCCCTTACGCGGGCCGTGTGGCGCCACCGGCCCTGTCCCAACCACACCGCGAGGCCGCCGACGACAATGCCGATGAACATCGAGCCGAACAGGTAAAAGTAGAACGGGAGGTCTATCGCCAGTGACGGCGCTTGCGGCTTGAAGGGATCGAGCACCATGCGCACCTCATGCCGGTTGATCACGGCAAGGGCGACAAGCAGGATCGCAACGGGGAACGCAACGAGGAGGGTGACGATACGTTTCAGCACTACTGTCTACCTAGTCTACTGGGGTCTAGTTGGGTCTACCCGGACAACGCGAACTTTTGCAACCGCCGGCACACGAAGCCAGCCGCTCGCGGATCGATAACTCAGCGCAAGTTACTTTTTCACTTGCGCTGGGAATTCAGCCGCTCGCGAAGCTCCTTACCGGTCTTGAAGAACGGCACGAACTTTTCTTCGACCGGCACAGGCGCGCCGGTGCGTGGATTGCGGCCTTCGCGCGCCGGCCGGTGCTTGACCGTGAATGCGCCAAAGCCACGCAATTCCACGCGATCGCCGCGCGCCAGCGCATCGACGATCTCATCGAAGATCACGTTTACGATGCGCTCGACATCGCGATGGTAGAGATGCGGGTTCGCTGCTGCTATCCGCTGGATCAATTCCGACTTGATCACCGCCGCCTCCGGAAGACAAAGTCGTTGTAATTACTCAATTTTCGCGAGGGTGCCAAACGGAGACCAAACCGTCAAGCGAAAGCAGCGAAATTCCGCTCGAAGTGATCGCCTCAGTGAGGCCGGCAACGCCGCCAACCGCGATGCTACGGGCGATTTCGGAGGACATCGCGGAAAATCCCCATTGACCCGGCTCGCTCGGTTTCCAGTCGATCACCTTCAAATCGGCTGTCACGCCGCGCTCTTTTTCAAGCCAAGCCACCACTTCCGGCTCACCGCCGATTTCGTCGACGAGGCGATAATCCTTGGCCTGACGCCCAGAGAAGATGCGGCCTTCCTTGAGACCTGGAACGTCGGTGATCTTGATGCCCCGGCGGGATTCGACAAGGCTATGGAACCAGGCAAACCCGTCTGCGACCATTTCGCCAGTTACTTCAAGGGCTTCCGGGCTTGGAGCCGTGAAAGGGTTGGGTTCCGCCTTCAGCGCGCCGCTCTTGACCGTCTTCATCTGCACCCCGACCTTTTCGAGCAGATCGGTGACCTGTGGCCATTGGAAGATGACGCCGACCGAGCCAGTGATGGTATTGCCGCGCGACACGATATGATCGCTTGCCAGCCCAACGATATAGCCGGCGGATGCTGCCACCGTGCCAAACTGGGCCACAACCGGTTTCTTTTCGGCAATGCGGCGCAGGCCGTCGTAGAGCGCTTCGCCGCCAGTGGTGGTGCCGCCGGGGCTATTCACGTAGACGATGAGAGCTTCGACCTTGTCGGACTTGGCGATCTCGTCGAGCATCTTGAGCTGCGCCCGGTCCTCTAGAATCGTGCCTGTGATCGAGACTCTGGCGATCTGCTTGGGTGCCAGGAAACCGGTGGCACCGTCGCCTGCCGAAATCAGAAACCCAACGGCCAGCAATGCTGCGACGACGGCGAGTACGCGCCAGGTCGTAACCTTGCGCCGCAGGCGGCGGCGGTCGAGGAGGGTATCGACGTCGAGTGTCATGGTCGTCTCCAAATTCCCAATCGGGGCCGATTTGCTGAGGCTAGGTGTGCCAGTTGCGGACGTCCGCCCGCCCCATCCTGGCTGCATCCGGCCGAGCGGCGGTGCCTTACAGAGTTGCGGCGGACAAACAACGTTAGCGAAGTCCTAAATTCACAGACAAGCTAGGCAAGTATTGGGCCGCCAGCAATGGGCACGGGTCGCGGATGGACTTTCGAGCGACATTGCTTAACGCGACCGCAGTCGTCACCGGTACCTCGCAGGGAGCGCCGCGGCCGAAGGGAACCGGTTGCGACGGGCCAAGGACTTGACCTGAACGACGAACGCGCCGGGAAAACCCGGCGCGTTCAACGATTCTTGAATTGGTCCGGCTTACGCCCGGATCCGATCAGCTTTCGCTCTTTTCCTCCTCCGATGCATTTTCGGAATCGGAATCGCCTTCGCCGGTGTCTCCAGTGACCCTCTTCATCGCGGCACCTAGGATGTCACCGAGGGAAGCCCCTGAATCGGTGGAGCCGTACTGCTTGACGGCCTGCTTCTCCTCGGCGATTTCCAGCGCCTTGACGGAGACCGTGATGCGGCGGGCAGCCTTGTCGAGGCTAACGATGGCGGCATCAATCTTGTCGCCGACGTTGTAGCGTTCGGGGCGCTGCTCGGAGCGGTCGCGGGAGAGATCGGAACGCTTGATAAAGGTCGTCAGCTCGGTGTCGCCGACCTTGACCTCGATGCCGTTTTCCTGAACCGCAATGACTTCGCAGGTCACAACCTCGCTGCGCTTGAAGCCA
Source organism: Alphaproteobacteria bacterium BRH_c36 (assembly GCA_001516065.1). GTDB lineage: Bacteria > Pseudomonadota > Alphaproteobacteria > Rhizobiales > Hyphomicrobiaceae > Filomicrobium. The sequence continues at coordinate 9,715 of LOEV01000069.1, forward strand.
CCGATGGTCTCGGCTGGATCGCCTGAGGCCTGCTTGATGCCGAGCGAGATGCGTTCCTTGGTGCTGTCGACGTCGAGAACCACGGCCTGGACGTTGTCGCCCTTCTTGTAATCCTTGATGGCTTCGTCGCCGGGCCGGTTCCAATCGAGATCGGAGAGGTGGACCATGCCGTCGACGCCACCCTCGAGTCCGATGAAGAGACCGAACTCGGTGATGTTGCGGATTGGGCCTTCGACCGTCGAGCCACGCGGGTGCTGGGCCAGGAAAGCTTCCCAAGGGTTGTCCTGGACCTGCTTGAGGCCAAGCGATATGCGGCGCTTGTTGGGGTCGACCTCGAGGATCTGGACTTCGACTTCCTGGCTGGTCGAGACGATCTTGCCGGGGTGAACGTTCTTCTTGGTCCAGCTCATTTCGGAGACGTGGATCAGACCTTCGACACCGGGTTCGAGTTCGACGAACGCACCGTAGTCGGCAATGTTCGTGACCGTGCCGGTGAAGCGGCCGCCGATCGGGTACTTGGCTTCGATGGCTTCCCACGGGTCGGACTGCAACTGCTTCATGCCCAGCGAAATGCGCTGCGTGTCGGGATTGATGCGGATGATCTGCACCTTCACCGTATCGCCGACGTTGAGGATCTCGGAAGGGTGGTTGACGCGGCGCCAAGCCATGTCGGTGACATGGAGCAGGCCGTCGATACCGCCGAGATCAATAAACGCACCGTAGTCGGTGATGTTCTTGACCACGCCGTCGATGACCTGGCCTTCGCCGAGGCGGGCGACGATGTCGGCGCGCTGCTCTGCACGCGTCTCTTCCAGGACAGACCGGCGCGAGACGACGATGTTGCCGCGACGGCGGTCCATCTTGAGGATCTGGAAGGGCTGCGGCTGGTGCATCAGCGGGCCGATGTCGCGCACAGGGCGGATGTCGACCTGGGAGCCTGGGAGGAAGGCTACAGCGCCGTCGAGATCGACCGTGAAGCCGCCCTTGACGCGGTTGAAGATGACGCCCGTCACCTTCTCACCGGCTTCGTGTTGCTTCTCAAGGCGCGTCCAGCTTTCCTCGCGGCGGGCCTTCTCGCGGCTGAGGACGGCTTCGCCGCGGGCATTCTCAATGCGCTCAAGGTAGACTTCGACCTCGTCGCCCACCTTCAGATTCGGATCAACGGCCTCGCCGACGGAGAACTCGCGCAGCGGCACGCGGCCTTCCATCTTCAGCCCGACGTCGATGATAGCCAGATCCTTCTCGATGCCGACAATCTTCCCGGTGACGACGCTACCCTCGTAGACGTCCTCCTTGGCGAGGCTTTCGGCGAGAAGTGCTGCAAAATCTTCGTGGGTCGGGGAGTAGTCTTTCGACATTTCAGACTGCGACATGCGAGGTTTATGCTCCTTGAGCGGATTAGTGTTGTGGCGAGCCGCGACGGCGGGCCGGATCGCGACGTTCATGTGTGCCAGTTGGCGCCCGGGATGCTCGCAAACAAGCATTGTCGGCGCCTGAGTGGGCACTCGGATGAGGTTGATTTGAGATCGGTTGCTGCAGCGATGGCCAGGCCGCCAATGCGAATTTAGGCCCGCGACATCTCGCGCACCCTATTGGCTGATCTTCCTCAAGATCAATCCGACCGCAGCGTCGAATGCGGCCTCTATACCCATTTCCGTCGTATCGAGCAAGTCAGCATCGTCAGCGCGGCGCATGGGAGCGCTGTCGCGGCCCGAATCGCGTGCGTCCCGATTGCGGATGAGATCCAGAGTTTGCTCAAAGGTGACCGGTTCGCCCTGAGCCTGACGCTCCAGGTGCCGCCGGCGGGCGCGCTCTTCTGGAGTTGCTGTTACAAATATCTTGGCGTCGGCGTTTGGACAGACCACCGTGCCGATATCGCGGCCGTCGAGGACGGCGCCGGGCGGCCTTCTGGCGAATGCGCGCTGGTATTCGAGAAGCGCCGACCTGACCTCGGGGATGCCGGCTACCCTGGAGGCGGCTTCGCCGACACCAGGCGCGCGCAGGCCCTCGTCGTCCAGGGTCGCCGGGTCGAGGGAGCGCGCGAAAGCGACCACGGCCCAGGTATCGTCCAGGCGGAACCCGCCTGCCAGCACGTCGCGAGCAACTGCCCGGTACAGAAGACCAGTATCGAGACAGGGTAGGCCGAAGTGATCGGCGATCCTGCGGGCGAGCGTGCCTTTTCCCGATGCAGCCGGTCCGTCGATGGCGATGATCATCCGGATGCTCCAGCAGCCGGACCGAAAGCAGCGCCGAGCCCCTGCATCAGCCTGACGAATTCGGGAAAGCTCGTTGCGATCATGGCGGTGTCGTCGACGGTGACGGGCTCTTCGCAGGCCAGCCCCATGGTGAGGAAGGCCATGGCAATGCGGTGATCGAGGTGGGTTGCGACCGTGCCGGCGCCCTTCACCTTGCCGCTGCCACCGTGAACGGTGAGGGTGTCGCCTTCAATGCGGGTCAATACACCGTTGGCTTCGAGGCCGGCCGCGGTGGCTGCGAGGCGATCGCTTTCCTTGACGCGCAGCTCGGCAAGGCCGTGCATCACCGTATCGCCGGCAGCAAAAGCTGCGACGCAGGCCAGGATCGGATACTCGTCAATCATGGAGGGCGCACGTTCAGGCGGCACGTTGACGCCTTTCAGCCCACTATGGCGGGCGCGGATATCGGCGACGGGCTCGCCGCACTCTTCGCGTTCATTTTCAAAGGTAATGTCGGCGCCCATCTCGCGCAGCGTCTGATAAAAGCCGGTCCGCGCCGGGTTTACGAGCACGCCCTCAACGGTGACGTCGGAGCCAGGCACGATGACGGCTGCCGCGATTGGGAACGCCGCCGAGGAGGGGTCGGCGGGCACCTTGACGTCGCGGCCCTGCAGGACCGGGTTGCCGGTGACGGTGATGCGCGTGCGCCCCGTCTCATCGGGTGTTCCAGTGACTTCCGCGCCGAAGAAGCGCAGCATGCGTTCGGTATGGTCGCGGGTGGGTTCCGCCTCGATTACGGTTGTCTTTCCGGCGGCGTGCAGGCCGGCCAGAAGTATCGCTGATTTCACCTGCGCGGAGGGAACGGGAAGTTCGTATTCGATCGGCACGAGATCGGCCATTCCGCGCAACGTCAGCGGCAGCCGGTCTGCGTCGTCGCCCTCAATCTCAAGACCCATGGTTTTCAGCGGACCCAGCACACGGGCCATCGGCCGGCTCGACAAGGAGGCGTCGCCGACCAGTTGCGCGGAGAAGTCGTGGCCAGCCAGAACGCCCATCATCAAACGGGTGCCGGTGCCCGAATTGCCGAAATCGAGCGGGCCATCAGGTTGGCGCAGTCCGCCGACACCGCGTCCCGTCACCTCCCAGGTTTCGCCGTTCTTTGCGGCCGGGGCACCAAGCGCGGTCACGGATTTGGCGGTGTTAAGTACGTCTTCTGCCTCAAGGAGCCCGCTGATTCGCGTTTTTCCCAGGCTTAGCGCGCCGAGCAGCAACGCTCTGTGCGAGATCGACTTGTCGCCTGGCACCGTGAGGCGGCCCTGCAAAGAGTTGGATTTGCTCGCGAAAAGCGGCTTCAAAGGGGGATGCGACACGGAGCTTGGCTCTTTCCTTGACAGTGGCGGCGGGCGTTGAAACGGACGCAGGCGTTGAAGATGCCGGGCGGGCGGGCGGCGGTTCGCCACCCCACGGTCTTACAGCAACGCGCAGGCCGGCCTGTCAATGGCAGCCTGCGGGGGGATTCTCCAGCGCGCACATCTCGGCGGGCCGGGCAACTTCGCGAAGATCTGTTTTTGACAGCGGGCGTGCTGTGTGGCAGAGGGCGGCGATCAATTTTTTCACGAACCAAAAGAGGCTGATCAGACCCATGGGAACCGCCGACGCCCGCGGTACGAAACGGACCTGCCAGAACGACGACTGCGGCGCCCGCTTCTACGACCTGAACCGCGATCCGATCCTTTGCCCGATCTGCGAGGCGAAATACGTCATCGCGCATGCTCCACCCGGTGCGGTGATCGTCGATGACGTCAAGCCGAAGGACGCCAAACGGCCCAAGCCGGAGGCCGATGCCGAAGAGGCGGAGGTTGTCGATGGCGAACTTGCCGACATCGAAGCCGTCGACGCCATTCCAGACGACGACGAGGAGGACGACGATACGTTCCTCGAAGATGAGGAGGACGATGAAGGCAACGTCGTGGACATCATCCCCGGCATTACGGACGGCGAGAGCGAAGAGACCTGATTTCCCCGTGCGAGTTTCGCGGATTCGAAATTTGGGCTTGCAGTTCGTGACGCCAGACCTTAATCAACGCGGTCTCAGTTGGTTCGGGCTGGCTTAGAGTCAACTCTTCCTTGGAACAGCACTGCACAAGCTTGTGTTCGTGTGCCAAAGTTGCGTTGGACTATCCGTCCCGCACCACACTGTTCCCAACGCATGGAATACGGGGCTGTAGCTCAGTTGGGAGAGCGCTTGCATGGCATGCAAGAGGTCAGGGGTTCGATTCCCCTCAGCTCCACCAATTCGTTGTCGGCGAAAAACCTGATTTTTATGGGAACCTTCTGCATCAGCTGGCGGCTCTTCGGTCCACGACACGCATGGCGCCGCCGCTTCTGGACTAAAAGACATTCATCTGACATTCGGCGGAACGCCGCTTTTGACGGGTGCCGAATTGACGGTGGCACCCGGCGATCGTGTTTGCCTTGTGGGGCGCAACGGCAGGGGGCCCGGCACTTGCACCAGGAGATAAATCACCGGGGAGTGGCGTGTCCGAAATAAGAGCCCACAGCCTTCGGAATACGAAGCGAGCCCGGACGACGTAAAATACAATCCCCTTGTCTTTGCCACTCCTCGATTTAAACGGTCAGGCAATATCGGCTTTCACGTCGCAATGCGGGCTCGCGGAATTTCGAAGCCCAAAATATCGTCCACTCGAAAACGTTTTGTGCGGCGGCCGTTCTGCCGAAATGAACTTCGCGGCCGTTCGCTGGACTGACGATTGCACCAGGAAAATAAACCAACACTTACCGGGGAGCGCGATCTCACTTCGCGAAGATCGCCAATTTGACCGACCCTCCTCATTTTTGAGGATGCCCCCTGAATCTCCATGTATGTACCGCCCCGAACGGGGCCACACCCGCGCTGCTCACGTGCGGCATTGGTCCATTGTCTTGCTCCGGCAATGATGCGATAGCCAACTGCCCGTTGCTGCCAACAAGGCGTACTTTTCCATGTCCGACATTGCCCGTGCCAGAGGAGCGCCGTCGCCGCAGACCGCAGACGACATCATGTCGCTCGTGGCCGGGCAACCGACCGTCGAGCGGTTGCGACGGCTGCCGTCCCAGGCAACGTCGGCCTTCGATAGCCTGTGCGGACTTTCCGCCCACCTGTCGGACGTGTTTGGAGCCCGCCTCGTCTTCGTATCCTGCCGCGACACTTTGCGAGGCAACGCCCCGGACTTTCTTTTCGATACGGTCCGGTCCGCCTTTGCGGCCGAACGCGCAAAGCTCTATGGACTCGAATTGCCCCTCGATGTCGCCGTCGCGATGACCGGACGACCCATCCGCTGGCGACCCAAGGCAGCCATCGCCAAGATTGCTGAAAAGTCAGCGCCGGAAGCTATGACCGACGGTGCCGGCGCGTCCTCGAACACGCTCATCGCCGTCCCCTTCCAGTGCGGATCAGTGCTGGCCTTGTGCGTTGTGATGCCTGCCAGCGAACCGGCAACGGGGCGTGAAGATATAGAACTTGTCGCCTGGCACTGCATCCAATTCCTGCCTGAGCATTTTCAGCATCACCCGATGCGCCAGAGCACCCGCACGCAGCTTCTATCCCCACAGGAAGAACGTATAATCCTGAGATGCGCGGATGGATTGACGGATAAGGAGATCGGCCGTGAACTGGCGATCAGCCCGCACACTGTGCGAACACACATCAATAGCGCCAAGGCCAAGCTTGGGGCAAAGAACAAGACCCATGCCGTGATTCTATTCAACGAGTTGTCAGCGAAATCGTGACCCGACTGCCCGATGGGGCTATCCTACCCGTTATTCGCCGGCAGCCGCCACCGCGCCAGTCGGGTGCCCGGGCATTCCACTAAATAACGGATTTCACGTCTGCCAATATCCGGTTCGCGTAGGCGTCGAACTCTTCGGTTTCGTCGGTCAGTTGGCGCATTTGACGAAGCACGAATTCCAGCTTCTGGTGGAGATCTTCGGGCCGGCCGATTTGATAGCCGAGACAAGCGGCCTCGGCTGCATCGATATTGGTTCCTGATTCAGCAAAGCCATAGCTTTGCGATGCCTCGCCAAATCCCTGCTGGTTCACACCTTGCACAGAATTCTCGGAGACTTGCAGTTCGCGCAAGGAAGCTTCAAGGGCTGTCCGATAGGCCCGTTCGAGCTGCTTGAATTCCGCCATGCATCACCTCACGTCCCTAGTATTCCATACACTGGTCGGGAATGTGTTTCGAATTCTTGACCGCTACAGGAAGGAGATTCGGCTGTAAAGCGCAATGGATTTCCATTAACGGATGTTATCGTCAAATGTAATTGGGGGTTCCAGTCAATAAAAACGCTTTTTTCTACTTAAGGTTGTATTCAGGAGATGTTGCCATCTGATCCGAGCCGGCTCATTCA
>LOEV01000070.1 GCA_001516065.1 Alphaproteobacteria bacterium BRH_c36
GTGTGATTCAGATTCAGAAGTTCGCTCTGAACCTAGCCGCAGGTGGCAGCGAACTTCTGAATCATCACACTAGTGTCCCGTCTCCGAAGTTCGCCTCCACTCTGCGGCAACCACTCAAGCGAACTTCGGAGACAAAGGGACACTAGAATCAGAAAGTTGCTAGTGTGATTCAGATTCAGAAGTTCGCTCTGAACCTAGCCGCAGGTGGCAGCGAACTTCTGAATCATCACACTAGTGTCCCGTCTCCGAAGTTCGCCTCCACTCTGCGGCAACCACTCAAGCGAACTTCGGAGACAAAGGGACACTAGAATCAGAAAGTTGCTAGTGTGATTCAGATTCAGAAGTTCGCTCTGAACCTAGCCGCAGGTGGCAGCGAACTTCTGAATCATCACACTAGTGTCCCGTCTCCGAAGTTCGCCTCCACTCTGCGGCAACCACTCAAGCGAACTTCGGAGACAAAGGGACACTAGAATCAGAAAGTTGCTAGTCTGAATCATCACACTAGAGCAACATCCGATCTGACGGAACCGCCGAAGGCGATTCCGGAATCAGATAAAGATGCTCTAAAATCATAATGTTAGAGCATCTTTATCCGACCATCCGATCGCTCTTTACGGTCGCGGATGGTCGGATGATGCTCTAGCACGAAGGCAACACCGGCGTCGAGCCAGCCTTCAGTGTCCTACAAGCTCTCGTTCGTGCGCCGGATGCGCTGCGCCATGAGTTGCATCACCGTCAGCGCGAACTTCGGGCTCTGCTGGATGAGTCCGAGCAACCCCGGCTGTTCCACCACGGCAATTTCACTAGGCTCCAGTGCGACGGCCGTTGCCGAACGCGGGCTGCCGTCGATCAGCGCCATTTCCCCGAAAAGCCCACCCGGCCCGACGTTTTCTAGGACCATGCCGCCGGTCTTGATCGCGACCTTGCCAGTGCGAACGATGAACATCGCCGAACCGGTATCGCCGGCAAGGAAGATCTTCTCGTCGGCGGCGAAATGCTTGACCGGAATGTTGCCTTGCGCCAGCAGGGAGAAATCAAACTGCGGATTTTCGGTCATGGGCGTCATCCGGGCATTGCTGGGATGCAGATTTGCTCCAAGTGTAGGCGCTAAACCCCCTTGAGCTCAACTCTCAGCCTTCAGCTTAATGAACCGCCCCTTATTGTCTACTCAACGTCCTCGACCTCGACGCTCGCTCCGGTAACGCGCTGCGCCAGGGCTGCTTCGACGAACTGGTCGATATCGCCGTCGAGCACGCCTTGCGGATCGGTACTCTGCGAGCCGGTCCGCAGATCCTTGACCATCTGATAGGGCTGCAGAACGTAGGAACGGATCTGGTGGCCCCAGCCGATTTCGGTCTTGGAGGCGGCTTCCGCGTTGGCTTTCTCCTCCCGCTTCTTCAATTCGAGTTCGTAAAGCCGCGATTTCAGCATCGCCCACGCGATCACGCGGTTCTTGATCTGCGAGCGTTCCTGCTGGCTCGCCACCGCGATTCCAGTCGGTATGTGCGTGATGCGCACCGCCGAGTCGGTGGTGTTGACGTGCTGGCCGCCGGCGCCGGACGCACGGTAGGTATCGATCCGGCACTCGGTTTCGTTGATGTCGATCTCGATGTTGTCGTCGATCACCGGATAGACCCAAACGGACGCAAAGCTCGTGTGCCGGCGCGCGTTGGAGTCGTAGGGCGAGATCCTCACCAGCCTGTGCACGCCCGATTCCGTCTTCAGCCAGCCATAAGCATCTTCGCCCTTGATTTCCAGCGTCGCCGATTTGATGCCAGCTTCTTCGCCCGCGCTCTCTTCGATGAGGTTGACACGGTAACCGTTCTTCTCCGCCCAGCGCGAATACATCCGCGCCAGCATCTGCGCCCAGTCCTGGCTCTCCGTGCCGCCCGCTCCGGCGTGAACTTCGACGAACGCATCCATTCCGTCGGCTTCCCCCGACAGCAATGCCTGCACCGAGCGGCGCTGCGCATCCTGTTCCAGCTTGGCAAGCTGCTCTTCGCCTTCAGAAATGCTCGCCGCATCGTCCTCGGCTTCGCCAAGTTCGATGAGCGTGACGCAATCGTCGAGATCGCGTTCCAGGCTTTCGTAGCTGTTGATCGCGCGTTCCAGCGATTGGCGTTCGCGCATAACCTTCTGCGCCTTCTTCTGGTCGCTCCAGAACGAAGGATCCTCGGCTTGCGCGTTCAATTCCTCAAGGCGGGCTTTTGCTGTATCCCAGTCAAAGATGCCTCCTTAGGAGGGCCATCGCCTCCTTGATGGAATCGACGTGTTTTTGTGGCTCGGCGCGCATGCGCAGCTCCTTAGCAAGGATGTTAGTTGGGGGAGCACAGGATCGTCTATGATCGAAACAGCGCGCCAGGAGAGCGCCATCGTGACTCGCACAGTTCCCGATTATGGTGATCTGTCCGTCGATATAGGTTCGAAGTCCTGGCTTGTAAACGAAGGGAAGGAGAATACGGCTGCGCCGGGGCAGCGGATTTCAAGCAAATGCCGTTGCAAAACCCTGCTTCCGGCGCTCCTGGCTGTCTACCAGAGGCCGCCGCCGCCGCCGCCAAATCCGCGCGGAGGCGGCCGTGGATCGGCGCTGCTGACGGACGCTGAGCCAGGCGAATAGGCGTCCCCGCTTTCATCGCCCCCCACTCCGACCATCGAATAGGCATCATCGGGCTCTTCATAGGGCTTGAAGGCTTCCATGATCGCCTGACTGTCGCCGGGCTGGGCCCTGAGCCCCGTCTTCAGGTTGACTCGCGCAAGTACGATGCCGGGCGGCTGGCGGAACGGCGTGATCGGCTTGCCTTCGAGCGCCATTTTCACGAATTCGCCGAAAATCGGCGCCGCAAGCTGCCCGCCAGTCATGCCCTTACCCATCGGCCTGGGGGTGTCGTAGCCGACAAAGACGCCGACAACGAGATCGGGCGAATAGCCCACGAACCAGGCATCCTTCTCTTCGTTTGTCGTGCCCGTCTTGCCGGCCAGGGGAATGCCCAGCTTCTTCAGGCTACGCGCGGTTCCCCGTTCGATGACGCCCTGCAGGATCGAGGTCATCTGGTAGGCCGAATGCGGATCGATGATCTGCTTGCGGTCGTCGGGGATTTCGGGCTCCGACTGTTCGTGCCACTCGGTCGCTTTGCAGCCTTCGCAGGGGCGCTGGTCGTGGCGCCAGATGGTATGCCCCCAGCGGTCCTGGATACGGTCGATCAGCGTTGGATAGACGCGCTTTCCTCCATTGGCCAGAATGGCGTAGGCGGTCGCCATGCGCAGGAGCGTCGTTTCACCAGCCCCAAGCGACATCGACAAGACCGGCAGCAGATCGTCGTAGATCCCGAACCGCTTGGCGTACTCGGTTATCAGCGGCATGCCCATGTCCTGTGCGAGCCGCACCGTCATCTGGTTGCGCGATTTCTCAATGCCGATACGCAGCGTCGTTGGACCGTAGGATTTCTCCTTGTCGTAATTTTCCGGCTTCCAGATATCCTGCCCCGGCCCCTGTTCGATCTCGATCGGCGCATCGAGCACAATCGATGTCGGCTTGTAGCCGTTGTCGAGGGCCGCCGTGTACACGATTGGCTTGAACGACGACCCCGGCTGCCGTTTGGCCTGGATCGCCCGGTCGAACTGACTGATATCGAAGGAGAACCCGCCAACACTTGCGAGGACTCGGCCAGTGTGAGGATCCATTGCGACAATACCACCGCCGACCTCGGGGATCTGCATCAGCGACCAGGTACCGGTCGGATCGAGTGGATCGTCAGGGGCGACGAAGATCACATCGCCCTCCGCCAGCACTTCGCTCACCGCCTTGGGCTTGGCTCCGCCATCGACACGCTTTGCCCACTCAACCTGCGCCAGCCCGAGACGCACGGCTTCACGCTTTTCTTCGGGCTTGCCGTCAGTTCCGTTGCGCGGTTTCAGACCGACCACGGCCTGTTGCGCATCCGCACTGAGAACCACCCCGAGCCGCCAAGGCTGCAAATCGCCTGGAGCCTCCACGCCGGTAAGCGTCGTGCCCCAATCGCCGGCAATATCGATCTTGCTGAGCGCACCGCGCCAGCCTTTGCGCCGGTCGAAGCTGACGAGCCCGTCGATCAGGGACTTGCGGGCATAACGCTGTAATTTCGGGTGTAGCGTCGTTCTGACCGACATGCCACCGCCGTAGAGATCACCCTCGCCATATTGCGCCAGCAGGGCGCGACGCACTTCCTCGGCGAAGAAATCTGCCGCGAACGTCTGCGCACCGAAGTTGCGCAGATTGACATTCAGTGGCTTCGCGCGCGCTTCCTCGGCCGTTTCTTTCGAAATATAGCCGTTTTCATACATCTGCCCGATGATCCAGTTGCGCCGGGCTAGCGCCTTCTCGGTATGCCTGATGGGGTGGTAGTTGTTCGGCGCTTTTGGCAACGTTGCCAGATAGGCAGCCTGTTCTATCGTCAGGTCCTTCAGCTCTTTGTCGAAGTAGTTGAGGCTTGCTGCCGCAACACCGTAAGAGCCGATCCCAAGATAAATTTCGTTGAGATAGAGTTCGAGGATCTTATCCTTCGAGAAGGTGCGCTCGATACGGATTGCCAGGATCGCTTCCTTGAGCTTGCGATCGATCGTCCGGTCGCTTGTCAGGAGGAAGTTCTTCGCCACCTGCTGCGTGATTGTCGAAGCACCCTGAACGCGCCCGCTGCGGCCTTGCGCCTTGTCGAGCACCATTTTGAAGACCGCGCGCGCAATGCCTTGGAAATCGAGTCCGCCGTGTTCGTAGAACCGGCTGTCCTCGGCGGAAAGAAAAGCCTCGATGACCACCTTCGGCACTGTGTTGATCGGTACGAAGATGCGCCGCTCCCGGGCATATTCCGCAATCAGCGAACCATCGCTGGCATGAATGCGCGTCATCACCGGCGGCTGGTATTCGGCCAGCTTCTCGTAATTCGGCAGGTCTTCGGAGGCCCGCATCAGCATGTAGCCGGCAATCGCCGATCCCACCAGGAATATGACGACCGACGCGGCAAAGCCGAACCCGAGGAGGCTGAGGACAAGACTGCGCTGACGGCGCTTCTTGACCTTCCTGGGCGGTTTCGGAGGTGGAATGATCGGCGCTCTCATCAGCCCTCGGCCCGGATTACGGATCTGTTGGAGTGTTACGGCGGTGGCAACGATGCTGCACTGCAACACGCGCCCACATGCCTCCTGCTAACCTAGTACCCTTTACTTTCCGAAGTTCGCTCCGGAGGTCGCCGCGGGTGAC
>LOEV01000071.1 GCA_001516065.1 Alphaproteobacteria bacterium BRH_c36
GGCCAGCATCCCCCCTGGGTGCTGGCGTCCCGAACAAGGAGGTTCAAAATGAAGGACAAACGCATCCGCGACCTGAACGACCGTTTCCGCCGATTGCGCCAAGGCAATGGGCGTCTGTTCATTACCGCCGGCGTCCAGGCTCACGGACCTGTCTTCGTCGCCGAAGCCATCTGCAGCGTTCGCGCCTTTGAGGCCTTCACGCCGGACAACGATCCGTATGGCGAGCACGACTTCGGCAAGCTTGAAGTTCGCGAAGAATGGGTGATGTGGAAAATCGACTATTTCGATCCCACGCTTACCGCGGGCTCAGAAGATCCGGGCGACGACGCCAAGACATGCCGCGTCCTCACGGTCATGCTTGCGGATGAATATTGAGTGATCATGCCCCCAACCCGAACCGGGTGGGGGCTTTTTTATATTGCGGTGGCAACGATCAGGCCGGGATGACTCGATTGGTCGCTCAGGCTGATGCAGCTGTGCCCTAAAGGCTGCTTGGCGGAGATTCCGGACAACTGTCTACGAGACACTTCTTCCGAATAGCAACTGAGATCAACGTCTGCAGTCAATTCGAAAGCGGTCCTGGCAAATTCTTCAAGCCCCCCAACCAAGGGTTCGGATACTTGATAGAGATCGATTTATAAGCCGTTAGCGAAGATACCGTTTGAATACAGGGTCTTGTCGCAACCATTCTACAAACTGCCGGCGCTCATCGTCTCCGGCAGCGCGCCAGCCGGGCTTGAGGTATTTCGTCAGCGCGCCCTGCATCTCAACACCCTTTTCACGGGCGGCGGCAGTGACTGTCGTTTTGCCGGACTTGATCCGCTTGAAGGTCGTCGCGCTCTTCCGGTCCTTGCGCAGTGTGAGCAGGGCAGCGTCAAAAGATCGCTTGGAAGGCGCCTTGAATTTTGCCGTGGCACCGTTGGCCGGCTCGTGTTCGATCTGGCGGATCTTGACGGCCGTGTCGACCGCGACGAGGACGTCTGACCACTCCTCGACATGTTTGCCTCGGTGATCCATGGCTGCCTTGAGAAGAGCAAGCGTGCGGTCGTTATGGATGCCAAGGCCTGATGGGGGCGGCGACAAGGCAAACACGCCAAAGGTCTTGAACGCCTTTTCGCGCCCGCGCCAGAGCTTTTGGGCGATGATCTGGTCAAGCGCCCTGGGCAGCTGCTCAAAGAGCTGGTGCTCACCAAAATTAAGGGCTTGCTGCACGAAACGCACAAGCGTGTCCCCGCTGGCGGAAACCTGCTCGAGTCCATGCTCATCGATGATACGAACGGTGTGCGGCGTGCCGGCACCGTTCGCGAGAGTATTCTTTGCCACTACGCGGCCCGTCCTTTGGATTTGCGCTCAGCCTCAGCCAGCACCTTGGTGGCGGCATTATGCAGTTTTTCAAGCACTAACAGCGGGTCTTTATGGGTACGCATTAGCTCGTCATAGCGCATCCTGGCCATCCCCGCCTCGCGTTTGCAGCGGTTAAAGATGTAGGCATATTCGCGGCCATTGTCCTTGCCGTCCTTGCTGACGAGTTTGACGGCGCGGCGCATTTTCCGCTGCGCCTCCTTCCAGTGGCCGTCGCATTGCTGCTCGCGTGTAAATGGGCTTGGTTTCGGCTTTGCTTCTTCGGTCAGCGTAATCAGCCCAAGCTCTTCACCCTGGCGGAGCGTTTTCAGCAGGTGCCATTTTTCCTGTTTTGTCTCAGGTGACAGCTCACGGAATAGCTGAGTCGCCGGGCCGTCATATCGGGTATAGTCGTCACCTTCCATCATGACTTCACGCTCATCAAGAAAGGCGCCGAGCGCCCGGACGACCTCTTCGGGTTCATCGCCTTCGCCATCGCCTTCACCGCGACCGGTCGGGAGCTTTTCGATGCCGACATTGATCTGCTCCTCGATTTCGGTTGCCCATTTGCGTAGGTTGGGCAGATCGATTTGCAGGATCAGAGAATCTTGCAGCCGGTCTTCGGCTTCATTGCGAGTTGAGCGGTGGACAATCTGCGTCCAGTTCAGCTGGCTGGTGATGTCGGTCAGAAGGACGATAGTGCGAATGCGCGGCAGGTTGGTGCCCTCGCTAATCATCTTCTTGGCGACGATCCAGCGTTGATTGCCACGTTTGAAACTGCGGATTGTTTCCTTCGCATCGGGGCCGTCGGCAGATTCTGCTGACTCCGGTTCCTCACCGAACTGTTTTCTGATCCTGGCCTTGACCTGATCAATGGTATTCCGGTCGCCGCGGTTGTTGGAACAAATGACGAGGATGGCAGCGTCGTCATCCCCTTTGGCCCGCATATCGCGATTTGCCTCAAAGGCACGCTGTAGCATATCATCGATGATGCCTTGCTCGGGACAGAAAGCCTTGTGCTTCACCCGCTGGGCGATGCCGCGTTTCATGGTGCTCAGCCGGCCCTGGCCCTCTTCGACAACGGCGCCGTCCCGCTCCTTCTGCCAAGGGATATAAGGATCGAAGTGCTCGAAGATGAGCTTGCGCGCGATGCCGGCGGCAATCCCATCGGCATAGGAGAATGAAAAATCCGGGATGATCTCGTAACCGGCGGCGACGCCGTTCGGCGTATCCACTGTCACTTGCCGGTAGCGGAAATGAGGGACTCTATTGTTATCTGGCCTGACGGGCGTTCCCGTCATGCAGATGATAGCGTGTGCGATGCTGGCGCACTGACGCATGGCCTCGCCCCAGACATTGCCGGCACCCTTATCTTCATCATAGGCACCGTGATGTGCTTCATCGAACACAAACGCCAGCCGCTTATGTGCACTTAGCATCTTGAAATAGCCGAGCATTCGGTCAAGCGACTGATAGTTGATGATGACACCGTGGTGATTTTCCGGCACGCGGTTGAAGTCGCTGCGCATTGAGGTGTCAACACGGATATGCGGATCGTCCCAGATCCTCTTGGCCGGATTGTCAAGCTCAACGAGCTTGCAATCATCTTCGATGCCTTGCTTGATCGACTCACGTGGCGATAGCCAGATGACGTAATCGACAAGGTCTTCGTCGATGATGTGCTTGGCGATCTTAAGCGAGCCGACAGTCTTGCCGCCGCTTGGCGTCACCTCCATGACAAAAGGGTGTTTAAAGGCCCCTGGCGTAGGCGAGCAGTGCTCGCCGATATGGTTTATGAAGGTGTCCCGGCAACGTTCCTGCCAGGAATAATCTCGGCCAAAGAGCGGAATCTCCTGGCCGAGTTCATCGGATTTCTCATGACCGCGCATGCTCGCGTCCTTTTCGTGTTCTTTGCGATGGCAATCAGGGCAAAGCGCCTTACCATTCTGCAATGATGTGTCTCCGCCCCTGGCATGCGGAATACGGTGATGGGCGTGCCATTCATCAGCAAGCAAAGCATTGCAATCTTCGCAGCGTCCGCCGGCGCGGATGAGAAGTTGCTGCTTTTCGCGAGCCGAGAAAAACCGCCGTGTGTCAAGTGAGTTACCAAGGTCCATGCGACATAAATGCCCGATTCGCAGGGTGCTTGGCGTGTCGGTCAATGGAAACGAAAACAAGTGCGGGGATTAGCTGTGCATAAATGAAAAATGAGTCTGCAAAACCAACGAGTTGAGCTGTTCGAAAAAGATCTCCACAGTTGTTGAGAAAAATCGATTAGTGGTCGTCTAACCTGTACTCAACAGCTGACGAAGAAATCATCCCAATGAATCTGGCCAATGGCTTATGGGTAACAGCCGTTTCTGGAATCAACCGCTGATCCTGTTGATCGACGAGAAGCAGAGATATGTATGGTCCGGCCGCGCGTCGCAAGCCACGAAGTAGGACACGAAGTAGGAATTGCGGAACGTGATGGGGGCGTTCATCGTCTTCCTGAGGCTCGCGGCTAGGTCGCCGATGACTTTCTTGGCAGCACGTTGACCAGCATGGTCCGCAGCGCAGCGGTGTGCTCAGGCACCGAATCGGTCATGAGCCATCCGCCAATATCGCGACGATCCTGGTCATTGTCGATCCAGCAGTAGAGGTCGATGCGCTGGCGCTTGTCTCCGAGCCGCGTGGCGACGCGCAAGTTGGTTGGGTGCGCCTCACCGGTGTCGGCGCGCAACTCGCCGGTCAGCGTCTCGCACAGATCATCGAAGCCCGAGTCGGCGTCATGGTTGACTATTACCAGCACATTCGGCACATCGTGATCCGGATTTACGGCATCGAACTGCTTGACCGCCTTCTCGATGTTGCGGGCGACGCGATTGAACGTCGGATCGGCACGGCCCCCGCCGACTATGGTGTTGGGTGGCGCCTGCTCAAGCTGCTCATCCAGCCAATCGTCGCGCGGAGACTTCACTTCGCAGAACCCCGCGACGCCGCCACGGGATTGTATGCGGAAGTCGGGGCGTGGACCTTCGGGCGTAGCCTCTATTCGCTCGAGGAGTATCCCAGCCGGTATAGCCACCAGCTCTTCCACCAGTGCCAGGTCTCGCTCCTCGTTGGTTCTATCCGTCATCATGATCACCATTGTCACCACGCCACCTCATGGTGACCCCTCGGCGTAATGAATACACCAAAACTATTGGCGCAGACCCGCGAGACGGCCGGATCGCCCCCAATAGGCATCCGGCCATACATATTAATCATCCAAATTGAGGCGGGCTCGCCGTCCGCACACTTGAAGCCCCGATAAGCGAATGCTCCGTTGCCGACGGACCCTTCTGCGTACTCACCGCCTTTATATCGTCGAGCCATCGCCAGGATGTCGTGCTCAACCTTTGGCGCCAATGGAATAGCTTCGACCTTGTAGTCGGGCGTTACGACACCCCAATGGAAGAATGCAAGACCGCGCCCCACGAGCCCGCACCAACTTCGCAACCTGTCCGCATCCAAATAGACTGGAATGCGTTCGTGCTGTTGCCCGGTCTGGACCGTCAGCCACACAGTTTCGCGTGAGTTGTCGATGACGTCGTGCAACACCTTGTTAGCCCGATGCGCGGCGCGTTTCGGCATCAAAGTTTGGATTGTCTCCTGCGCCTCGGGATGGTTTGCGCCCAGTGGCATAATCTGGAGCAGGTAGGTCTCCAGTCGGGACTTCTCGGAATTACACGACGCGCAGGCTGGAACTTGAGGTAGGTTGGCGCGGTGTCGCACTAGGAAGAACTCGCGCGCGAATACGTGGTCGCCAGTTGCCGACGCTCCTGGCACGCCGCAGTACGCGCAAGTTTTGTTTCTGAACTTCTTGCTAGCCATTGTGAATCACCGGGATGCGGAGAAGTATTAGGCAAAGGCGGGGAGGGGTGGTCAATGCTGCTGATGAGCGTCGGGCGGTAACACATGGCGAAGTCGGGCAGATAAGTTGATCACGGCGCGTTTTGGGTTGACCGGAGTTCAATCAACTGCGGACATCGTCGCTCGTGTCCAAAGAGCGCTGGTCGACCGATTGCAAATGTCAGCTCGTGGGATTTCGACGAAGTCGGTTCGCCTACCGCTATCGATCGTTGTCGTCAGAGGTTTTCGGCTGGCTATGACGATCATGGATATGTCGGCAATTTGCAGGAGCGGCCCCTCCCTGTATTGGTCGGGTCGTGCTCTATCTCGCGGCTTGGCCGGCCGCTCGACCGAGCCGCAACGCGTCTCGTCCTATCCAGGTCACGATCACTCCGCCGGATTGCTTTCGGCATGTGGATAAGTGGCCGTGTGCGACGCTCGAATGCTATCATGAAGGTATGAACGACAACGTCCGTCACAGTCAGACACAGCCCGACATGGGAGCATGGAACTCCCCCCT
>LOEV01000072.1 GCA_001516065.1 Alphaproteobacteria bacterium BRH_c36
GATCGTGGCGAGCGGCCTGACCGCGGACCCCGCGGTCCCCGTCCTGATCGCGAAGCGCGCGACAACACCACCGGGGGAGAATAAGCCATGTCCGCAACAGCAGCAGCACGCCGTCCGTTTAACCGCCGCCGCAAGACCTGCCCGTTCTCCGGCGATAACGCGCCCAAGATCGACTACAAGGACGTGCGCCTCCTTGGCCGCTACGTCTCCGAGCGGGGCAAGATCGTGCCGAGCCGCATCACCGCGGTTTCGGCCAAAAAGCAGCGTGAACTGGCCCGTGCCATCAAGCGCGCCCGGTTTCTCGGCTTTCTGCCCTACGTCATCAAGTAAGGCGATGATATTGCCCTGAGCAGGCTGGCGCACCACGACATGCGCCGGCAGTTCGGGACTTCTGGTTGGGATAGGCGGTTGCGCGCTTGTCTCTAACCGCGCCAATCGCGGGACAGCTCAACGGCCATGAACAAGATCATCCTCGTCGGTATTGCAGCCGGACTGGTTTCCTTTATCGCCCTGATGTCGGCAACGACTGGAACGCCCGTCCTGCAATTCCTGATGTTCCTGATCTCGCCCCTGCCGCTCTTTCTGGCAGGTCTGGCGCTCGGCTGGCGGGCGGCCGCTATCGGGGCGGTCACCGCCGGCATTAGCATCACGCTCCTTGCCGGCCCGCTGGTCGGCTTTGTCTCGTCCGGGTCCCAGTTCGGCCCGCCGGTCCTCCTCACCTATCTGGCACTTCTCAACCGCGAAGCCGCCCCCGAGGGAAAAGCAACAGCGACGGAATGGTATCCGATCGGGCGCCTGGTCTTGTGGTGCGCGGTTCTGGGCACGCTTTTGTCCGTCATTCTGCTCATGATGCTCGGCAAGGACTCCAATGAGGTCCAGGAAAACCTGTCACAGATCCTGCGCCAGGCATTCGAGCAGTTCCGGGCGCAATCGGGCGATGCGAAACCTGTCCCTGAAGAAGACCTCGAAGCCATGACCAGGGTCGCTTTGAGCCTGCTGCCGGCCGCATCGGGCATGCTCATGACCGGCATCCTGCTTCTCAACCTCTACATCGCCGCCCGCGTCACGGACGCCTCCGGCATGCTTAGCCGCTCCTGGCCGGATCTCGCTACGTTGAGCTATCCGCCGGGAACGCCGCTGGTGCTGGCTGCAAGCGTTGTCGTCTCCTCCGTCCTCTCGGGTTTTGCGGGGATGACCGCTGCGGCCGCATCTGGGGCCTTCTATTTCGCCTATGTCCTCCTTGGGCTCGCAATCGTCCATTACGTAACACGAGGTAATCCCGGGCGCTTTGCCATTTTGTGGGCTGTCTACTTCGCCCTGTTCTTCTTGAATACCATCGCTTCGCTGGTCATTGCCGTCATCGGCCTCACCGAACCGTTCTCGCCACTGCGGCGGAATTTCATGCGCCCGCCGCCGCCCCGAGGGCCGCCAGGACCCGACTGAACATTCGCGAGCCAGCAAGCGTCCCGCCACCCGATTGAAAGCCCGACATCCACAAGAATGAAAAAAGGAGTCCCCCCATGCACGTCATCCTCCTCGAACGCATCGGCCACCTCGGTCAGATGGGCGACGTTGTCAGCGTCAAGAATGGCTATGCCCGCAACTTTCTGCTGCCGCAGAAGAAGGCTTTGCGCGCGACCGACGAGAACAAGAAGCTGTTCGAAGCCCAGCGCGTCCAGCTCGAAGCAAACAACCTCGAGCGCAAGAGCGAAGCCGAGCAGATCGGCGAAAAATTAAGCGGGAAGTCATTCCTCGCCATCCGACAGGCCGGCGACACCGGCCAGTTGTATGGCTCAGTCTCGACCCGGGACATCGCCGAGGCGATCACAGCCGGCGGGTTCTCGATCGAGCGCCGCCAGATCGTCCTCAACACGCCGATCAAGGAACTTGGCGTGCACAATGTTGCCGTAAACCTGCACCCGGAAGTCCAGGTCACGGTAGCAATCAACGTTGCCCGTACCGAAGATGAGGCCGAGCGGCAGGCCGCTGGTGAAGACGTTACCGTGATCAAGGACGAAGAGCTGGACATTGAAACCTTCGATCCGGACGCTGAAGAGCGCGGCTACGAGGAAGCCCCGGAAGCCGACGCCGGCGCGAGCGAAAATCCCGACGGGACCTGATCGGCGTTCTGAATAGCCGAGCCAACAATAGGGGAAGCCTCCCACCTTTGCTGCATGGCTTCCCCGCCGGCGTTGCATTTGTTTCCGGCCACGCACCCCTGTGACGTGCGTACCTTTACCGGCCACCGTCCCAGCCGGCCATGTGCATAACTCGGATAAGCTTTGCTTGACGGCGATTGGAGCGGTGATTCTCGAAAGACCCCGATCGAGACTCTGCTTATTCACGAATTCATGAAACAGACCGCCCTTACCGCATCAGAACAGCTCCACATCGCAGCCAAGGCGAGTGAGCCCGTCACCTTCCGCCAGGTGCCTCACAACATCGAGGCCGAGCAGCTTCTGCTCGGCGCCATCCTCGTCAACAACGAGGTCATGGATCGCATCAGTGATTTCCTGCGCGCCGAACACTTCTATGACCCGCTACACACCAACATTTTCGAGACGATTCTGCAGCTGCTCGCAGCCAACAAGACCGTCAGTCCGACGACGCTGCGCACATTCTTCGAGAACGCCGAACCTATCGACTCCGATCTCACCGTACCGGAATATCTGTGGCGACTCGCCGAGGGCACGACGACGATCATCAATGCGCGCGAATACGCCCGCACCATCCACGATCTTTCCACCCGCCGCCGCCTCATCCTGATCGGCGAGGACATCGTCAACACCGCCTACGACAGCCCCGTTGACATGCCGCCCAAGGCGCAGGTGGAAGAGGCTGAAAAGCAGCTCTACCAAGTCGCCGAACAGGACAAGTACGGCCAGGGTTTCTTCGATCTAAAGACGGCGATGACCCAGGCCATTGATGTTGCCAATAACGCCCTAATGCGCGGCACGGACCTGTCCGGCCTCGCATCCGGCCTGATCGACCTCGACAACATGATGGGCGGACTTCAGCCCTCCGATTTGATCATCCTCGCCGGCCGGCCTTCGATGGGCAAGACAGCTCTTGCAACAAACATCGCCGTCAACGTGGCCACTCAATCGCGGCTCGCGCGCTTCCAGGCGAACCCCGACGGCGCACCCGAACCGGCAGTCGTCGGCTTCTTCTCTCTCGAAATGTCGGCCGAACAGCTCGCTTCACGTATTCTCTCGGAACAAGCGGAGATCGCCTCCAACAAAATTCGGCGGGGTAAAATAACCGATGGCGAAATGGCGCGCCTGATGGCGGCTTCCGTAGCGCTCAACAACGCCCACCTGTTCATCGACCAGACCGGTGGCATCTCGATCGCCCAACTCGCCGCCCGCGCCCGCAAACTGAAGCGCCAGCGCGGCCTCGATCTGCTCGTGGTCGACTACATCCAGTTGTTGTCCGGCTCGGCAGCGAAAGCCGCCGGCGGCCGCGTCCAGGAAGTCACCGAAATCACCACCGGTCTGAAGGCTCTCGCCAAGGAGCTGGAAGTTCCCCTGATCGCGCTCTCGCAGCTTTCGCGTCAGGTCGAGCAACGCGAAGACAAGCGCCCGCAACTCTCCGACCTGCGCGAATCGGGTTCGATCGAGCAGGACGCCGACGTTGTGCTGTTCGTGTTCCGCGAAGAGTACTACGTTCAACGCGCGGAGCCCTCGCTCAACGACGTCGAGGCGCACCAGAAATGGCAGGTCGAACTTGAAGCCGTCAAAGGCATCGGCGAAGTGATCATCGGCAAGCAGCGTCACGGCCCTACCGGCAGCGTACGCCTGCAGTTCACCGGTGAATTCACCCGCTTCGACAACCTCGACCGCGATCACCCGTTGGCAGGCAAAACCGATTGATGAGTACGACGGCACCACAACAGTCCCCGCGCACGCTTCTGGAGCGCCTTGACGGCCCCGTGCCGGCGGACGCTGCCGGCGTCGTCATCGTCGATCTCGGTGCACTGGCCGGGAACTGGCGCATACTGCGGGATGCCGTTGCGCCCGCAGCCTGCGCCGCCGTCGTCAAGGCCAACGGCTACGGCCTGGGGGCGGATCACGTGATCCCCGCCCTCTGTGCGGCCGGAGCCAATACCTTCTTCGTGGCAACGCTGGCCGAAGCCCGGCAGGCCCGCGCTCTCGTTGCGGATGCCACCGTCTACGTCCTCGACGGTGTCCTCCCCGGCAGCGGACAGGCCATCAAGGACGCAGGTGCGATACCGGTCATCTCAAGCCTGCCGGAAGCCAAGGAATGGGCCGCGCTCGCGCCATCGCGCAACGAACCGATGGCCTGCGCCTTCCACGTCGATTCAGGGTTGAACAGGCTCGGTCTCAGCGCCCGCGAAATCCGCACCCTGGCCTCCGACATGCACACCATGGACCGCCTCCGCGTCCGCCTCGTGATGAGCCATCTGGCCTGCGCCGACGAACCCGCCCATGATAAGAATGTCCAGCAACTGGACGTCTTCCAGACATTGCAACCCCTGCTGCCGAGCGCCCCCTTGAGCATTGCGGCGTCCGACGGCCTGATGCTTGGCCGCGAGTACCACCTCGATCTCGTCCGCCCCGGCTATGCGCTTTACGGCGGACAGGCGCTGCCCGGACGCATCACGCCGGTCAACCCGGTGGTCGAGGCCTATGCCCGCGTCTTGCAGATCCGTGAACTGGCGCCCGGCCAGTCGGTCGGCTACAGCGCCAGCTTCGTCGCGGACCGGATCACCAGGGTCGCCGTTATCGCAGCAGGCTATGGCGACGGCATGCCCCGCCACCTGAGCGCTGCCACCGGACAAACCGCCGGTCACGTCGCCTTCGGCGGGCGCCGCGCCCCGATCGTCGGCCGCGTCTCGATGGATCTCATCACCGTCGATATCAGCGACCTTGAGGACGACGTCCCGAACAGGGGCGACTGGGCCGAGCTGATCGGCCCATCGATCACCCTGGAGGACGTCGGCGCCGCTTGCGGCACCATTGGCTATGAAATCCTCACGCGCCTCAGCCCACGCTTCGCCAGGGTCTACCTTGGCGGCTCCGGTTCCGCCGCGACGCGAGGAGCCTGACACCATGGCCAAGGCCTCCAAGTCGCAATACGTCTGCCAAGCCTGCGGAGCCTTATCGCCGCGATGGGCTGGAAAGTGCGGCAGCTGCGGGGAGTGGAACACCCTTGTCGAGGAGCTGACCGGCGCCCCGCCGCCCGGCAGCGGATTGTCGACTGGTTCCAAGGGGCGGGTCGTCAAACTCGAAAGTCTCAAGGGCGAGGTCGCCGACACGCCGCGCATCGAAACCGGAATCGACGAACTCGACCGCGTCACCGGCGGTGGGTTTGTTCCCGGTTCAGCCCTGTTGATCGGCGGTGAACCCGGGATCGGGAAATCCACCCTGCTTTTGCAGGTCGCCGCGGCGATTGCCGAGCGGGGTGGACGGGCCGTCTATTTCTCAGGAGAGGAAGCCGTCGCCCAGGTCCGGCTTCGCGCCGAACGCCTCGGCCTCGCAGAAACCCCGGTCGAACTTGCCGCCGAAACCAATCTCGCCAACATCCTGGCGACGCTTTCGGAGGGTCCGCGCGCTGACCTCGTCATCATCGATTCCATTCAGACGTTGTGGGCAGAGGCACTGGAAGCCGCCCCCGGGACCGTCAGCCAGGTTCGCGCCGCGACGCAGAGCCTGATCCGCTACGCCAAACATGCCGGCTGCGCCCTAATCCTGGTCGGCCACGTCACCAAGGAAGGCTCGATCGCCGGCCCCAAGGTCATCGAGCATATGGTCGATACCGTGTTGTACTTCGAAGGCGAGCGAGGGCATGCCTTCCGCATCCTGCGCACCGTCAAGAACCGCTTCGGCCCGACCAACGAGATCGGCGTTTTCGAAATGGCTGCCAAGGGTCTGCGCGAGGTCCAGAACCCCTCGGAGCTCTTCCTCGGCGACCGCGAGACCGGCGCACCGGGCGCCGCCGTCTTCGCCGGTATGGAAGGAACCCGCCCGCTGCTGGTCGAAATCCAGGCGCTCGTCGCACCTTCACCGCTGGGAAACCCCCGCCGCGCCGTTCTTGGCTGGGATTCCAACCGCTTGTCGATGCTGCTCGCCGTGCTTGACGCCCGTTGCGGAGTGTCGCTCTCCCAATGCGACGTCTATCTCAACGTCGCCGGTGGTTTGAAAATAACGGAACCAGCGGCTGATCTGGCCGCCGCGGCAGCCCTCCTGTCGTCGTTTTCAGGTGTTCCACTTCCGGTCGATCGGGTTTATTTCGGCGAAATTTCACTGTCGGGTGCCGTCCGCGCCGCCGCACACACGCCAACCCGTCTCAAGGAGGCGGAAAAACTCGGATTCGCCAGAGCCATCATTCCGGCGCAAGGCGAGGTCGATACTGAGGCCACCGGCCTCGAGGTGGACCGTATCGGGCATCTGAAACAACTTGCGGAGACGTTCTCTCCATGCCAGTGAAAGCGACCGCCAACCGGCCTTTTGCGCGGCTCGAAGCTTAGGAGAAGGCAAACCGCCATGATCGGCCCGTTGACCTACCTCGATATCGGCGTCATCGCCATTGCCGTGCTGTCGGGCCTGCTGGCGCTCTACCGCGGCCTGACGCGCGAACTGCTGGCGATCCTGTCGTGGATAATCGCCGGCCTTGCGGTCCTCTATTTCCTTCTCAATCACCGCAAGTTCGCCGAAGAAATCGCCGTTCAGATGGGCTTCAATCCGGCTGAGTCGTCGACCGGCCTTTATCTGGCCCAAGGCGTCGTCGGCATCCTCATCTTCGTCATCGTACTGATCCTGGTGCACCTCATCACCATGCGGATCTCGGATACCATACTCGACAGCCAGATCGGCATCGTCGACCGCATCCTGGGGTTCATCTTCGGCCTTGCACGCGGGTTCGTAATCGTCGTCATTCCCTACATGCTGGCGTTGCAATTCTGGCCCGCAATCGAGACCGAATGGCCGGTGCTCCGGGACGCCCAGACGCGCCCCTACATCACTTCGACGGGAGAATCGCTGAAAAGCTTCCTCAACGCCTATATCGTACCCATCATCGAGCGCGAGAAAGCCAACAAGGAAGAGGCAGGTGCTCCAATTCCGCTGCAAGGCGCGCCGCGCCCATCGTAAACGCCGCAAGCTGTGGGCCGAGACGATTGGCCACTGGCATCCGCACTGCCGCGACGTCATATATCTGTCGCAAGACACCTCCCCGCGCATGCCTGCACTGTGGGGTGATATGATTCTTCGCTGGCTGGACGTGCAGGCTGGAGACTTCCATGACTGAACGTCAACAATTCACGTTGCAGGACGGAGTGTTCGAAGCCACCTACGACGACGACAAGCTCCGCGAAGAATGCGGCGTTTTCGGCATCTTCCAGCACAACGAAGCGGCCTCCCTGACCGCCCTTGGGCTGCATGCCCTCCAGCACCGCGGCGAAGAGGCGTGCGGCATCGCTGCGACAGACGGCGAGGAATTCCACCTCGAGCGCCACCTGGGTCTCGTCGGCGAGAATTTTCATCGGCGAAGCGTCCTGGAACGGCTGACCGGGCATGCCGCCATCGGCCACAACCGCTACTCGACAACCGGCGACACCATCCTTCGCAACGTGCAACCGCTGTTTGCAGAACTCTCGACCGGCGGCTTCGCCATCGCTCACAACGGCAATCTCACCAACCATCGCATCCTGAAGAACGATCTGGTCGCGCAGGGCGCCATCTTCCAATCAACCTCGGATACCGAAGTCGTCCTGCATCTCGTCTCCCGCTCTCGCGAAAAGCGTCTGGTCGACCGCTTTATCGACGCGCTGCGCCAGATCGAGGGGGCTTACGCCTTCGTCGCCCTCACAGACGACATGTTGATCGGCGCGCGCGATCCCGTCGGCATCCGTCCACTTGTACTCGGTAAATTGGAAGGTTCTTACGTCCTTGCCTCCGAAACCTGCGCCCTCGACATGATCGGCGCCAAGTTCGTGCGCGAAATCGAGAACGGCGAGGTCGTCGTCATCACGCGGGACGGTATCGAATCGCTGCGTCCCTTCGAGAACAAACTGGCGCGCCCGTGCGTGTTCGAATTCATCTATTTCGCCCGCCCCGACTCGATCGTCGGCGGACACTCGGTCTACGAAGTCCGCCAGAACATGGGCCGTCAACTTGCCGCCGAAAACCCCGTCGACGTCGACGTGATCGTGCCGATCCCCGACTCGGGCGTTCCCGCCGCCCTCGGCTATGCCGAGCAGGCTGGCGTCCCATTCGGCTTCGGTATCATCCGAAACCACTACATCGGCCGCACGTTCATCCAGCCCGAACAGCGCATCCGCGAGCTTGGCGTACGGCGCAAGCACGCCGCCAATGCGGGCGTCCTGCGCGGCAAGCGGATCGTGCTCATCGACGACAGCGTGGTGCGCGGCACCACCTCGCGTCAGATCGTGCAGCTCGTCCGCGACGCCGGCGCCCTCGAAGTGCACATGCGCATCGCGTCGCCGCCAATCATCCACTCCGATTACTACGGCATCGATACGCCGCGCGAAGAAGACCTTTTCGCTGCGCGCTACACGCTCGATCAGATGTGCAAAAGCATGGGCGCCGACAGCCTCGCCTTCCTATCGGTTGACGGTATCTACCGCGCCATCGGCATCGAAGGGGGACGCAACGCGCGTGCTCCGCAGCTCTCCGATCATTGTTTTACCGGGGAATATCCGACCGCGCTTCTCGACCTTGAAGAATTCGGCAAGGCGGGTTCGTGCTGCTGACCCCTCCGTCAGGAGACGTAGCCGCCCGGTTCTAGCGTTTGCCACCGGCGACTGCCGGAAAGTCCATGCTGCAACCCTATTGATGAGACGGAGATTGCTTGTGCGAAACGTTGCGATTCTTTTGAGCACCGCCACGTTGCTCGCCCTATCGAGCACGGCCCGCGCCGCTGATTTCTCCATCAATACCGGCGGCGAAAACGGCGCCTACCACAGCCAGTTCTGCCCCATCCTGGGCAAACGCCTCTTAGAAGCCGGTTTCACCTCGGCCTGCGAGGCAAGTGCAGGCACCAGCGAAAATATGCAGCGTACCAGCGACCAACCGACCCAACTCGGCTACGGCCAACTCGACGTGCTTGCCCTCAAGGCTAAGGAATTCGGTGGCGCGGCAAGCTTCCAGCGACTGCGCATGGACGACGTGCGCGAATGCATCTTCGCAGTCAGCAAGGATGAAGACATCGCAAGTTACGGCGATGTCGCGGTGAATGCCGACCAACTGCGCTTCGTCCTGCCGCCCGTGCAGTCCGGCAGCGCGGCAACCTTCGATTACCTGCGCGAGATCGACCCTTACGGCGTCGGCCGTGCCCGCGACGTTATTCACGCCGCCAATACCGACGAAGCCATCCGTATTGCGCTCAACAGCGAGCGAACCGTCGCCCTCTTCGTGCAGTTCCCCGATCCCGATAACCCGCGCTTCAAGCTCGTTCGCGAGAACGGCGGTCACATCGTCCCGGTGATCGACCGAACGATCCTCAATCAGAGGGTCGATGGCCTGCAGGTCTATTTCGCGCAGGAAACGCAGGTCGAGAATGCCAACTGGCTGGCAAGCGGCACCAGGGTCGTGACCGCCTGCACGCCGCTCGTCGTATTCACCGGCCCAACGAGCGCTGTAACGGAAGCCGCTGTGCGCGAGACACATCAGCGCATGACGGAGGTCGTCAAGGGTTTGCGCGGGGATGACCTGATGCCGGAAGCCAGCATTTTCGCCAAGGTCATCAAGCGCACCCGCGAACTGACCGCAACCGGCGCCGAACGGTTTGTCGCCATCTCCGAACAGGCCCGCGACAAAGCAGCTCCGCTCTTCGAAAAGGCGCGCGAAGCTGCGCGCAACGCCGTCCAGGGCGGGCATTCCCCGGCTGAAGGCGCCACCGAGGCGGCACCACCAGATGGGGGGCAGCGCTGATGCCGGAGCCGGCACGCAGCCTAGAAGGCAAGATTGCACTTGTCACCGGAGCGAGCCGTGGGATTGGCCGCGCCGTGGCGATCGCACTGGCGCGAAAGGGCGCCCGTTTGATCCTCCAGGGGCGGATCGCCGGCGCCCTGGAAGAAACCGACGACGCGGTTCGCGCAGCCGGTGGCAAACCGGCAACCATCATTCCGCTCAACCTGACGCAGGCCGACCGCGTCGACGGACTTGGACCGACGCTTTACGAGCGCTTCGGACACCTCGACATCCTGATTGCCAACGCCGGCGTGCTCGGTTCATTGAGCCCGCTTGCTCACGTCACCGACAAGGTCTGGGCAGATACGCTGGAAGTAAACGTCACAGCAAACTGGCGGCTTATCCGCACGCTCGATCCGCTCCTGCAGCGCGCCGAGCGGGCCCGCGCAGTTTTCGTATCCTCCGGCGCGGCCAGCGGCACCAAGGCCTATTGGGGACCGTACGCCGTCACCAAAGCCGGTCTCGAAGCACTCGCCCGCACTTATGCTGCCGAGGTCGCCAGCACCAATATCCGCGTCAACATCCTGAACCCCGGCCCGGTCGCGACCGCCATGCGCGCCAAGGCCTTCCCGGGAGAGGATCCGGCAACCCTGCCGGCACCCGACGACATCGCACCGCTCTTTGTCGAACTGTGCGATGCCGCGCTCGAAGCCAATGGCGAGACGTTCAACGCCCGCGACTGGCTCGCTGCCAGCGGCAAGACGAAGAGCGGTTAGTCGAACCGCCCGTCGAACTCGATCGTCATGCCGTCGTAGGCCGGCTCGACATGATCAGGCAGCGACCGGCGGAGCGCGTCGTAGTCCAGATCCGTCGTCATATGTGTCAGGATCGCCCGTTTCGGCTGGAGGCGCTCGATCCACTCCAGCGCACGCTTGACGTGGAAGTGGCTCGGATGCGGCGTGTTGCGCAACGCGTCCACGATCCACACATCAAGCTCCTTCAACAGCTCCTCTGCACCATCGGGAAAGCCGGAGATGTCTGGCGAGTATGCGAGCTTGCCGAAGCGGAACCCCAGCGTGGCAATGTCACCATGATCCTGGGGCACCGCCAGAGCCTCGATCGCACCACCCGCCCCTTCGATGCAGACGCCTTTTCCTGCTTCGATGTCGTGCGAGCGCAGGATCGGCTGATAGCTGCTGCCTTCCTTCGCCTGGAAGCAATAGGCAAAACGCGGCACGAGGCTGTCGCGCGTGGGCTGGTCGAAGTAGACGTCGACCCGCCGCTTCATAGCGTAACAGACCATGCGCAGATCATCGATGCCGTGCGTGTGGTCGGCATGGTCGTGCGTAAAGAGCACCCCGTCGAGTTCCCGCACGCGTGCGTCGATCAGCTGTTCGCGTAGATCCGGCGGCGTATCGATCAGAACGCTGGTTCGCCCGCGCTTGCCGAACCGGTCGACCAGCACGGCGCAGCGTCGCCGCCGGTTCTTGGGATTACTCGGCTCGCACTGCCCCCAGTCGGGCCCAATCCGTGGCACGCCGCCGGACGGCCCGCACCCAAGAATCGTCAAGCGTTGCTTCATCGCGCCTTCGCATTTGCCGCTGCGAGCACCGGCGCTTCGGCTGGCCGCTTCGCTTTAGTGTAGAGATGGAAGAAATTCTCCGTCGTCGCCGCCGCCAATTCGGCCAGCGGAATGCCGCGCGTCTGCGCTATAACGGCTGCGGTGTGAGCAACGTAAGCCGGCTCGTTGGTCTTGCCGCGGAACGGGACGGGCGCCAGATACGGCGCATCGGTTTCGACCAGGAGGCGCTCCAGCGGAACTTCGGCGGCGATCTCCCGCAGGTTGGAGGCCGTCTTGAACGTGACCACGCCTGAAAACGAGATGTAGAGTCCGAGGTCGATGGCTCGCATGGCCAGATCGCGGCCGCCCGTGAAACAGTGCAGGACGGCTGGAAAAGCCCCCCTCGCGTGCTCGTCCTCAAGGATAGCGGCGGTGTCCTCATCGGCTTCGCGGGCATGGATCTCGAGCGGCAATCCGGTTTCGCGTGCGGCCGCGATGTGCTGACGAAAGCCCTCGGCCTGGGCTTGGCGCGGGGAATGCTGATAGTGGTAATCGAGACCCGCTTCCCCGACAGCTACGCACTTTGGATGCTCGCAGAGGCGCACGATCTCCTCCAGCGTGATATCGAGTTCCTCGTGCGCATTGTGCGGATGCGTTCCGACAGAAAAGAAGATGTCGTCGTGGGCTTCGGCAATCGCCCGGTAGGTATCGAACCTGGCGATATGCGTCGAGATGGTCACCAGCGTGCCGACGCCGGCTGCCCGCGCCCGCGCCACGACGGCGTCGAGATCGTCGGCGAACTGCGGGAAGTCGAGATGGCAATGATGATCGACGAGCATTCCGGTTCCAGACTGTCAGGCTATTGTCAAGGTGCACATAGGATGTTGTTGGACAAAATCGAGTTGTAGCTCAAGCCGACAGCTAATCGGTCAACTCGATTTCGTGCCTTGTCCGGGCTTCTCTTCCCTGGCCCGGCGCTCCTGTTCCTCAGGTTCGATATAGCGCGGAAACACGCCACTGGGAGCCGGCAGCTCACAACCAGGGGCAAGACGCCCAGCAGCACCGAGTACTGCGAAGTCGCGCTGATCTGACGCTACCGCCAAAAGGTCAAGAAGCTTGCCAGCCGACCCCGGCACCACCGGCTGGGCCATGAGCGCCAGCTGGCGTACGACTTCCGCAGTGACGTAAAGAACGCTCTCCATCCGCTTGACGTCGGTTTTCTTCTTGGTCCACGGCTCCTCGCCGGCAAAGTAGCGGTTGGCTTCCGCCACGACCGCCCACACGCCGTCGAGGTACTTGCCCAGCGCCTGCCGGTCCATGGCTTCGCGGGCCGCCGCGTGCATGCCGTCGGCCTGCGCCAGGATCGCCCGGTCAGCTTCTGTCAATTCGCCGGGCTCCGGCACGCGGCCGGCGCAGTTCTTTGCGATCATCGACAGCGAGCGCTGGGCGAGGTTGCCGAGATCGTTGGCGAGATCGGCGTTGGTGCGGTTGACGATTGCGTCGTGCGAGTAGCTGCCATCTTGTCCGAACGCGACTTCGCGCAGGAAGAAGTAGCGCAACTGATCGACCCCATAGGCCGCGATCAGGCTGAACGGATCGACGACGTTGCCAACCGACTTCGACATCTTCTCGCCCTTGTTGAACAAGAACCCGTGGGCAAAGACCCGCTTGGGCAAGGCGATGCCAGCCGACATCAGGAAAGCTGGCCAGTAGACTGCGTGGAAGCGCACTATATCCTTGCCGATCACGTGAACGTCGGCCGGCCAGTAGCGCCATTTCGGATCGCTCTCGTCGGGGAAGCCAGCACCGGTGATGTAGTTCGTCAGAGCATCGACCCACACGTACATGACGTGCTTCTCGTTGCCGGGAACCTTGACGCCCCAGTCGAACGTCGTCCGCGAGATCGAAAGATCGCGCAAGCCGCCCTTGACGAAGCTCGCAACCTCGTTGCGCCGCTCAACAGGCAGGATGAACTCGGGATTTGCCTCGTAGTGGGTAAGAAGCTTGTGCTGGTAGGCCGACAGCCGGAAGAAGTAGGTCTCTTCTTCCACCCACTCAACGGGCGTCCCCTGCGGCGACAGCTTCACACCATCGGCCCCGGCGGTCAGCTCGCTTTCGTCGTAATAGGCCTCGTCGCGAACCGAATACCACCCCGCATAGGAGTCGAGATAGATGTCGCCGTTGGCTTCCATCCGCCGCCAGATTTCCTGGCTCGCCTTGTGATGACGTTCTTCGCGCGTGGTTATGAATTCGTCGTTGCAGCACCCAAGCGCTGCCACCATGTCGCGGAAGCGCGGCGTGTTGCGGTCCGCCAGTTCAGCAGCCGTGATGCCCTCCTTGCGGGCCGTCTGCACCATCTTGATGCCGTGCTCGTCGGTGCCCGTCATGAAGAACACATCGCGCCCGTCGAGCCGCTCGAAGCGGGCAATGGCATCGGTGGCGATCGCCTCGTAGGCGTGTCCGATATGCGGCACGCCGTTGGGATAGGAGATTGCCGTTGTGATGTAGAACGGGCGTTTGTTGGACATGCCGGCGGCCATGCTGGTTGAGCGGGATCGAGGCAGGAGCGACGGCACACCGGCTAGTGTTCCGGTTCTGACATTTGGTTCCCGCGTGCGGGTACTCGCGAAGCCAAACGTCAGATGCGCTACACTAGAGCATCATCCGACCATACGCGATCGCTTTTCGCGATCGAATGGTCGGGTAGTTATGCTCTAGCATTATGATTCTAGAGCAACTTTATCCGATCCAGGAATCGCCTTCGCGATTCCGTCAGATCGGATGTTGCTCTAGGGCCGAGCCGCGGCTTCGATCCGCTGAAGGGTTCCGAGAATGAAGGCCTTCCGGTCGAGATTGAGCGCGCGGGTTTCGGCCTCCTCGCGAACGAGTGTTTCCCACAAGGACGCCCATGACGCAAGCCGGTGGGGGGCAATCAGCCGCTGAGCCAGCGCCCGCCTCGATCCCTCCCCGCCGCCGGTTGCCGCAGCCTTGATGATCTGCGCCAATTCATCGAACAAAAGCTCGTGGTAGAGCGTGTAGCGCTCACTGGCAGCCGCCGCACCGAGGCTTTCGGCCAAATCGTGAACGCTCGGCCAACTCACCCCCGGGAGGTGCCCGAGGAACACGCCAATCTTTTCGTGCATTTCTATCCCGCCGGCAGAGTGCAGGCCGATGAAACGGCGCACGCTCCCCTGGGCGAGCTGCGCGAGGCGCTGCGAGACTTCTTCAGCAGGCGGGTCCACCTCGCCCGCGGCAAAGGCCTGTGTGGCCGCTGCCATCAGAGTTGGCGTATCGAGCGCCCCCAGATCGAGTCTGCGGCAGCGCGACCGGATCGTATTCAATAGCCGCCCCGGCTCTGAGGAGACAAGCAGGAACACCATCCGCTGCGGCGGCTCTTCCAGCGATTTGAGAAGCGCATTGGCCGCGTTGACGTTGAGATCGTCGGCGGCATCGACAATCACCACCCGCCAGCTTCCCTGCGAGGCCCGGTGCGCAAGAAAGGCGCGCAACCGCCGCACCTCGTCGACAGGGATCGACGTCAAGAAACGCTTGGTCTTGTGATCATAAGGCCGGCGCAGGACGAGCAAACCGGGGTGCGACAGAACCCGCACCTGGCGGCTCGCCTGGCAATCGTCTGGAACCGCGAGCGATCCGCGATCGACACGCCTCTCCTGCGGTGCGGCCAAAAGACATTTGGCGAATCGGTAGGCGAGGGTCGCCTTGCCGATCCCTGGCTGTCCCGTCAAAAGCCAGCCATGATGCACCTGCCCGGCATGGAGCGACCTGCAAAGCTCTTCTTCGGCCCCCTGGTGCCCGTGCAGCTCTTCTGTTTCCCGCGGATGCGGGAAACCTTCCAGGCGGTCGGCCTCCGGCACAACCTCGGTTTCGCGAACCGCAACCGCCCGCGCCATCGCCTAGCCCTGTCCCAGAAATCGCCGGTCGACGACAGCGGCAATCTGCCCGGCAAGTTCCATCTCCGCTTCGCAACCGGCGAGGACGACGCACCGTTTCGGTTCGGCAGCGGCGAGGTCGAGAAAACCCTGGCGCACGTTTGCGTGGGCGGCATCGGAAGCCGCGTCGTACCGGCTCAATTCGCCGCGCGCGCGGGCGCGTTCCAGACCGATGCGGGGATTGACGTCGAGAATGAATGTGAGATCGGGAAAGACAGGAGCCACCGTCTTCTGCTCGACCATCGCAATTAGCTCAGGATCGATGCCCGCGAGACGGCCCTGATAAACCCGGGTCGAGTCGATATAACGGTCACACACGACCCACTGACCGAGCGACAGCACCGGCTCGATCAGGTCTGCGATGTGCTCGCAGCGTGCTGCGGCAAACAACAGAAATTCCGTATTCGGCGAAGACGGCCGCTTCGCGAGGATCAATTCGCGCAGACGCTCGGCGAACGGCACACCACCGGGCTCGCGCGTCAGCACCGCTTCGATGCCCTGGCCGCCAAGGTGGGCAACTAGATGGCTCGCCTGGGTCGACTTACCTGAGCCTTCGCCACCTTCGAACGTGATCAGCTTACCTCGCGTCATGACGGCGTCTGCTCCTGCGGGCAATAGCAAAGCGGTGCGCCATCAGATCTTCTCCAGGAGATTGGACGCCTTGTCCGCCACCCATCGCCACGCCATGACGATCAGCGAATCGAGGCCCTTGCGCACCAGCGAACCTTCCGGAACCTCTTCGGCCGCGTAAAGGGGAACCTCATTGACGGCATTCGAGGCGCTCGTCACACGCAATACGGCCACCTGCTGGCCCTCCTTTATCGGGGGCTTCAAGGGCGCCTTGTAGACGATCTCGGCCGTTAGCTTCTGGCGCAGCGGAAATTTAGGCAGCAGTACTTTGACCGTGCCCTTTCCGCGTAGCGGCACGTAAAATTTGTCACCGCCCCACACCCTGGCGTTGCCAACAATCTCGTCGGACTCGTAGAGGTCGTAGGGCGTAAAGCTGCGAAAACCCCACTGCATCAGCTTGACCGCCTCGGTCTTACGCTCTTCACGCGACGTCAGCCCATGCACCACCGCAATTAGCCGCTGCCCATCCTGCACGGCCGAACCGACGAGTCCGTAACCCGAGGCCTCCAGGTGACCGGTCTTCAATCCGTCCGCGCCTTCCAGGGCGCCGAGCAGGGGATTGCGGTTAAAGAACGCATACGGCCGGCGCCGTCCTTCCGGTTGATATGGAAATTTCCGCATTCCAAAGTACTGGTAATACTCGGGATACTCCGCGATGAGATGTTTCGCCAGAAGCCCAATTTCGCGCGCCGTCATCAACTGATCGGGATGCGGCAGCCCGGTCGGATTTCCGAACGTCGATTTTTCGAGCCCGATTCGGCGCATATACTGCGTCATCAATTTGGCAAATGCCGCGTCTGTGCCAGCAATTCCTTCTGCCACTGCAATGCTGGCATCATTGCCAGACTGGATTGCGATACCCTGGACCAGATCCTCGATTGATACCGGCTTGCCGAGCGGCGCGAACATCGCCGAGGTCCGCGACGGCGCCCCACCGTCCCGCCACGCGTGCTCGCTAATCACGAAAGTGTCATCGAGCTTCAGCGTGCCCTTCCTCAGCCGATCGAATACCACCGCCAGAGTAGCAAGCTTGCTCATGCTTGCTGGAGCAACGAGCTGGTCGGCATCCTTCTGGTAGAGGATGGCCCCGGTCTCATAATCGATCAGAATGGCTTGCTTCGCCTTGGTCGTGAACGCAGCTGCGTGAACCGGCCGCGATCCTCCCGACAATGCTACCAGCGTCGCCGCAAGGAACACGACGGCTGTCGTGCAGGCCTTGAAAGCGGTCGGTCTGACCGAAGTAAGTCGGATAAGCATTAAGGCGCCTCTCTCGTCGGTTCACGCAATGCGCCCGGCCGCTGCATGCGCATCGCCGGAACTCGCGGACCCTGACAACTATCGGAATTCTCCACGCCTGGGTCAACGCCGGCGCAGGAGGGAGCGAGAACGAAGCGGGAGAATCTGGTTAATCCGGCTGACTATGGCGCCAGCGACGCGAGGTGTGCCTTTTCCCGGGAATCATCACCGTTGAGCGGAGCTGGACCGAGGTACTTTACCCGCACCTGCGTCAACCCGATTTGGTCGAACCCCAGTTCCTTCGCAACGCGCGCGGAAACGTCTATGATCCGCCCCTTCGTGAAGGGTCCGCGATCGTTGATACGCACGATTACGACTTTGCCGTTGCGGACATTCGTGACGGAGACCATCGACGGCAGCGGCAGAGTGCGGTGAGCCGCCGTCAAGGCGTTCATGTCGTACAATTCACCATTGGCGGTTTTCTTGCCGTGGAAATTGTCCCCATACCACGATGCGATCCCCGATTCTTCGTAGTCGGGCTCATGCCGCGGCACATACGTCACGCCGGCTATCGTATAGGGCTTGCCGAGCTTCTTGTACCCGCCCCCCCTGGGAATGAGCGTATCGAGGCTCGTTTGTCGAACGGCGCGCTCCCGCAACGGGCCGGCCTTCGGACCCGCATTGCTAGAGGCTTCGTCGATCGCGGCGGCGACGATGGCATGCCACGGATCGACAGGCGCGCCGGCTGCTGCTGCGGGATTGGCGGCCGTGAGGACCGAGCGCGTAACCAGCCCCGTCGGCTCTATCAGCGATGCAGCGGTCTGCACGGGGGGCAGCGGCCCTCCCGCGCTGCAGGCGGCAAGCGCCAAGGCAAGCCCGATGATGCATATTGCGCGCGCCGAAGCCGCCCTGCGCCTGCCGGCACCGATCGGTTCAACCGCCTGCCGACCGCTACCCTTGTGAACCTTTGTCATCGCCCCGCAGAAAACCCATTTGGCTGCCCGGTTGCAATAGCCACGAAGCCACAGCTCACATGAATTCCACCGCCAGCTTGCGCTTGAGCCCGCGTTCGCGAAGCGCTAGTGTCCCCCGCGCGCTGGACCGGCGATGCCCGACAAGGGCCGGCCCGGCGACCGCGGAAGGGTGGCCGAGTGGTTTAAGGCACCGGTCTTGAAAACCGGCGTGGGTTCACGCCCACCGTGGGTTCGAATCCCACCCCTTCCGCCATGCGCGCCAGCTAATATACTGATTTTACAGTAATTTATGGGGGCTAATAACTAAGGGCCCTAGCAATGGCCCTAGCGCAAAAAAACACAACCCATCATCCGAACAACGCCGCGCGAGCACAACATTCTGAAATTTCTATAATAATTTTAAGGACTTGATTGCACTCGGTGCCCCAAACCATGTGACCCCTACTAACAATTGACCGTTATGGCAGGCTCCGTACAAGATGGCTAAAGTAGGTTTTTGACCGAAGCGGGATCGCCGCAGAACACCAGAACAACAACAACGCCACCCATTATGCACGAGCCCCGAATCCAGTAGCCTGCACGAACGGTAATTCGTCAGTGCTTTGCAAACTTTATGATTGGAGAGTGCGAGTTGCCTAACACTCGTCCCGAGCACTTGCCAGACTATCTTACACCGCCTCTGCACGAAGTGGTTATTGGTGTGCAGTTCTCACCACCGAAGGAGTACCACCAAATCCGCGCTGGAGAGGTTTGGGCCCTCTACAAGAGGGAATTTCCCAAAGTGCAGGAACAGCCGGCGCTAGAGCCGGCCTTTGAGACTTTCGGCATTCCGTCCACCCCCAAACCCCGCGTAAATTTGATTACCGGTGCAAGTCATGACAGGTATTGGTTTGTCGCCGATGAAGGTGATGAGTTAATCCAGTTCCAACAGGACAGGCTCCTGCACAACTGGCGCAGGGTTGGGGACCAAACTAACGCTTATCCACGCTTCGAAAAGATGATCGAGCGATTCTCCGAGGAAATTCGGAGCTTAGAAAAATACTTTGCCAGTCTTTCCTCTGAGGCACTTGCCATCACCCAGTGCGAGATAACGTACCTCAACCATATCCGAATTGAAACTTGGCCGCCCAAACTGGACGATTGGTTTCAAGGTCTATCACTAGCTGGAACTTCGATCGATGATGCAAATATCGGATTTCGGCAAATTATTCGCGACGACAACCAGCAACCCATCGGTAGAATCACACATGAGATAACCGCGGGCCTAACACGCGAGGGGGTGCGGATACTTATCCTGAACTTAACCGTTAGAGGCGCACCCGAAGGCCCAGATATTGAATCCGCCCTGCGCTTCCTTAAGAATGGCCGTGAACTCATCGTAAATAGATTTACTGAAATAACTACCAAGAAGGCGCATTCTATTTGGGGACGGAAAGCATGACCTATAGCCAAGCAAATACGGCATTCGCAGCCGATGTGGTTCCATTTCCTATTAATTCCACGCGATTGTCTGTTTATCAGCCACGACATGGCTGGCGTGAGAAGACGAAGAAGCGACTGGAAGAATTGACCGACCTCCAGCAGGGGTGGGACGGTTACAACGCAGAGCCAGTATCGATTGCGAATGCAGCGTTTGCTCTAAGCGTTCTAGAAGCTATCTGCGCACCTGACGCGGCTCCCCCACAATTAGTACCAGGCAACAACCGCGACCTGCAGATTGAGTGGCACACGCTCAGAGGTGATATAGAGTTGCATGTAGTGGCTCCCAATCGCGTCCACGCATGGCGTATGTCGATCAACGACGATAGTCAGGAAGAGGATCTCGAACTAACCACTGAGTTCTCGTCCGTTGCTGCCTGGGTCAAAGATATGACGGAGCCAGATCTTGCCGCTGAAACCACCGCCGCGTGACCCCGAAGGCAATGTTGAGCCACATGATCACGATGGAATAGAGTTAAACGACGGTGTCATCCGCCGCGTGTCCGAACTACAGATTGTGAACGATCCGAAGATTGGTGGTCGACGCATCTCTTCCATGGCTTTCAAAGCGTCTGCCGGGCCAAAAGGGGGAATGTCTGTTGATCTGCAAAGGCAAATAGAAGAGGACGGCCTCGATCCACATAAATACGTCACAACCCCTAGCCTGAATTTCTCCCAGCTGTCAGGAGCATCGGGGCTCCGACTCAGTGAAAGTGCTTCTGCGACAAAGACTTGAACCTCGCAGGAGATGATCCCCGATGCCGACACAGTGTAACCAGGCCGATCTTGATTTGGGAAGGGCCGGGGC
>LOEV01000073.1 GCA_001516065.1 Alphaproteobacteria bacterium BRH_c36
TTCATCCTCAACAACCAGTACATGGGCATGGTGCGCCAGTGGCAGCAGCTCCTGCATGGAAACCGGCTGTCGCACAGTTACACGGAAGCGTTGCCAGATTTCGTCAAGCTGGCGGAGGCCTACGGCTGGAAGGGCATGATCTGCCACAAGCCCGACGAACTCGACGATGCGATTCTGGAGATGATCGACACGCCTGAGCCGGTGATCTTCGATTGCCGCGTCGCCGCCCTTGCCAACTGCTTCCCGATGATCCCGTCGGGCAAGGCGCATAACGACATGCTGCTTGGCGACGACGTTGCCGACGAGGATATCGGCGGGGTTATCGGCGAAGGCGGAAAGGTGCTGGTTTGATGGATACGACAATAAACCGAATTGCGGCGGCGGTACTCCTCGCGCTGGCGGTTCTAGCCACGCCCGCTGCGGCGCTGGACGATGCCAAGCTCGGTACACTATGGGCGGAACTGAGCGATGGCGACCGGGCGGCCATAAAGACCGCTTCTGGCAAGGTCGGGACGATGATGCAGACGGTGAAGGGCAGTCCCAACGCCAAGTTCTGGAGCGAACTGAGCGGGCGTGGATTATTGCGCGACGTCATGCTGGTCGAGATCTTCGGAGATCAGGCAGCCGAATTCGAAAAGGCGGGGATGGTTGCTTTCGCGGTAACGCCCAAAGGGGTCGAATCGATACCCGGTCTCGTCAAGCACCTGGAAAACAAGTAACGGCCTCAGCGTCTTCGGACCCCGTGCAAATGCATCTGGTGATTGCCAACAAGCTCTATTCGTCGTGGTCGATGCGGCCGTGGCTCGTCATGCGGGCTGCGGGCATCGACTTCGAGGAAAAGGTTATTCCGCTGCGCCAGGCGGATACGCAGGAGCGCATTCTCGAATTTTCGCCAACCGGTCTCGTGCCGGTGTTGATCGACGGCGATGCGGTTGTGTGGGAGAGCATCGCCATCATCTCCTATCTTGCCGACCGGTTCCCCGACAAAGCGATCTTTCCCGCAGGCTCGAATGCAGCGCGCGCGCACGCGAAGGCGATTTCGGTGGAGATGCACGGCGGCTTCAGGGCGCTGCGTCAGGCCTGCCCGATGAATCTCGGCAAGCGCTTCGCCACCCCGAAGTTATCCGATGAACTTCGCGCCGATGTGGCGCGGCTCGAAGCTATGTGGCGGGATACGCGTGCGCGCTTTGGAGCCGCCGGGCGATATCTTTTCGGCGTCTTCTCGGCGGCCGATGCGATGTATGCTCCAGTTGTCACCCGGCTCGATACCTACCAACTGCCGGTCGCGGAGGATACACGCGCCTACATGGATACGGTGCTTGCCGATCCGACATTTCTTGAATGGAAGAAACAGGCGCTTGCCGAGCCTTGGACGATCGAGGCCTACGAGGAAGGACACCTGCCGGTTGCCGACTTCAGGTCGGGTTAGACGGCTGTGGACTGCAGCTAACTCCAGCGTTCGCATAAGTCGATCGGCTGACAACAGAGACACTCAAACGAAAAGAGACGACACGACATGGCCCAGGCTCAGAAACAATCGCATTACCCCAGTCAGGTCGCACAGGAGCCGATCGAACAGCGCACCTTGTCGGTGATCGTCGACAACGAGCCGGGCGTGCTGGCACGCGTCATCGGACTGTTCTCAGGCCGCGGCTATAACATCGATTCGCTGACCGTGACGGAGACGGAGCACGAGAAGCACATCTCGCGCATCACGATCGTCACGATCGGCACGCCGATGGTGATCGAGCAGATCAAGCATCAGCTCGAGCGCCTCGTGCCGGTGCACCGGGTCGAAGACCTGACGCTGAATGGCGAGCCGCTGGAGCGCGAACTGGCGCTCATCAAGGTCCAGGGCAAGGGCGAAAAGCGCATAGAGTCGCTGCGTCTTGCGGAGATCTATCATGCCAAGGTGATCGATGCCTCGACCGAGCACTTCGTGTTCGAGATGACAGGGCGGGCGCGCGAGATCGAGCAGTTCCTGCAGATGATGTCGGAGCTCGGACTCGTCGAAGTCGCGCGCACAGGCATCGCGGCGATGGCGCGCGGCAAATCGGATGCCTGACAGCAGTCTCGCCTCGGAAGTGATACTCAGAAACCGGCGCAGTTGCCGTCGGCGCGAGGATCGGTTGCGCCGGTAATCACGCCATCGCGCGAGAACGACACCATGCCGGCGTGACCCATAATGTCGTCGAAGGCATCGACGACTTCGATATCGTGACCGGCACCGCGAAGATTTTCGATCAGCGCAGGCTCGAAACGGTTCTCGACTTTCAGGTTGGTGGAACTCGCCCCCCAGGTGCGGCCCAGAAGCCAGCGGGGCGCAGTGACGGCTGCCTGCATGTCCTGGCCAAGCATGACATGCCGGGTGAAAATCGCCGCCTGGGTCTGCGGCTGGCCTTCGCCGCCCATCGTGCCGTATGCGAGCGTCGTGCCGTTGTCGAGCAACGCCATGGCCGGATTGAGCGTGTGGAAGGGGAGGCGGCCGGGACCCAGTTCGTTTGGACCCGGCGTCAGCGTGAAGCTCGCCCCCCTGTTCTGCCAGACGACGCCGGTGCCGGGAGGGACGAGGCCGGAGCCGAATTCCCAGAAGATGCTCTGGATGTAGCTGACGACATTGCCGTGGCGGTCGGCTGCGCCCATCCAGATCGTGTCGCCGGGTGCGGCGGGCTGCGGCCATGGGGCGGCCTTCTTCATGTCGATTGCGGCGGCTTCGCGAGCGACGGCGTCGCCGAGGAGCCAATTCTGCCAGATATCTCCCATGCGGTCCGGATCGCCGACGTG
The DNA here is from genome assembly GCA_001516065.1 of Alphaproteobacteria bacterium BRH_c36. Taxonomy (GTDB): domain Bacteria; phylum Pseudomonadota; class Alphaproteobacteria; order Rhizobiales; family Hyphomicrobiaceae; genus Filomicrobium. The sequence continues at coordinate 2,785 of LOEV01000073.1, forward strand.
GGCATTGCGCAGGATGAACGCGCGCTTGGTTGCCTCGACGAGGCCGTGGATATGATCGAAGCCGTCGGCGGCGGTGATGCCGAGCTGTTCGAAGATCCGCAGGATCAACAATGACGCGATGCCCTGCGTGGGCGGCGGCATGTTGAAGATCTCGCCGCATTTCAGTTGCGAATGGGCGGGCGCGACGCGGCGCGCCCTGTAGTTTTCAAGGTCAGGCAGGCGCAGCGGACTGCCGGCGGCTTCGAGGCCCTTTGCCAGTGTTCGCGCCACGTCGCCCCGATAATAATCGTCAAGCCCGGCAGAGGAGAGCTGTTCGAGCGTTTGTGCCAGCGCGTGTTGTTGCAGTATCGCGCCTTCGGTCGGCGGACCTTCGTTTGCGTAGGTCTCGATGAAGCCGGGAACGTGTTCGAGTTCGCTCCATTTCTCCCGGGTCAGGCGCTGTTGCGAGCGTGAGACGGGAACGCCTTGGCGGGCATGTTGGATGGCGGGTTCCAGCAACCGCGATATCGGAAGTCTGCCGCCGACTTCCTGCGCGACCCGCTCGGCCTGCGCCCAGCCTTCAATTGCGCCGGCGACCGTGAGGGCGGCGCGCGGACCGCGCGTTGGAATAAGGGCGTCGCCATGGGCGGTATAGAAATCGATATCGGCAAGTTCTGCTGCCGGTCCGCACGCTTGAATGCCGAAAGGCGGGCTGCCTGCCCTCGAGATCAGCCAGAATCCATCGCCGCCGATCGAATTCATGTGCGGGTAGACCACAGCGATCGCAGCGGCAGAAGCAATCATCGCCTCGATGGCGTTGCCGCCCTCGCGCAGGATCGAAGCGCCCGCTTCGGCTGCCAGATGATGGGGGGCGGTCACCATTCCGCCTAGGCACATGCGGGCACGCAACATCCGATTATCTCCTGACTGAGGGCGTCGATGGTCAGTTCCAAGCGTCGATTGCCGTGGCTTTGAGCGCATTATTCGAGATCATGCAAGGGCGCGGCTGGATTTAATCCGAGGTTGCCTATATTGTATACGTGGTGGGTATCGTTTGGGCGGGGGGCGTGCGGCATGTTGCACAAAATATCGCTATAACAACTGGTTAATCTTTGGCACGGCGATTGCTGTGTTGCGTGCATTCATCAACCCACAACTCTCCTGCAACAAAGAGGATTTTCCGATGAAGAGACGTGAGTTTCTCGCGACTGCCGGACTTGCCACAGCTGGAGCCTCTGCCGTGGTGGCTGCGCCCAACGTGGTGCGGGCCCAGGAAACCTTCACCTTCAAGATGACGAATGCCTACCCACCCGGCGCTCCATTCTATACCGTCGGTCCGGGCAGCCCGACGGACTTCTGCAAAAAGGTCGAGGTGATGTCGGGTGGGCGCCTTAAGATTCAGCACTTCGCGGCGGGCGAACTCATACCGGCTCTCGAAGGCTTCGACGCGGTGCAGGCAGGCACAGTCGAGATGAACGCCGCCAACGCCTATTTCTGGGCGGGCAAGATTTTCGCGGCCCAGTACTTTACGACGGTGCCGTTCGGTCTCAATTTCCAGGGCGTGAACGCATGGCTCTATAATGGCGGCGGCCTCGAGCTCTGGCACGAACTCTACAAGCCGCTCGGTCTGATCGCCTTTCCAATGGGCAACACCGGCGTGCAGATGACCGGCTGGTTCCGCAAGCCGATTCAATCGATCAATGACTTCAACGGCCTCAAGATGCGAATCCCTGGCCTCGCCGGGAAGGTCTACAAAGAGATCGGCGTCGACGTGAAACTGCTGCCGGGCGGCGAAATTTTCCCGGCCCTGGAGCGCGGCGTCATCGATGCGGCCGAATTCGTCGGTCCGTTCCAGGACCGCCGGCTCGGCCTGCAGAATGCGGCCAAGTACTACTACACGACCGGCTGGCACGAACCCTCGAACGTCACAGAACTGCTGATCAGCCTGAAGGCGTGGGAGAAGCTGCCCGCCGACCTCCAGGAGATCGTGAAGACCGCGGCGATGGCCTGCAATCTCGAAAGTCATGCATGGTCGGAAGCCAACAACGCGGATGCGCTTGAGGATCTCGTCAAGAACCATGGCGTGAAAGCCGCCGTCCTGCCGAAGGAGATCGTCACGAAACTGCGCGAAATCACGTTTGAAACGCTGAACGCCGAAGCCGCGAAAGATCCTCGCACGAAGAAGGTGCACGATGCCTTTATGGCATTCCGCGAAAAGCACCGGGCGTGGTCCTCGATCAGCGAAAAACCCTACCACGACGATCTCGCGTAATTTCGGGGGAGACAGTGCGCGATGGGCACTACCTTGCAAAAAGCGGTCGACCTGATCGAACTCTTGGTCGATCTGGTCGGCCGGACAGTGGCATGGCTGGTGCTTGGGCTTGTCATGCTCGTCGCCATAAACGTGCTAGCCCGCTACATGTTCAGCGCCGGAACGGTGGCGATGCAGGAACTTGAATGGCACGTCCTCGCCGTGACTGCGCTGGTCGGAATGTCCTATGGGATAAACCGCGGCGACGAAGTGCGCGTCGACATGCTCTACGGCAACTACGGGCGGCGAACCAAGGCGGCGGTCGACATGCTGTCGGCGGTGCTCATGCTTCTCGTCGCGGTCTTCATCGTCAAGGTGTCGCTCGGCTACGTGGCCCAGTCGTATGCTTATCAGGAAGGTTCGCCCGATCCCGGCGGGCTGCCCTACCGGTATTTGTTGAAGGCGCTGATCCCGTTCGGGTTCGTGCTACTGGCATTGCAGGCGATCGTCGAGATTGCAAAGGCCCTGCGCGCCTACAGAAACGCCACTTCGCCGGCAGGCGACCAACCTTCGGAATCGTGATCCTCGATGGTCAATGAAATCCTGGCCGTGTTGATGATCGGCGGGTTCTTCGCCCTCATCATCACCGGCGTTCCCGTGGCGATCTCGCTGGCCGTTTCAGGGCTCGTGTTCGGCTATCTCGGCTTCGGCGACGGGCTCTTCAACCTGCTCCCCGCGCGCATGTACGGCGTTGTCACGAACTACACGCTGCTGGCGCTGCCGCTGTTCATCTTCATGGGGGTGATGCTCGAGAAGTCAAAGCTGGCGGAGGATCTGCTCGATACTATCGGGCTGGCGATGGGCGGATTGAGCGGGGGCATGGCGCTGGCGATCATCCTCGTTGGCGTTTTGATGGGAGCCTCCTCGGGGATCGTCGGGGCGACGGTAGTCACGGCCGGCCTCATCGCACTCGGGCCGCTGGTGCGTCGCGGATACGACCACGGCGTCGCATGCGGGGTGATCTGCGCGTCGGGTACGCTTGGGCAAATCATTCCACCGAGCCTCGTCTTGATCCTGCTTGCCGACATCATGGGGGAATCGGTCGGGACGCTGTTTGCCGCAGCGCTTTTCCCCGGCCTCATGCTGTCGCTTCTGTTCGTCGTCTACATCCTCGGACTGGGCGTTCTCGCGCCCTCGCGGGTGCCGCCGATCCCCATGAACGAACGCGACGAAGTCAGCAGGGGGGAGTTGGCAAAAAGGCTGGTGCTCGTGGTGCTACCGCCGCTGGGTCTTGTGTTTGCCGTCCTCGGCTCGATAATCGGCGGCGTTGCGGCGCCGACGGAGGCGGCATCAATGGGGGCGTTCGGAAGCATTCTTCTCGCGGCGATCACCGGTCGGCTCAGTTTCGACACCTTGCGTCAGGTTGCCCGATCGACACTGTCCACGAGCGCGATGGTTTTCTTCATTCTGATCTGCGCGCAGCCGTTCGGCCTGGCGTTTCGCGGCCTTGGCGGCGAGCATCTCGTACAAGACATGTTCGCGATCGTGCCGGGCGGCCTCGAGGGACAGCTCATGTTCCTGATGCTCATTTTGTTCGTCTTGGGATTTTTCCTCGAGTGGATCGAGATCTCTTATATCGCGCTGCCGCTGTTCCTGCCGATCTTCGCATCCGCTGGAGTGGACATGGTGTGGGTGGCGATTCTCGTCGCGATGAACTTGCAGACATCGTTTCTGACGCCGCCGTTCGGCTGGGCGCTGTTCTTCCTGCGCGGTGTGGCGCCGCCGGAAATCTCGACCGCCGACATCTACCGTGGCGTCATCCCATTCATTGGAATCCAGCTGATCGGGCTGGCGCTGGTGTTCTACTTCCCGGCGATTGCAACCTGGCTGCCGAAGGCGATCGGCTGGTGAGGCGGGGCGATACCACAGCCGCACATAACTGACGACGGCTCACGTGCCGAAGCCGCCCTTCATCGCACCGCCCGAGTAGGCCTTGTAGGCGGCGACGGCGTTGCGGGAGAACTCGAGTGAGAGGTCGGTTTCCAGGTAGATTGTATTGTCGTTTGCGCGGAAACCCTTTTCGCCGCGCACGGCTGCATAAAGCGGCTTGGCGGTCGGTTCCTTGCTGCCTTCGGCGCCCTTTTCAGGGAGTTCGACGTAGAAGCCGAGGAGGCGCGGGCGGTACTGGTCGTTCAGGGTCCGCTCGCAGCTGCGCTCCTTGGACTCGCAGATGCGCTCGCTGTCGTAGGTCGGGGCGTGGTCGTTGTGCACCTTGATTGCTGACGTGATCGCCTTCGAGCAGAGTTCAAAGTTGAACTTTTCAGTGTTGGAGCAATCATTCGTCGAGGTGAAAAGCCCGCGCGGTCCGTTGCCGTGGGTGGGCGCCTCGCCGCCGCAGCCTGCGAGCGCCAGCGATGAAATCGCGGCAATTATCACGCTTGCTGGCAAGGCGCCGTTAGCGAAGGCACGTGGCTTGGCGGTCATTTAGCGACTCCATCTCAACGCAGGCGTCCAGGGGCTGGTTTTCAGCTCGCGGTGGAACGCCATAAGGACTGGCGGCAGCCTAGCGAAATGTCGTTGCCGGTCGGTTAAAGCCTCGTTAGGAGTTCTTTTGCAGGCGTTCCGTAGCGGGACCGGCGGCCGGAATGCTGGCGCATGTTCCGCCCCCGGAGCTGGTCGTTTGCGGCGCTGGAGCGACAGAAGCGTCTAAACCGTTGAAATTCGTGTCCATTGGGTAGTAGGTTCGCGCGTTCTTTCGACGGGCGGTCGCCATGGCCGCTGCCGCGCCCCTACGGGCGGCCCCGCGTCTATAAGGTAATTACAACCACACTCGAACAAAAAGGGGAGCTCGCATGCGCGTTTTCTATGATCGCGACGCCGATCTCAATCTCATCAAGTCCAAGAAGGTGGCGATCATCGGATACGGGTCCCAGGGCCGGGCGCATGCGCTCAACCTGAAGGATTCCGGCGTCAAGGATATCGCCGTTGCATTGCGGCCTGGCTCGTCGACCGCCAAGAAGGTGGAAGCCGACGGTCTCAAGGTGCTGTCTGTGGCGGATGCGGCCAAGTGGGCCGACCTGATGATGATGGCGACGCCGGACGAACTGCAGGCCGACATCTACAACGACCACATCGCCGATAACATCCGCGACGGCGCGGCAATTGCCTTCGCGCACGGCCTCAACGTGCATTTCAACCTGATCGAGCCGAAGGACACCGTCGACGTCGTCATGATCGCGCCGAAGGGACCCGGCCACACGGTGCGCGGCGAATACCAGAAGGGTGGCGGCGTGCCGTGCCTCATCGCCATCAACCGCGATGCTTCGGGCAACGCCCACGATCTCGCCTTGTCGTATGCCTGCGGCGTCGGCGGCGGGCGTTCGGGCGTCATCGAGACCACCTTCAAGGAAGAATGCGAAACCGACCTTTTCGGCGAACAGGCCGTGCTCTGCGGCGGTCTCGTCGAACTGATCCGCGCCGGTTTCGAGACGCTGGTCGAAGCCGGTTATGCGCCGGAGATGGCCTACTTTGAGTGCCTGCACGAAGTGAAGCTGATCGTCGACCTCATCTACGAGGGCGGCATCGCCAACATGAACTACTCGATCTCGAACACGGCCGAGTGGGGCGAATACAAGTCGGGACCGCGAGTCATCACGCCGGAAACGAAGGCTGAGATGAAGCGCATCCTCACCGAAATCCAGACCGGCCAGTTCACGTCCGAATGGATGCAGGAGTGCAAGGCCGGCCAGGCGCGTTTCAAGGGCATCCGCCGGGTCAACGATGCCCACCAGATCGAGGAAATCGGCGGCAAGCTGCGGGCCATGATGCCCTGGATCAAGGACAAGGCGCTGGTCGACAAGAGCCGGAATTGATCGTTCGCGCTCACGACTGGTTTTATCCTAATCGCTTTAGGGGTGAGGCCTCGGCGGGGATGTAGCGCTGGCAGCGCCATTCGAAACTGGAAGCCGCGGGAACAGTCCTGCGGCTTTTTTCGTGGCCGCTACCCACCCGGGTAGTGGGCCGTGTCCGCATGGGTGAAGCGTTGCGCCGCGCGGCAGTACCGCGCTGCAGCAATTGCAATGCTGCTCCGCAGCATGAGCACTACCTCACTGAATCTCCACGGATTATCTATCCAGTCATCGAGTGGGTTCGGGGCGCAGGTCGTGCTCCGGGCGGGCTCGCACTGCTTAGACCTGAAGGAGAAAGACCATGCGTGCATTCATTATCGCCGCCACCGTTGCAGCCGCTGTTGGCGTTTCCGCCAATGCGAAGGCCGGGGACACCGCGCGCGTTCTACTCAAACCGGCCGCGGGCCAGAGCTTTGAAGTCGGTGCCGGCAAGGCCGTCGGATACTTCATGGCCAAGGACGGGCAGTGCGAGCTGACCCTGATGGTCGCCCCGGTTGGCGACATGGATGACGTCAAAGGTGCTGGCGCCCGCGTCCGCTTCGACGTTGCGCCGGGCCACACCAGCGTGTTCGAAAGCCCTGAAGGCGGTGCATTGCAGTTCACCTGCGAAGCTGGCGCCAAGGCGATGTCGGTGCAGCCATTCCAGCGGGTCGCTTTTGCCGACCGCAAGGCGGGCTAATTGCGCCGGACGCCTTTGGGCATTGTGACTAGTGAGGCGTCGCGCCTTAATTGACCGGCGGTGCGGCGA
>LOEV01000074.1 GCA_001516065.1 Alphaproteobacteria bacterium BRH_c36
AGCAGAAGTGGCTCCACAATTTCGGACGGTAGGGTAGGTGGATTGTCTGCCTGACAGCGGATCTGGGTTCGCAGTTCACGTGCGAAGCATTCACCGGCGTGCTGGCGGCGAACGACATCAAGATCAGCATGGACGGCAACGGTGCCTGGCGGGACAATGTCTTCGTCGAGCGGCTTTGGCGAAGCGTCAAATACGAGGAGGTCTATCTGCACGCCTACGACAGCGTGTCGGAGGCGCGGGGCGGGATCGGACGCTATCTCGATCTCTATAATCGCCGCCGCCCGCATTCGAGCCTTGACGACAAGACACCCGACCAGGCCTACTTCGGTCAACCCAGTATGCTGCTAGTCCGCTTGGCAGCCTAACCCCGGCAGACGATCCACTTACGAATGCGGAAAATCTGTCCGAACAACCGGGACCACTTCAAAACGCTATCAGCAAGTTGCTGACAATCATGGTTTACCCGCGCTTAGCAAGCGGCGAAGCGAGAGACAGGATTGTGGTGGGAACGCCGGCTCCGATGACGATCAACAGCCCGAAAATATACGACTCCGGCCCCCGTTCCGAGAAGTCTTCTGTTCGCTCGTACCTTACCCGGCCCAAAGGTCCTGGTGAAGGACATAACTATTAAAATTCAATCATCATGCCGGCGATAAACGTGTCGAAGGATTCAAGCGGCACTGTCGGAACACGAGTACCGCTTCTGTCAACAAGATCTATATCCGCTGAATGATGACGAAAGCCGATATAGAGCTGCGCCTCGGCGGCATCAACGTATTGGACGAGGCCCACGCCCCACACCTCGGCATCACTACCATCTGCGAGACAGGCGACATCAGCGCCACCACACAAATTGCCTTCGTTTATGCCACCGAGACCGGCTACTGTAACTGTGTCTGCAGCGTTGGCTTGGAAATCTCGGAACTGGCCATATTCGGCGTAGAATGCGGTATTCCCGAGTGCATTTAACCGACGGATTAGACCGGCCTTCATGTAGAGAAACGACACATCGACTGGTGTTGCCAACGTACCGTCGTTGAGTCGCGTGGTCTCGGTGAAACTGCGCAGACCGGATGCAATCGCGAAATTGATGCCCGTTGGCTTGTGCAGCACAGCAAGCGATCCTATTACCTGTTCATAGTCGACGAGGTCTTGCTCTCCCCGGTCTCGATTTACACTGTAGCCCACACCTGCTTGGACGGTAAAGTTTGTGATGTCACGATTGAAACCGACACCAACATTCCAGATATCGTCCTCTCCATAATAAGTGGAAAACGAAAAGCCGCCAAAATTCGGTGTTTCGTATGAAATGATATTTCCAGTTGGCGCATCTAAGGGATCGATTAGGTCACCCCAAGTCAACGCAAGCAAACTGGTACCGGCAGCAGCGCCGCTACGGCGCAGGAAAAATGAGCCGCCAATATCGGATACAGCGACATTCGAGGCAACGTAGGTTCCGGAGAGATCGGATTCGTTTGCTCCGTCAGTCTTGCCGCGTGCGCTTGTGAAGCCCAAAGTCATTGTGCCCAACCGCTCGTTCTCGATAAAAATGGAGGCTTCACCGAGGTCGACAAGGGTTTGGCCGTCGTCGTTTAACTGGTCGACATCACGAGAACCGGCGTTGAGCAAATCGAGTTCCAAGGTGAAGCCTACCGTCCAGCCTTCAAATCGGTCCTCCAGTTCAACCTCGCCATCGATGGCGAAGGAATTGCCATCGATGTCATTATTGACGACGTAGGCGTTTCGCTCATGCTGGTCGTCCCAGAACAAGATGGCATTGTTGATCGTGCCGTTGATCTCGATGTCGACCTTACGGTTACCTTTTCGTGCGGTCGTCTGCTCAAGTTCAGCGATGCGTTCCTCCAAGTCGGAGCAGCACTGTGAGCTAATGTAGCCCCCGACGTCGTCGTCTTCCCGAGCGGATACAGCCTGGGTGCTGGCGGAAATGGCCAATAATCCAGCAAAAATGCCCGTAGCAGTCGGAGCCAATAAGCGATGGATTGAGGAACTATGCGTTCTCATTGTGCCGGTATTCCCGTCCTAAATAGCTGATGCCTCGAACGGAATCGTTGAACGCGAGTGCAAATTTCGTCTTTTGCCGCTGCAAGCTATACGATTCGGAAAGATCCGCCTCTTTACGAGATCAATGGAGCTTTGCGCTGTGGCTGATCTGCAACGGTTCAACTTGGCCAATTCGGGGATGTCCCCGGTTTGTACCGTAACATCACTCCACCCACCAGCGCTGCAAAACGCGCCGGCCAGGACAGCTGCTGACCGGCGACAACTCATTCTTAGAAGCAGTGTGTCACATGAGGACGGACCGGTGGGCGGGTGTGCGCGGACTGAGTTTCACTCAGAGCCGCTAATGGTCCGATTTCGCGGAAGTGCGCAAAAATTGCACAATCTCACGGACCACCGAACTCACGCCGCCAGCGGTAGTACGTCACCTGCGTCAGGCCGAGCGTGCGCACAACGTCGGGCACTTTGGTCCCTTAGGATGCTCGCGCACCGTCGTGTGGCGGCGGTTGGACGATGAACGCACATGGGCTGCAACCCGCTTGCCGCGATGAAAGACCTCGAGAGTTCGCTCGGTCAAGCGCGCCCAGACCTTCTCGCGAAGCAGCTTGTGCGGCACCGAGTAGTAGTGCTCTCGACCTCGACATGATAATCGAGACCGACGCGGCGCTCGGCCCATGCGGCATATTCATAGGGTTCGCTCGGCAAGGCTTTCAGCGCCCGCTGATCCAGCCTCTCGAACAAACTCCCGGCGGCTTGCACCCAGGTGCCGTGTCACGCGATTGTTGAGCTTGTCGAGAAGCTCGCGAATGGCCGCGTTGAGTTCGCCGAGCGAGAAGAACCGCCGGTTCCTGAGCGCAGCAAGAATCCAGCGCTCGGCGATCTGATCAGCAACTTCTACTTTTGCTTTATCGCGCGGCTTGTAGGGTCTGGCCGGAACAACCGCCGTGTCGTAGTGCCTTGCAAGATCGGCATAGGTTCGATTGATCGCCGGCTCGTGAAAGTAGGCCTTCGTGATGCCGGACTTCAGATTGTCGGAAACGACCTGGGCGGTGGCGCCGCCGAAAAAGTTGAACGCACGGACATGCGATCCGGTCCAGTCCGGCAGGCTCTGCGTCCAGGTGGCGCCCGCATAGGTGTAGCTGGAGGCACCGAGCAGGGCGACGAACAGTTGCACGGTACGAACTTCGCCAGTCAGTCCGTCCAGGACATCGATGGTCTGCCCGGCATAGTCGACGAACATCTTGTCGCCGGCGACATGGACCTGCCGCGTCGCGGCGAAGCGCGCCTTCGGCCCGACGTCGGCGACAAGCTCCCCTTCCATCGGCAATAAAGCTCGCAGAAGCGGCTGTAACCGTAGCCGTCGGGATGGATGGCGCGGTACTCTTCCCACAGCAGCGACAGCGTCACGCCGGGCCGCTTCAGTTCCTGGTGGATCGCCGGCCAATCCGGCGGCGGGCGGACAGGTCTTGGCCCCGTCAGTGCCGCCGGAAACAGACGCTGCTCCAGCGCCTCGTCGCCCAAGCCATCGGGCAGCGGCCAACCCAAGCCGGCACGCTTCGCCCGCTCCAAATACTCCCGCGCCGCCGTACGCCCCAGCCCCAGGCACTCCGAAATCTGGCGTTTCGACAGCCCGGCAGCCTGCAGCGGCAACGCCTCCCTGATCTTGCGCATAGGTAATCTCTTCATTGGGCCCCGCCTCCCTCAAAAGGGAGCGACGGTAGCCCGCCAAAAGATCACCCAACGGTGCCCGTTTGCCCCCGTCCACAAGGTGGCCGGATGCCCCGGAATCGGTGGCCGGACAGAAACGGAACAGGTGGCCGGATCAAATCGGAATCACTGGCCGGATGGTCCCGGAATGGGCACACGCCATTGCCGTGCCAGCTGTCGCTGCGGAGGCTTGCCATGGAGCGCTCTGAGATCCTGGAGATGATGGGAACGTTGCAACTTGTTGGCATGCGGGTCGCCTACGACGAGATCGTCTCGGTCGGCATCAAACGCCAGCATGGCGCCGAGAAGATCATCGGCGCGCTGCTGAAGGCCGAGATTGCTGCCAAGAATCAGATGACCATCGCCAAGCTGCCGCTGGCCAAACACGGGGTCGAGCCGATCTGCAGAGTTACTGAGATCGCCCCGTCGAACAACCACGAACACGTTGCCGGAGACGGCGCCGCCGCGCGTCAAGCGCAACACTATGCTCAGCATCGAGATCAGAAGGGTATACGAAGAGAACTTCCAAGTCTACGGCATGCGCAAGGTCTGGCGTCAGTTGCTTCGCGAGGGGCACGACGTCGGTTGCTGCACGGTGGCGCGTCTGATGTAGAAAGAGGCTCTCCAAGGGTGATCCGTGCCGGCCGTGTTCGCACAACGCCCTGTCCGCTCGATCACGTCAAGCCAAAGCGGAGGTTTTACGGAGCGCTTCAATGACCGCATGCGCGACGAACTCTTGCTCCATAATGGTGAAACTCTTGAACGAGACAATTGACAATGACCACAAGCATCGCCGCATGGGTCTTTGATTACAACAACCACCGGCCGCATTCGGCGCTCGGCTACCGGACGGTAACCGAGGCCACCAACCAACTCAGAACCACCTCAACAGGCCGATGAGCTGAGACAGGCGAACTCTCCGCTGCCCGGCCAGTTGCTGCATGCCAAACGGTGTCCAAGTTCGGCTGGATGAAGGTTCCGAGTCAGGTCATCTCAGCTATTGCCGGAATACTTTTACTACAATAATCAGATCTATAATTACGTATCCTACCATGATAACGCAGGTCCTACTGGCATGACCAAAGAAATCAAATCGTCGAACCCAACACGGCCAGAGGTCGACAGTAAATTTGCAGCGTCAGGTTTACGGTCATGCGTCCTGGTTCTCGGCATGCATCGATCCGGCACGAGTGCTCTTACACGACTCCTCAGTCTGGTTGGCGCCGATTTGCCAAAGCGGATTCTTGGCGCCGGCGTAGGCAATGAAACGGGCCATTGGGAACCGGAAGCCCTTATCAATTTTCACGACCAACTTTTAGCTGAGATGAATCGAAGCTGGTATGATTGGCGTGAAATCGATCTCCGCACACTGCCTTCGTCTCGGCTCGAAGCAGCCCGCAATGATCTGTTGTCGATTGTGGAGGAAGATTATTCAGGCTCAGGACTTTTTGTTGTAAAAGATCCGAGAGCTTGCAGATTTGCTTCCTTTTTTATCTCAACCCTGAAGAAGGAGAGCATTAATACAGCGCCCATATTGATTTATCGAAATCCTTTGGGCGTCATTAAATCCTTGCAGGCACGGTCCTCGCTTTGGCGTTCGGAGTTCACGGAAACGGATGCGCTACTGTTGTGGCTGGTTCACAATCTCGAAGCTGAACACGCGACTCGCGGCCTCTCGCGCGCCTTTTTGGACTACGATTGTCTGCTTCATGATTGGCGAGGTGTGATGCAGGGCGTCCTGGATCATTCGCGCATCGTCTTTCCTAAGTCGTTTGGCGAAATAGCTTCGGAAGCTGAAACGTTTCTTTCGGAAGATATGCGGCATCACAAATTTTCGAGAGAAAAACTCTCGGCCGTTCCGCTGTTGTCCCAGTGGGCTTACAAAACGATCGAATCGCTGGATGAGCTTGCGCTGAACCCTGATCAGCAAAGAGCTTTCGCTCAACTTGATGAAGTGAGGGGAGAACTGGCAAATATGTTGCCGATCATGTCGGGTGTTTCGACATTGGGACATTCTCGAAAATTGCAGATCCTTGAGGATAAAGTTCTTTCTCTCGAGGTTCAGATCGAAAGCTTACGTGACAACGTGATTGAGAAAGAACAAGCAATTCTCGCTCACAGGGCGGCATGGCAAACGATTAAAAATTCAGTCAGTTATAAGGTTACTGCGCCAATTAGAACATTAGAGCGAGCTATAAGGAAATTCAACCGCTGAACCGCCTTGGGTGCTGTTAATGGGCTTCTTGGGCGAGGCCTTCGGGGTGCGACTGCTCGGCGTAGTTGAGTTCAAGGCCCCACTGGGTGCCGTCGCCGTGTCACCGGGCGTTGAATACTCCCTGATTGTGGGCATCGAAAATTCCCTAGCTGGCACTTTTGCCTGACAGGGGGTGGGGCGCGCGCCACCCCCTGTCAGGCGCTTTGCCGCGATCCACCATTGGCGTCCGAACTGATTCGGACGGGGGTGGCGCGGATGATCCAGCTTGGAGATCTCATCGTGATATTGGACCTTCATCGGCAAGGGCGGTCGATCAGCGCCATAGTCCGGCGCACTGGCCGTGACCCAAAGACGGTCAGGAAGTACATCGAGCGCGGCCTGGAGCCACCGGCCTACAGTCCGCGGCAGGCGGGCAGACCGAGCAAACTGGCACCCTACCTCGACTATCTTCGCGCGCGCGTTGCCGCCTTCCCGGAGCTCAGCGCCGTCCGGCTCAATCGTGATATCCGCGAACAGGGCTACACGGGGGCCTACACGGCGGTGAAGCGGTTCGTCGCCGCGATCAGGCCTGAACATGGGCCAAAGCCCTTCGAGGTGCGCTTCGAGACGCCTGCCGGCCAACAGGCCCAGGTTGACTTCGCACGCTTCGTGACCGAGTTCACCGACGATCCCTGCGTGACCCGGATCGTCTGGCTGTTCTCCCTCGTTCTCGGCCATTCCCGCTTCATCTTCGCCCGCTTTGTCATGCATCAGGATCTGCAGACGCTGTTGCGCTGTCACATGCAGGCGTTCGCGGCGATTGGCGGCGTCCGCGCACGACGAAGCCAGAGCCGGGCCATAAGATCTATCCATATCTCTTGCGCGGGCTTGCGATCACGCGGCCCAATCAGGCGTGGGCGATGGACATCACCTACATTCCGATGGCGAAGGGCTTTGTCTATCTCGCCGTCGTGCTCGACTGGTTCTCGCGGCGCGTCCTGTCGTGGCGCGTGTCGATCACGATGGAGGCGCAGTTCTGCGTCGACACGCTGGAGGAAGCGCTGGCTCGGCCCGGCAAGCCGGAGATCTTCAACACCGATCAGGGTTCGCAGTTCACGTGCGAAGCATTCACCGGCGTGCTGGCGGCGAACGACATCAAGATCAGCATGGACGGCAACGGTGCCTGGCGGGACAATGTCTTCGTCGAGCGGCTTTGGCGAAGCGTCAAATACGAGGAGGTCTATCTGCACGCCTACGACAGCGTGTCGGAGGCGCGGGGCGGGATCGGACGCTATCTCGATCTCTATAATCGCCGCCGCCCGCATTCGAGCCTTGACGACAAGACACGGCTTTTCACCGGACCTATTATTTATATAACTCACAGGCTTACCGGGCTCTCTCGGCAGGGAAATTCGCCTTTAAGAGATTTTTTGAACAGCGAATAAGTCCGGATGAGGTCACCTTGCCGGCTCCGTGGTCAGCTGTTGTCGGTGGACACCCTCCCGTAACTGCTGAAACCCCGAACTTACCGCTGGTCGACATCGCTGTGTCGCCGTGGGGGCGTGCGATGATGGGGCGGCGCAAGAGCGAACAGGGGCAACTGTTTTATTGTGACTTTGGGAACAGTCGGTTCCTCGGAGGACAGGCTGCAAGTCGGACCTAGGTGGGCAGGACACAGTCGCCCGGTCATCAAACGAGCGGTTTGGCACACTCCTTGCGTTGAACCGGTCGCCCCGACGCCCAGCCTCTTCCTGATGTGCTATGGCACAGAGGTTTTGGCGACACTGTTCCAGAATCGGCTGTGCGGAATCGGCATTACGCCTTTCGGGGTCTACCCAGGTTCACCTTGGGACAATGCACACAACGAGCGCTTCGATGCCACGCTAAGGCGCGAGGTGCTGAATGCAGAATGGTTCGCAACGACACGACAGGTACAGGCCCTAATGAATCAGTGACTTCGACATTAATCAAATCGGTCCACACCATGCTCTCGGCATTCAGCCGCTGTTGTCCGGAACGCGAGACAAGGACTGGTTAGCGGAAGAGAGCATAGGGGCTAAGACATTGCATTGTGAATGGAGTGCTGCATGACACCCGGACATGACCTATCAAGAGCCAGCAGAATGCTGCGTCAAATCCCGATCATCATCATGTGGTTTAGCCTGGCCACGTTTAATGCCACCGCCCAAACCACCGTTGACGTCGAACTCGTGCAGGAGGAGCTTGCCGAGGCTTACGATGTCGGAGAAGACGACGGCATTCTAGGGCCGCAGACCCGTGCTGCAATCCGAGCGTACGAGCGTGACTGGCAATTGCCCGAGACAGGTGAAATCACCAATGACTTGATTGCTCGCCTTAACCGTGAGCACCCGCATACGCGGTCGCAATGGTTCACGCTCCAGGGGCGTAACTGCGTGGCCTGGAAAAAAGAGCCAGAGGCTCGTGAAACCGCCACCTGGTCGGGCGAGTGTGTGGACGGCAAGGCCACCGGTAGCGGTACACTTGTCTGGCAATTCCAAGTTAACGGAGAGACGAAACAGTCGACCTACGAAGGCAGCTACCAAGCCGGCAAACCGCACGGACTGGGTGTTTTAACCTTGGCCAATGGTGACCGTTACGAAGGTGAGTACCGGGATGGCGAACGCCACGGGCAGGGTGTCTACACCTGGGCCGATGGTGACCGCTACGAAGGCGAGTACCGGAATGACAAACAGCACGGGCGGGGTGTTTTAGCCTGGGCCGATGGTGACCGGTACGAAGGAGAGTTCCGGGATGGCGAAAGCCACGGGCAGGGTGTCTACACCTGGGCCGATGGTGACCGCTACGAAGGCGAGT
>LOEV01000075.1 GCA_001516065.1 Alphaproteobacteria bacterium BRH_c36
ACGGTCCCGGCCCACGCGCGCGCCCGTGGCAAGCGCAAGCCGATCGACGCGTCACTGCCGCGCGTGCGCGTCGAGCATGACATTCCCGATGAGGAGAAGACCTGCGCATGCGGCTGCCAGCTGACGCGCATCGGCGAGATCACGAGCGAGCAGTTCGATCTCGTGCCGGCACGCGCCCAGGTTCTGCAGCACGTGCGCTTCAAATACGCCTGCCGGTCGTGCGAGGGAACGAGCCATGAGGGCCCCGCGATCGTCACGGCGGTTATGCCGGCACAGCCGATCCCAAAGTCCAACGCCTCACCGGGGCTGCTCGCGCACGTCAGTACCGCGAAGTTCGTCGATGGCCTGCCGCTCTATCGCCAGGAAGGCATTCTTGCGCGATACAAGATCGCGCTGTCGCGCACGACCATGGCGAACTGGATGATCAAGCTTGGTGATCTCGTCGTGCCGCTGATCAACCTCATGCATGAGACGCAATTGTCCTATGACGTCCTGCAGATGGATGAGACCAGCGTGCAGGTCCTGAAGGAGGATGGCCGGTCGGCGACGGCGAAATCCTTCATGTGGGTGCGTCGGGGCGGACCACCGGGACAGCGGATCATCCTGTTCGACTATGCGCCGTCGCGGGCCGGCGCCATCCCGATGCGGCTTCTTGACGAGTACCGGGGCTATCTGCAATCCGACGCATACGGCGGCTACAACGCCGCGGCCCGTCGCGACGGAATCGTCCACGTCGGCTGCCTCGATCACGCACGCCGCAGGTTCGTTGAGGCGGTGAAGGCACAGCACAAACTCGCCGGCAGCGAACGCGGGCTTGCGCCGGAAGCATTGCTGATCATCCGCCAACTCTATCGTATCGAGAAGCTGGCGCGCGACGCCGGCATGACGGCTGAGCAGCGACATCGATTGCGCAACGAGAAGGCACGACCGATCTGGGACGATCTGCGCACTTGGCTCGACAAGAACCGCAATGCGACACCTCCGCTGTCGCTGACCGGCAAGGCGATCAGCTATCTCGCCGACGAGTGGCCAAAGCTCATCCGCTATCTTGAGGACGGCCGGCTCGAGATATCGAACGTGCTCTGCGAGAACGCCATCCGCCCGTTTGTGGTCGGAAGAAAAGCATGGCTCTTCAGCGATACGCCGAAGGGGGCCACAGCCTCGGCGCGGCTCTATGGCCTCGTCGAGACGGCGAAGGCCAATGGTTCTGGAGCCCTACGCCTACCTCCGCCAGGTCTTCACGCGGCTGCCGCAGGCGAACACCCTCGAAGACATCGAGGCCCTGCTCCCTTGGAACATCGCGCTACCGGCGACGCGAAGCGTCGCCGTCTGAGCCCAAGCCCGTCAAGCGAAAACAACGCCGCGAAACCCAGGTCGTTCGTGGGGCGCTTACTTCTCTGATAACGATTAGATCGCGAAAGTCACGAGCAATAAAATTCGTGACAATTGCTGCAAGTGGGCCTTTTGAAGTAAGGAGGACAACGTTCGCTGGACCGGTGCCCTGGTCCTCGTCGGCACGGTTTGCATTGCTCGCATAGGCAGCAGCACGGCGCGTTGTTGTTGCCTGCTGACCCTGCCCATCTTCAAGCGGCTTGGCTGCATCATTCAATTCGGACATGTCCCCGTGTCAGTTGCGACCGTAACAGGCCAAATGGGGCTCGTGGTGACATCTATGATGGTTATGCTTGACACGATGATCATGGTAGCCGTGATCGGCCGCGTGGTATTCACAAGCACTGTGAGAAGCTACACAACCGACGAAATGCCAATGACGGTGGTGTGAATTGTGCCCGAGGGGAGTCGCGAAGAGCGGTTCGGAAACACCGCGTTCCAAAAGCTAGAGCACTCCATGCCCGCTGGCATTAGCCATTTGGTCGACTGCATTCCCGGAAAAGTAATGTGCCTGCGCGTTGGCAACTGTGGCCATCACAGTTGCCAACATGATGAAAAACCTTGTCATATCCGTATCCCGAGTGGTTACGAGTAACTCAAAAAAAGCAAGAGACTTGTTTGAGAGAGGCCAAGGCCATCACCTTTTTGAGATGGTGGCCTTGTCATGATCACTTCTTCGGTTCAATTTTCGTGACGGTCAGTTGACCATTCACGCGTTCCGCGGTGAACCGCACCTTGTCGCCAGGCTTTACGGATTTTAGCATTTCCGCATCCTTAGCTTTGAACACCATCGTCATGGAGCCCATATCAAGGTTTGGTATGGGGTCATGCTTGATCGTCATCTTTCCGGCGTCCGGGTTCAGCTTTGTAACCTCGCCGGAGACCAACGGAGCCTCTTGTGCGAATGCTCCGTGACCTGGGCCGAGAAACGCCACAGCTGTCATAATTGCTATAAGGGCTTTGCGCATCGTATTTTCCTTAGATGGATTGTGGAATAAGGGTCTGCAGAGTTCGTCGCAATTACTTCACGATGATCTTGCCGGTCATTCCAGCTTCAAGGTGGCCGGGAATGAGGCATGACATGTCGAATTCCCCGCTCTTGCTGAATAGCCAGACGATTTCGTCAGATCCGCCTGGGTACAGTCGTCTCGCATTAGGGTCGTCGTGCTCCATGTCCGGGTTTTTTACCATTTCCTTGGCGTGTTCGAGATTCTCTTCCCGGGTTGCGATAACTATTTCATGTTCGAGCTCTCCGCCGTTCTTGAGTTTGAAACGGATTTGCTCGCCCTTTTTCACTTCAATCATATTCGGTGTGAAGGACATAGTTCCGTCGCCTTCGCTCATCGTGATCGCGATTTCACGCGCGGGCTTGCTCGGGTCTCCTGGTTCACCATAAGCGCGGGCATCGTCTGCGTGATTATGAGCATGACCATCTTTTCCCGGCGCAGCGATTGCTTGGCCTTGGGCCAACGAACCAGCCGCAATCAAAGTAGCCAGAAGAATGGCGTTTCTTGAGGATTTCATTGTCACGTCAATTACTCCCTAAAGGTAGTGAGGACTGTGTTTTGAGAAGCTTCAGCGTTCAACGCTACGGCTTTTCGACTGAACCTATCTTGAATGACCAATTCATTGCTGTGCGGTGCGTGCGGCCCCAACCTTGTGCTCAGTGACCCGAGTGCCCGGAACCGTGCGTCGGTTTAACTGCCTGGACTTCAATTTGTGTAGGAACGCCACTTGGTGCCTGTTCGGTGCGTGGCGCTTCGGCCAGAGATTCGCCTTTCCACTCGTAGGAAACCGTTCCGGGCGGATGTTGGTACCAGCCCGGATCCTTGTAGTCGTTCCGGTCGAGCCCCTCGCGAACCTTTACGACAGAGAACATGCCCCCCATCTCGATTGGCCCGAATTGCCCAAAGCCCGTCATCATCGGCAAAGTGTTATCTGGGAGAGGCATTTCCATCTCACCCATATCCGCCATGCCAGCAGTTCCCATTGGCATGTAACCGTCGACCAAAGTCCGGATCTTTCTGGTAATATCTCGTTTATCGACGCCAATGTATGTCTTCACGTCATGGCCCATCGCATTCATCGTATGGTGCGACTTGTGGCAGTGGATGGCCCAATCACCGAGGTTCACAGCATCAAATTCGAACGCTCGCATCTGGCCGACGGCACAATCCACCGTGACTTCCGGCCAACGTGCTTCTGGGCGGGTCCAACCGCCGTCAGTACAAGTCACCTCGAAATGGTAACCATGCATATGGATCGGGTGGTTTGTCATCGTGAGGTTGCCAAAGCGGATGCGCACCCGGTCGTCTTTGCGGCAAACGATGTGGTCGATGCCAGGAAAAACGCGGCTGTTCCAGCACCACAAATTGAAGTCGGTCATCGTATTGATTTTCGGAACGTAGGTTCCAGGCACGATGTCGAACGCGTTCAGCATGAACAGAAAATCTCGATCGACCCGCATGAATGAAGGGTCTTTCGGGTGCACCACAAACATCCCCATCATGCCCATGGCCATTTGCACCATCTCGTCGGCATGGGGGTGGTACATGAAGGTTCCGCTCCTCGTCAGAACGAACTCATAGACAAATGTCTGGCCCGGTTTGATTTGCGGCTGATTAAGTCCGCCAACGCCATCCATCCCATTCGGCAGGATGAAACCGTGCCAATGAATGGTTGTGTGTTCTGGCAGTCTGTTGGTTACAAAAATACGAACCTTGTCGCCTTCTACAGCTTCGAGGGTCGGTCCGGGAGACTGCCCGTTATAACCCCACAAATGCCCTTTCATCCCAGGTGACAGTTCCCGGACCACTGGTTCGGCGACAAGATGAAATTCCTTCCAGCCGTCCTTCATACGCCACGGTAGCGTCCAGCTATTCAGGGTCACGACGGGCTGGTATTCAGGCCCTTCCTTAGGGAACAAGGGTGGCTGCATCGATGGCGATGTCTGAATCGGGGCTTCTGGAACGTTTGCATAGGCCGAGCGACCAGAGAGGGCTTCGGTCGTCACCACAGCTGCCGCAGCCCCCGTGGCGCCAAGGAAGTTCCTTCTCGAAAGTCCACCGGAATTCGCAGCTGTTTTCTTTTTGGTCTCGTCTTGAGTAGACATCTGTGTACCTCTTTGATTGGGGGAGTGTTTAGTGACCGGCGCCGCCACTATCAGCGGCCGCCATTTGTCCCCCGGTTTCCCCCATCGAGCCTCCCATCCCGCCGCCCCCGACGACCGCGACTTGCAGATCGACTGTCGCAAGCCAGAAGTCGCGCAGCGCTTCGATCGCAGCAACGTTCGTCTGATTCCGAGAACGGGCATCGACGAGCAGTTCGAACAAGTCGGCGAGCATGCCGTTGTATTGGAGGAGCATTTCTTCGGAAATGACATTGCGAAGCGGAACGAGTTTTCCGTCGTATAGTTTCGCGATGTCATAAGTTCCACGATATGATTGATAGGCCTCCCTTGCTTCGCCGCGGACATTAATCGCCTTGTTCGCAAGCAGATTGACTGCTGCGCGGTAAGCTTCCGCTGCATTGCGCGTTCGAGCTTCTCCAAAATCATATATTGGCACTTGGAACTCCACTTCGAAGCCCCGCCGGGATAGCTTCTCCGTTACCGGTGTATCCGTTCGTACGAGGTTTCCACCGACGAGTTCATAATCCGTATCGATCACGCGATCCCAATCGGTATTGCTTATTCCCCGGACTTCGAGAACGTTGATGAGCCTCGATGCGCGAGTCAGTCCGAATGATTTGGCAAGTGTTTCGAGCTGCAAACGCGCCAATTGAAGATCGACGCGCGATGTGATGGCTTGGGCTTCGATATCGTCGCGGCGCATTGGTCTGGTCGGCAACGATTTAAGAGTGTCGGGAAGTCGGAAATTTATGTCGTCTCCCCACAGGCCCATAAGCCTTGCTAGCCGGTCCCGCTCCGAGCGATGTCGAAGGATTGCAATGGCCAGCTGCTGCGAAACTTGCGCATAGAATTCGTGCTGACGAGCCTGATTGATGCGTCCAAGGCTACCGGTTTCTCCCAACTTCGTTGCGAGATCCGACAAAGATTCAGCTGCCACCCTCGCTCTCTTCAACAGGATCACCGTCTGCCCTGCAGCAACAGCACGATAATAGTTCCGCCGCGTTTCAGCTGCTGTTTTCAGGATCTCGTTTGTCGCTCGAAGCTGGGCCTGGTGAAACTGGTCTGCTGCGATCTCGCGACGGCGGGGAAGAGTCAGGAGGCCTAGCACATTCTGCAGAACGTTCCGTTCGATCTCGAGCACCAATCCGCCCGCGGATAGGCGTGCCAACGAGAACGTCGGGCTGGGTGGCAAGCTTGCCTCGATCATCTGCGCCTCGGAAACACCGAGCTCGTTGAAAGCAGCTTGCAGCGCACGGTTGTTCAGCAGCGCGATCTGGACCGCTTCGTCCGCTGACAAGGTTCCTTTCAAAAGCGAATTGACGCGATCTCGAACATGCGCGGCGTCAGCCTGATTTTCTATCTTGACGATATCCTTTTGCAGTTCGTCGCCCGCTATATCCTGAAGCAGCGCCATACCGCCATCCGCGGAGAATTGCGCACAGCCGCCCGTCAACGTAGCGATCCCAATCATTGTGATCCAAATACCTCGCGAACCTCGTCGCATGAACTTTGTCCGTCTCATTTCAATCCCCCAAAGCTGGCCCTGTCATAAGCACCACGTCCCCTGATCGCAGTGAGTCGGCTGAGTTGCTACTTTTTCTTTGGCGCAACCCGCTCGTTGACGCTCCCCCAAGGCTTCGGCTGAACGATCTGATAATCCTGCATGCCGTCCGTGATCGACTGATATCGAGCTTGCCCGGCGCCTGCGCGAGGCTCAGCAGGATGCGGCCCCACCCCGATCGGTTCCGGGAGTTCCCGACACCCCGCGATGACGCCAAAACCTGCCAACAGCACCGTGAGCACCGTGAGTAATCTCGGTATTCGCATTTTGATACCTTTCGTAGTTATCGCATGGGCCAAGGTACGAATAATCGGACCGGCCTGAGCCGGCTGCATGCAGCACGCACGGCGACCTCAGCAGCGCTTTGGGAAGCTATTGATAGTTAGCGGTATTGGTCTAGGTGAGATGCGTATAGCTGTGCGCACGTCACTATCACCAGCCGATATGATGCCGAGCAACGCTCGACCTTAGATTTTTGGGGGGCGATCCAGGCCGAAAATGATTTTTTGGCGAAGAAAATATGGCGTCCATCCAGGAGGTGCCGAAGTATTCTCGGGCGCGTCGAGATCTAGTTCAACTGACGTCGCCGCCACGCTGTGGCAACCGGCACCGCAGCAAGAGGAATAGCCCCCGGCATGCAAGCAGTCGATGTTGCTCCCAGAGTCCTGAGTGGTCTTCACCAGAACCAGAACCAGAGCCGATATGCCGGAACCAGCAGTTTCGGCGGCTGGGCAAATGAGTTGTTTGCTGATCCGAACACCGTGCGCCTGAAAGGCGCCTGCGGACGCGTGGACCGCTGTGGTGTGGGCGTGTGCCGCGTGAGCATAGGCTGGCTTGGTAAAGATCAGAGAGCACAACAAGGTCACTGCGGCGATACCTGCGAACGCGCTCGCAGGCCGCAAAATTCGGAGCGTAAATGTGCGTGCCATTCGAATCGACATCGAATCCTCTCAGAGTTATTTTCTAGCATCCACCGCTGACAATGCCAAGTATTCGAAGCACATCACTGGCGTGGTTTGGATTTCCCGGTACTCTGAAGACACTATACTTCCAACCACTGGAAGGTTTAATTGGTCGTCTACGGCGGATTGAGCAAAAGCAATCAAGACTGAGACCATTCCCAAAACCCGGCACACAAATCTCCGATGGATCTGGAAACATCCTTTCTTGCGCCTTTGTTGACTGGCTCATTCAATTCCATTGGCTCGCTGAAGTTCGCGCACGTAGTGAATGATTTTGCTGACCTGCTCGCGGGAGACATCTGCAATCGCCGGCATGTTTCCATACGGCCAGTGATGCTGATTTACTCCCTGTGCGGCGGCTCTGTAAAAGCTGGCGTCACTATGATGGCTCGGCACGTAGATAACGTGTATCAGTGGCGGCCCCTTGCTCGTCCCTGAAGCGTTTTCACCGTGGCAGCGCTGACAGTTGTCCGCAAATAGGCGACCGCCGTCCATGGCCTCCTTCGACAACTGTGCCGGTAGCTTTACCGCAACGGATTCGAAGTCTGCCTGCGCAGGCCACAACAACCATGCCGTGGTGCAAATAATGATCACGGCCGCCAGCATGATCCACATGGTCTTGTCTTGCATTTCGCTATCCTAATTTCGCATTTCTAGAAGGGTCACTGAAAGATACCAGAACACCAAAGCATTCCTGTTCGTTTCGGGTTCGCTGCAGTGTTCCGCCGAGATCCTCAATGATGCGTCGGGAGATCGTCAGCCCGAGACCAGAACCGATTGACTTCTCGCTGTCCTCGTTCAGCCGTCTAAAGGGTTGCACCGCTTCCCTCCATTCGGCCTCACTCATTCCTCGGCCCTGATCGTAAATTGCGATCTCGATCTTTCCATTGCGACGAACTACGCAAATTTCGGCGGATTTGCCGTAGTTGACTGCGTTGTCGGCAAGGTTCATCAGCGCGCGGCGAAGCAGAATCGGTTTGGTCGCCAGCGTGATCGGAGCATCAGATCGGACGGAAATCTCCCTACCAAGATCGGACAGATCACCGGCAACACTTTCGACGATCGAGTTTAGGTCGACGTTCTCTGTTCTTTCGGTCGCAAAATCCAACCTGGTAAAGTCAAGCGCTCCTGCAATCATGCGCTGCATCTGGTCGAGGTCAAAAAGCAGCCGACGCTTGACCTCTTCGTCGTCGACTTCAAACACCCTTAAGCGCATCCGCGTAACGGGTGTTCCAAGATCGTGGGCGATCGCTGCCGCAGTTGCCGTACGATCGGCGATAAGCTGCTGGATATGCGTTTGCAGGGCATTGAACGCAGCAGTAGCCGACCTCACTTCCCTAGGGCCAGACTCTTTGAGCTCTGGAGCATTGATATCTGCGGCCAGTCGCTGCGCAGCTCCTTGGAGTAGCCGCAGCGGTGCGGTTAGCCGGTCGAGAGACCAGAACGCAATCACGAGCGCAGACAGCGTCAAGGCGACAAGTGAGGGGAATAACTGGGGCCAGGAAAAGTGCGGAACCGACATGAGGCGGCTGGTGACGGTCAAGTTCATGCCGTCAGACAGTTCAGTTGTGGCTTCGATACGTCCTTGCAGATTGGCATGACTCAGCACGGCCTCTGCAAATTGATTCTTGTCGTCTGGTCGCGCTGCGTGTTGCTTAACTTCTTCGCCACCAAGGCTTCCGAGTTGTCCAGGCTCAGAGTCTAGAATGACCTGAATTCGATCATGGGCCGTGCGCTCGAGTAGTGCATTGATCACACCACCAATGCGGGCCGCTCGCGGGTTTCCGATTTCGTTTGTCGCGAGCTTGGCGCGTTCTCCCGCTGACACATGCAGCATGCTCCCCGAGAGGGCGCCGGCAACCGCCTTGCGCTGTTCTGCCGGGAGCCTATCCATGAGCTGGATCACGATGGCCACTTGCTCTGCAACCATGACGTCATTTAGAGCATCCATTGCACCATCATGGCGTTGGCCATAGAGCCAGAGTGCTGCGGCATTCGAAGCGATTAACAGGCCGAGGATGAGGACGAACGCCCTGCCACTCAGAGTGTCGACAAGTTGCATCACGTTGAGGCCTCCGCCTGAACGCCTGCTGCAAACATATAGCCGCGCTGCCGAACCGTCTTTATGATTTCCTCGGCATCGGTGTACACGGCAAGCTTGCGTCGAAGCCGCGCGATTTGCATGTCGATGCTTCGGTCGAATACGCCAGGTTGTCGCCCGCTCGTCAGATCGAGAAGTTGTTCTCGGCTCAAGACAATTCCCGGTCGTTCTGCGAAGACCTGCAAGAGATCAAATTCACCGTCAGTGAGTGTGACCACTGAGCCATCAGGTGCGGTCAGCCGGCGCGAACGGCAATCGAGCCTCCAGCCAAGGAATAAAAACACGTGCTCGCGCGTCTTTTCCGCCGATGGTGGTAGCGCTTGCGCTCGTCTCAGCACTGCACGGATACGTGCCACGATTTCCTGAGGGTTGAACGGTTTGGCCACATAGTCGTCCGCACCGACCTCCAGCCCGACAATGCGGTCCGTGTCTGAGCCCAAGAGCGTGAGTAGGATGACCGGAGTGTCGGATGTCTTGCGTAGATCCCGGCACAAGCTCAAGCCATCCTCGCCCGGCATGACCCGATCGAGAACAATGAGGTCAATCCGTGCCGTTTTCAGAACCTTGCGCATTTCCAGGCCGTCTGCGGCCGTATCCACCTGGAAACCGTTCTTGCGAAGGTGCCGTGCGACAAGCTCACGGATCTCCCGGTCATCGTCGACCACCAGAATATGTGGCTCCATCGCACTCAATTTCTCCTCCTCGAACCTGCTAACGGCCGGTATACGCGGCTTTCAGTGCGTATCGAACAGCCATTTTGTAACGGCGTGTAACAATCTGCCGTTCTGTTGTTGGCGGTTACCATGCACTTCTGGCGCATTTCATTTTCTCCTCTATCTTAATTTCATCAGCGACGCGAAACGCGATAGCGCTGAAAAGAACTAAACTTAGAAGTGGAGAAATGGTCATGAAACAGTTTGCAATTATCGCGGCAATCATCGCGTCTCTCGGCGCAGTATCGGTCGCCCAGGCTCACACCGTCAATATCGAGAAGCCTTCGACGACACTTGATAGCCCAGTGTTCCAGGGCGACTAATCACGACAACGAATAAATTGTTGGAGGCCAAGAGCCATGCACGGCTCTTGGCCTCCTCATTATGCAATGTCACAAAATCCGACAAATGTTCGCCGACACTGCCAAGCTCGGCAAGCATTTTAATTTTTCCGCGATATAATCGCATGATAAGCATACCCACGATAAATCGACTCGAATTCGAAATTGAAATATTGTCCGTCCAGCCGCCGCCTTAGCTCAGCGTCCATATCCTTCTGCGGAAAAACCCCAAACTGCCTCAGCCACGTACGCAGAGCTGACCGAAAAAGCCTGGGTAAGCGCTCTTGCTCTCCGAAATCAACGAGATGCAAAGAGCCGCCAGGCTTTACGGCGCGAAAAGATCTATCAAGCGCAAGCTCCCAGTCGGGAATAATGCACAGAGAGTAAGCGACAAACACTCGGTCAAAGCCATTCTGGCCAAATGTTTCAACGGGGTCGAACTTGGTCGCATCGGCTTGCGCGATTATCATCCGGTCGCTCAAGCTCTTTTTCTCGACGTTACTTCTTGCAGTGATCAGCATCTGTTCAGACAGATCAAAACCGTAGCAATTAGCCTTGGGGAAGCTGATCGCAGTTCGGATCAAGTTTCGCGCTGTTCCGCATCCGACCTCAAGGACCGAGCCGTCGACAGGAACATCGAGCGAAGCGATCATATGGTCCCTGCCCAATAGATATGCTTTTCGAGTGACATCATAGAAGTATCGCTGATAACGATACATCTCGTCCATTCGGTTCGTGTCGCTTGATATGCCTTGCATTGGTCTTGAATCCGCTAAAAAGTGTTCATTCCCAAACGATGATGCACAGGCATCGGGCAATCCGTCGTTGACCGACATGCCGCAAGTTTCCATTGGCGTTGGAAAGATCCATATCTTTGAATTGTCCGTCGCCGTTGATCATTTTATCAACTGATATTCACACCTGAAATATCTCTTTCCTCCTATCTGGGTCGCGTCATTTAGCGGCATTTGTTCAAATTTCAAGGTGCAATTCAAGAATGACTATGGGTTTCAGGTTGCCGCCCTTTTCTCAAGAATAGCCCCTCCAGAAGAAAGATCGCCACGATTGAGACGGCCGCGATAATGATGATCCATATATCGGAGTTCGCCTTGATCCACAGAAAGGCGCCGAGGGCGGTAAGATCAAGCGCAATAGCCGTCACAAGGACGGTCGCGTTCGCATCGATTTCTTCTCGCAGGTGCTTCAGCACACCCCAATGCACGGCGATATCCATGACGAGATAGTAGATCGCACCGAGTGACGCGATTCGACTGAGGTCGAAGAACGCTGCGAGAATGCTTGCAAGAACGACTGTGTAGACGAGCAGATGCCCCTGCAGCCGGCCGGTCATGCCGAAGTGCCTGTGGGGGATCAGCTTCATCTCTGTCAACATGGTGAGCATGCGGGATACGGCAAACGTGCTGGCGATCAGCCCCGAAGCGGTCGCGATGATCGCGATGGCGATCGTAAATCCAACACCGTTCGTGCCCAGCGACGGCCGTGAGGCCTCCGCGAGCGAGTAGTTTTTAGCTGCAATGATCTCGTCAATCGTCAAGTTGTTCTGAACGGCGAGCGCCACAAGAAGATAGACGACGAGGCATATGACGAGCGAAATCATGATGGCTCGTCCTACGTTCTTTGACGGGTTGACCAGTTCTCCGCCGCTATTGGTAATTGTCGTGAAGCCCTTATAGGCAAGGATGGCGATTGCGACGCCCGCGATAAAGCCCTCGGGTGATGCCTCAAACCCGCTATCGGCAGGCAGAACGGCAGGAAAAGAGATCCCGGAGGCCCAAAGTGCAGCAACTGCAAAGATAACGATGCCACCGATCTTGATGGCTGCAGAGATACTGGAGATGCGTTCGACAACAGTATTTCCCGCAATGTTTATTAGGTAGGCGAACCCGATCAATGCGACCGCCAGAGCCGAAAGCAACACAGGCGACGGCTCGGCATCGAAAGCACGCATTGTGTAGGTCGCAAACGTCCGCGCCACCAGGCTTTCGTTGATGATCATCGAGCCTGCCATGAGAAGCGCACACGCGCCGGTCACAATCCCTGGCCCATATGCCTTCTGAAGGAACATCGCGATGCCGCCCGCGGAAGGGTAGGCAGCGGCCAGCTTGATGTAGGAATAGGCGCTGAAGGCACTCACTACGGCGGCCACGAGGAAGGCCATCGGCATAAGGGGACCCGCAAGTTCCGCCACCTGGCCTGTCAGTGCGAAAATGCCGGCGCCGATCATAACGCCAGTCCCCATCGCAACGGCGCCCTTGAGGGTCAAACTTCCTGCTTTGTATTGATTGTCCAAAATATGCTTCCCGTTCTGTGATGCGTCGACGAAGCCTCGTCGATCGCCCCGCCCGGGGGCGGAGCAACTGACCAGTGCCGACGTGGTCTATCGGTTCATATCCGCACGGAGCGTAATCTCAGGGCATTCCCGATGACCGAGACCGAGCTCAAGCTCATGGCCGCGGCAGCGATAATCGGCGACAGGAGTAGACCAAAAACCGGATAGAGAACGCCCGCGGCAATTGGGACGCCAAGAGCGTTGTAGGCAAAGGCGAAGAACAGGTTCTGCTTGATGTTGGCCATAGTGGCCTGTGACAGCCTTCTGGCCCGCACCACTCCGCGCAGGTCACCCTTTACGAGCGTGATGCCTGCGCTTTCGATCGCGACGTCCGCCCCCGTCCCCATGGCGATGCCGACATCGGCCTGCGCCAATGCCGGTGCATCGTTGACGCCATCGCCAGCCATGGCAATCTTGAAACCGCTCCGCTGAAGTTCGCGAACGATCTCTGCCTTCTGATCGGGAAGAATGTCAGCTCGAACTTCGTCAATGCCAAGTCTGCCGGCGACGGCCATTGCCGTGCGGAAATTATCGCCCGTCACCATGACGACCTTGAAGCCTTCGTCGTGCAGGGACCGAATGGCTTCAGCCGTCGTATCCTTGATAGGATCGGCGACTGCAACCAGGCCTGCCAACTTTCCATCGACCGCGACGAACATGGCGGTCTTGCCTTGATCGCGCAGGTCATCGGCCTTTTCTACGAGTTCGGCTTTTTCGACTCCAAGAGCCCCCATCATTGCGGCGTTGCCCAAAGCCACGTCGCGCCCGTCGATGCGTCCCTGCACGCCCTTGCCGGTAATCGCATTGAAGTCGGAGGCTTTGGCAATCTCGATGCCTTTCTCCTGCGCTCCCGACACAATAGCTTCAGCTAGCGGATGTTCGCTACCGCGCTCCAGGCTGGCTGCAAGGCCAAGAAGTTTTGTTTCTTCAAAACCGTTGACCGCGATGACATCGGTGAGTTTAGGCTTGCCGACGGTAAGTGTTCCGGTTTTATCGACGATCAAAGTGTCGACATCTGCGAACCGTTCCAGCATCTCCGCGTTCTTGATCAGCACGCCGGCCTGTGCACCACGTCCCGTTGCAACCATGATTGACATAGGCGTCGCAAGTCCGAGGGCGCACGGGCAGGCAATGATGAGAACCGATACTGCGGCGATGAATGCGTATGCGAGGGCCGGTGCCGGTCCCCATATCGACCAAGCAACGAAGGCTACAATCGCGACAAGCAGCACAGCGGGCACAAAATAGCTGGCGACGGTGTCGACCATCTTCTGGATGGGCGCGCGGCTGCGCTGCGCCTCGGCAACCATGTTGACGATCCGCGCCAGCATGGTGTCGCTTCCCACGCGCTCGGCTTGCATGACGAAAGAACCGGTTTGGTTGAGCGTGCCGCCGGTCACCGTATCCCCCGCGGTTTTCTCGACAGGAACCGGTTCGCCGGTGAGCATCGATTCGTCGACCGACGAACGACCTTCGGAGACAATACCGTCCACGGGAATCGAGTCGCCTGGACGTACGCGGAGCCTATCTCCAGTCTGCACCTCATCGAGGGAGATCTCTTCGTCAGAGCCATCAGACCTAACGCGCAATGCCGTCTTCGGTGCGAGATCGAGAAGGGCACGTATGGCGCCTCCCGTACGCTCGCGCGCCCGCAGCTCCAGTACCTGTCCTAGGAGAACGAGCACGACAATCACGGCCGCGGCTTCGAAGTAGACAGCAACGGAGCCCTCCGGCCCTCGGAACGCGGTTGGAAAGATACCTGGCGCGATCGTCGCGACAACGCTGTAGAGATAGGCGGCACCCACTCCGATCCCGATCAGCGTCCACATGTTCAAGCTGCGGTTGATGATCGAGTCCTTGCAGCGCACGAAGAAGGGCCAGGCGGCCCAAAGCACGACGGGCGTCGCCAGCGCGAACTCAATCCAGTCTGCAGTCCTCTCGCCGATCCACTCGCGGATCGGAAGGCCCAGGTGCGGACCCATGGCCAAGACCAGGATCGGCAGTGTCAGAACGGCGCCTACAATCATTCTGTTCGTGAAGTCAACGAGCTCCAGGTTGGGACCTTCTTCGCCGGTCGGCACACCCATCGGTTCGAGCGCCATTCCGCAGATCGGGCACGTGCCAGGCCCCTCTTGCACGATCTCTGGATGCATTGGACACGTGTATTGCGTGCCCGCCGGCATCGGTTCTGGGGTTGTCGAGCCGTCGGCGTATTTGTCGGGGGCGGCCTCAAACTTGTCCTTGCAGCGTGCCGAACAGAAATAGACGTCCTGTCCGTCGTGTTGAGTTTTGTGCTCGGCCGTAGCAATGTTGACACGCATGCCGCAGACTGGATCAGTCGTCGTGGCGTCGCGACCGGGCTCGAGCACCGCGCCGCGGGCTTCTGAACTTCGTTGGTGTGAACCATGGTCGTGTCCTGGACTATCACAGCATGTCGACTTGTCCATTGATCGCTCACTTTCTTCAATTTCAGTCGCTCAAATAGGCGCCAGCACAGTGGTTTGTTAAGCAGCGGTCGCGGAAACCCTTGGCCTAGCCGGAGTTGCGATCATTGAGCGCATCGCGCCGTCGCTGATATTCCTCCTCGTCGATCTCACCGCTTGCGAACCGTTCATCGAGAATGGTGCGTGCATCGCGTGTAGATTTCGACTGTACCGACGATCCGGAAGATCCACGCA
The DNA here is from genome assembly GCA_001516065.1 of Alphaproteobacteria bacterium BRH_c36. GTDB lineage: Bacteria > Pseudomonadota > Alphaproteobacteria > Rhizobiales > Hyphomicrobiaceae > Filomicrobium. The sequence continues at coordinate 15,229 of LOEV01000075.1, forward strand.
CAAGCCAGAAGACAAGAACGATCAAAAGGATCGGCAAACCCCACATCAGCAAAGGGCCAGACCACATTCCGCCCCAACCGTGCATCCATTCATTTCCATACATGTCTTGAACTCCATTCCCGGCTTGACATTCCACCGACTGGAGGGCCTAGAACGCCTTCTCTTTTATCGAATGTGAACCCCTGCATGCCGCCTCCACCCGGTGGAAGGTCAAGCCCTTTCGAGGTTAGCCCTTGCGACCAACTGAACCATTCCGCGCGAGATTCAATTGAACGCGGAGAGCAGTGGCCCGTTCCAAGATTGGGCGTTGATATTTGTCAACGACAGTGCAAGTGAGCCATGACTTAATCTGCATTTGAACCGCATCAACTTAGGAGCACTGACTACGGTGTCGAGAGCGCTGTCAAAGCGTAAGGTGAGAATAACACCGTCGATCCTGATGGCGGTGTTGCTATCGGCTCTCTGGGCAACTCCGGCTGATGCCCATGCGGCGCACATGCATCAGTATTCCTCTGTGCCGTCTGTCGGAACTGCGATGAAACTGGGATCGCAAGCTTCACACCGAATGGCATCCAACTCCGTTCAAATTATCTCCTACTTGGGTCAGCAAAGTTCCAGCGCTTCGGCCCCTTTGCCTGATGCAGCCCGACAATTGGTGTGGGCCAGATCGGCCGGCGTGCCGCGTTGCGGGGCGGCCTGCGGCGAGGGCTGCGTAGGATGTAACTGCGGCTCCTCCCAGGGCCCTTGCTCATTTGGCACCGCATGTTCTGCCGCATGCGCATCATTGCATGGCGCCATCGTTTCGCAAGAAGCGAGCGCATTTGGAATTTCCGAGGTCGTGCGGTTTCACCTTCCCAGTGCCGAGCGGACTAACAGCCGGACGCTGACGCCAGAGCCGCCGCCGCCCAAGTGGTGAGTGCAGCTAGAGCAACGTGTGACTCCCGCGCGCGGACTCACCTGCTCAGTAGAACCTTCGAAAACAACTGAATTCGCGATTTGGTCACGAGCTTCTAGCTCTTGGACCGCTTGGTCCCCATGCCGAATTCAGTTTGATACTCCAGCAAGATACCAAGATACCAAGGATATATGAAATGAAACGTTCAACACTCGTGCTCATCGCCATGACAGCAGTCGGACTCGCATTCGGCAGCGGTGCCCATGCTCAGGGTTCACACGAGGTACATCACCCGGGTGGCGCTGCGGCTGAAACCGCTCAAGCCCAAACCATGCCCATGGAAAAGGGAACGAAACCTTCGGAGATGCCTGGGGGCGGCATGATGGGTAAAGGCATGATGAAGGATGGCCAAATGGGCCCCGGCATGATGGGCAAAGGCATGATGGGCGGCATGGGCCGTGGCATGATGGGTGGAAATTGCCCAATGATGGGCATGATGGCCGGTTCCGATGACCAGGAAACGCATGCTTCGGGGCGCATCGCATTTATCAAAGCCGAGCTCGGTATCACAGAAGGGCAGCAGCCGGTCTTCGATGGCTATGCCGCCGCGCTCAAGAAGAACCTCGATGGTATGCATGCTATGCGCGCGACCATGATGTCCTCAATGCAGTCGGGAACTCCGGTCGAGCGACTCGAGGCGCATGTGAAGGCGATGGAGGGCCGGCTGGCATCGCTCAAGGAGGTTAAGCCATCGCTTGCGAGCCTCTATAATGCACTGGACGAGCAGCAGAAGCAGAAGGCTGACAAGATCCTGACGGGCATGGGCTGCATGATGTAATGCCCAGCAAGGGGAGGAAATTCGTTCCTCCCCTTGACCTTCCAGTTGCTGGAATCCTTACGTCCTTTCCGCCGCGGTGTCGCGCGGAAATTTGGTATCAGCCCTTTCATAAAGGAGATGTTCAAATGACAGGCTCTCGGGACTTTTCAAGGGTTAGCGTTAGGCAACTCGGACTTGCGCTCACAGCGTTCTTTGTTGCCACGTATATCCTTTGTATCGCCCTCGGTGTGATCGTGCCGGATTGGGAAATGCACAAACCCTGGCTGCAGTTTTTTCCCGGCTTCGAGTGGCTGACTTTGCAAGGGTTTCTGGTCGGTCTGGTCGAGTCGGTGATTTACGCGTGGTACATTGCTGTTCTATTCGGTTGGCTGTTCAACAACCTCGGCAGCCAGGCGCGGGCATAAGGCCGCTGACTTGCGCGTCGCGGACACGCTGCGGCGCGCATACATAAAAGCAAAGTGCCTAGTTGATCTTAGCAAATCAAAGTGCCGGAACTTTGTGACCTCGGTCTGGTTCAACTTGGAAGCACTTTGATATGGTGCAATTCCAACGCGAACAAAGCCAACCAAGAATTTTGGGGCCCAGTCATCCCTCACGATCCGGACACAATGGCATTACTATCGTCAGCAGGTCACTGGCTCGTTGGTGCTTTCGTATTACCTGTGGCCGTTCTTATCGGCTTCGAGGCCAACGGCCGCCTAACAACAAGTCCATTGCGCTATTGCGTTCCTGCCCTGATCATTTTGTCCGGCTTCGCACTCGCAGGTTACATCGTTTTCCACGCGGGATTAGATCGTGCACCCGAAATGCTGCAGTACGCGCTCGGTAGCGACAAGCAGATCCAGCATTTTGTCATGGCGGCAGCCGTTGTCATCATTGGTGCCAGCGAGTGGCTCGCGAGAACTGCTCCGCGAAATACATCCCCTTGGCGATTCGTCTGGCCTACCGCGTACATGGCGACGGGGCTCGGTTTTATTTTTCATGTTCAAACTGGTCCCCAGGCCGAGGCTGTTTGGCACTATCACGCGCTACTTGGCATCGTGATTCTGTCAGCATCGTTGGCTCGTCTCGGGCAAGTTTCGAAGCTGGTTGCCTGGCGTCCGTCAGGTTTGATTTTCGCCGGTCTTCTCGCGATCGAAGCCGGCATGCTGCTGGCTTTTCGTGCGCTTTGATCCGCATGGCAATCAACTTGATTTTCGCTCTTGAATCCCTTCGTTGTGAGGCTTTCGAACGGCAAATAAGCAATTGGCAGGCATCGAGATATCTGCCCGAGCCCCACGCCGTACCGTAAAGTTCTAGGTCTGCCTGAGGAACTCCCACTGTTCTCTCGCGTTTGTTGATCACCCAGTACAAGCCTCAAAGGAGTCAGCAGTGAAGACCGGCTATTCTAGATTTTCAGCAATGATCGCTACTGCCACAGCGATAATGTTTGGCCTCATGTACCTCAATTCCTACTCGCTCGATCACGTCTACTGGAGCGAGACGCGGTTTTACATGGCGATCCTGATGGGTGCGGTCATGGCTGTTATAATGCTCGCGTTCATGCTCGACATGTACAGGGATAGGGCCGTGAACTACGGCATTATCGCGAGCGCGCTCGTTGTTTTTGCTGCTTCACTTTACCTGGTGCGAAGTCAAACGAGCGTCGAGGACGTCTCGTGGATGAAGGCAATGATCCCACACCATTCCATCGCCATTTTGACCAGTGAGCGCGCCAACATCTCCGATCCTCGCGTTCGCAAGCTGGCAGATGAAATCATCAAGGCGCAGAAACTCGAAATTTCCGAGATGAAAGCATTGATTGCCGACATGAACGGCGGACCGAAGGCAACGCCGGAAATCGATGGGAAATGACATTATCATTTGTCCCAAAGACCACGAACCAATAGCTACCACTATGACCTGCAAACTGCGTATGCATGAAGGGTCGGAAGCGAGACCGGTGTAAAAATTATGCAAATGAGATTCAAAGGAAACAGCGATGAGCTACTACTTTTCCAAAACCGTCTCAGGCAAGCGTCTAGAAGATGTTATCGCCCGTGTGACCGACGCATTGAAGGAACAAGGCTTCGGTATCCTGACCGAGATCGATGTCCGCGCAACGATGAAGAAGAAGCTCAACGAAGAGTTTCGCGACTACCACATCCTTGGCGCGTGTAATCCGCCGCTGGCACATCAAGCCCTACTTGGCGAAGACAAGATTGGCACCATGCTGCCCTGCAACGTGATCGTACAGGCGACTGAGAGTGGCGGTTTCGAAGTTGCGGCAGTCGATCCAGTCGCCTCGATGCAGGCGGTTGGCAATCCGAAGCTCGAAGGCCTCGCCAGTGCCGTCCGAGATAAGCTCAAAGCAGTGATTGATGCTTTGTGAATTCAAGAACCACAACGATCTGATTCTATGAGCAGTTCGCAATTCGACTTGATGGACGGTAGACGGGTCAAGAGCCAGCCGTCAAACGGCGTGTCTTCAACACAAGGACGAACCTTGCCAGAACCCACTCGAAGAAGTTGCAAAAAATATTCTTGACCTTCCACTTGGTGGAGGCTGCAGACATCTAGGAGATTCAAAGCCCGACAAGAAGGGTTCGAACGGTCAAGTGCCAACAGCAATGCAGCAAGCGAATACACAATACCGGAAGAAGACCGATGAGACCATTTCTGGGACAATTGCTTTGCACTTGGGTTGCGGTAGCCGGAGTCACGTCGCCGGTGCTAGCGAACGAAATTCCCTGGAGTGTTGGTGAATCACGCCAAGTCGGGTACGGGCACTGTGCGAAGGGTCCTTGCATGAAGCGCACGTGCTGGGCGGCGACCAAACCGCATCGGCATGTCGGTAACAAGATTGTTATTGACCGCATCGGACCGCCCGAATGTTGGGACAACAGCGGTGTTTTCCACCAATCAGCACGGCATTAATCCAGTAACGTAAGGTGCTAAGGGTTACAGTTGGATCCTAATTGACGACTCACAATTGAGTAAATCAGTCATGAGATTTAGCTTGACGTTCCAGTGGGTGTAACCTGCAAACTGAATCGAAGTGGACGGATCAGCCGTTCTGGAATTCTGATGAAAAAGCGACTGCGCAAATATCTGTCACTGGTGCTTTCCGCCGTCCTGATGTGGACGAGCGGACTCCATTCGGCGCGTGCGTGGATTGCAAGTTTGCCGTCAGAGCCAGTCTTGGCGCAATCCCAAAACGCCATGGCACGGCCGGGCTCCACTGCCGATCAAGGGCGCCAACGCCACGCAATGACTGCTCCGCAGGACCGCAAATGCCTGCTTGTCTGCCTGGACGCATCCCCGCATCTTTATCTAGCTGCGCAGTTGACCCGTAGCGCAGCTTCGGAACCTTCAGCGCTTTATCCATTCCCGCCGAGCCCGACTGCGCATTGGCATGAGAGGCGCGATCTGGTTTCGATCTATCAGGCGCCGCGAGGTCCCCCGCGAAGTCTGGTGATTTTGAGCAGCGAAAGCGCCCGCACCCTCCTCCTTCTGACTGCACGCTTCCGGATTTGATCCCTCCTCCAGCTGACGCCTGAAATCGCTAGCGTCAGCCCCACGTGCCGTGCGCGCAACTCTGCGAGCCGGTCGCACCACGCTGCATTTCTCACGCAGGCTGGAGGATGAGACCCATGAATATAGGCGAAGCATCGGAAAAGACCGGGCTGCCCACAAAGACAATCCGCTACTATGAGGACATCGGGCTTGTCATAGCCGATCGGCAGCCGAACGGCTATCGCGACTACTCTGCTGAACACATCATACGACTGTCGTTCCTGAAGCGCGCACGCGAGTTCGGGTTCCCGGTAGAGGATTGCCGGAAGCTTTTGGGCCTCTACAGCGACGAGCAACGGCATACAAGTGAGGTGAAAGCCCTAGCGGCCCATCATCTCGAGGAATTGCAGCTCAAGGCACAAGAGATCCAGGGCCTCGCAGAAACACTCAAGGGGCTCGTCGACGCCTGTTCGGGGCAAGACGATGACGATTGTCCAATCATCGCAGAACTAGCAGCCAAGCCAGCGGACACGAACGCCTAACACGCGAAGTCGTGACTGCTTAAAAGCGACTTTGCCAAATCGAAACTAAACTGCGCGGCTTTCCTCGCCGACGCTCTGGCGATCATGAGGTTAACAACGATGTGCAAGAATACCTGTAAGCACACGGATTCGAAAAAGAGCGGTCCGAACGGCCGACTGCTGCAAGTCTTGATGCTCTCATCAGCGCTCGTGGCGGGGCCCGTTGCACCAATTAAATTCGTCACAAGCCTGGAGTTTGACGGAGCATTGTCGCTGAAAAGTGGACTTGGCGACTTACTTGTTCCCTCCGCGATTGCTGCAGCAACAAAGGAGGACGGTGCGGTCAAATGGACCTGCCCGATGCATCCTCACTACATCGCCGACAAGGCTGGTATCTGCCCTATCTGCGGGATGGATCTCGTCAAACTCAAAACCGGTAGCAGCGAGAGTAACGCGACGACAGGTCAACAGAGGGCGGCCATTACCGTCGCACCCGAAACGCTACAAACCATGGGCGTGCGTATTGGCAAAGCCGAACAATCGAGTTTCGGCCGCATCATCCGTAGTTACGGTCTGATCGCGGAGAACGAGCGCATGCAAAACGAAATGACGGCGCGCACCGAGGCCTGGATCGAGGATCTGCGGATTCGCGCCGTGGGCGATGAGGTCAAGAAAGGCGATCTTCTCTTCACGATGTATGCGCCTGAATTCATCGTGTCTCAGCGCGATTATCTGGACACCTTCAAGACCCGCAACCGAACGCGAATCGAATCCATCAAGACGCGTCTACGCGCCTTCGGGATGCAGGATAGCGTCATCGAAAAGCTTGAACGGTCGGGCGAGATAATGGAATTCGTGCCGTTCTACGCTGAGATCGACGGCACCGTCGCGATGATCGAACTGCGGCCGGGGAGTTATGTAAAGCGCGGCACGATGCTGACGCGCATCCAGAACTATTCGCAGGTTTGGTTGATGGCCTCCGTCGCCGAAAAGGACCTGACGTTCATCAAGCCGGGGACGCCTGCGCGTGTGACCTTTCCAAACATTCCGGGCCGTGAGGTCTTCGCCAAGGTAGAGTATGTTTATCCGACCGTAGACGCCAAAACCCGAACCGGGCAGGTTCGGCTGGTCATCGACAATGCGGAGGGCCAACTGAGGCCCGGCGCATACGCGGACGTGGCCTTCGAGGTAGAGGCCGAGCAGCGGCTTGCCGTGCCCTCCGAAGCCATCCTCAGAAGCGGAGGGGCCCGCTATGTTGTCACTTCGCTGGGCGGCGGGCGGTTCGAGCCGAGAGTCGTCAAGACCGGACTGACGGCCGGTCCCTGGACGGAGATCAGCGGCGAGATCGAAGCCGGCGACGACATTGTGGTATCCGGCCAGTTTATGATCGATTCGGAAAGTGCACTGCGCGAAAGTTTCAGGAAGCTTGAACAGCTGCAACTGCCACTTGCGCTTCTGAAACTCGATTCCGGCCAGCTCGCAATGATCGACCACATGGTCGATTCCGCGCTCTACCTGCATGAGGCACTGATCGACGGCTATGACGTCGAAGCAAAGAACCTCGATCCAGCAATCGAGATCAAGACACTGCTGTGGCCGCAGTTCCAGCACTCGAAACTGGCGTTCGTCATGGAAGACGCCGTCAAGGCTCTCGAGAAAGGCAAGGCCGCTCAGACCGAAAGTGAAGTGCGAACGGCGTTGGCCGAACTCGTCGCGGCTCTTGAACCCTGGATGCGGGATGGAGCGCCGCAACACTACGCGGAGAAGAAGGTCGAAATGTACGTCGACGAGTCAAGCGGTCGGAAATGGCTGCAGATGGCCGGCCGTCCGCTCAATCCGTTTGGACGGGAAAATGCGGAACTGATGCCGTGGCCCGATCACAAGCCTCTCGCTGAAGCACTACCGAAGTCGGCTCCGACAGATGCCGAAACTGCCGCCCGCGCCGCGATGCCGGGACACAATCACTGACGTTGTCGCACAGGACATCGCAAATCGGGATACATCATATGTCAGGACACGACCTCGGCGCGGATCCAACAAAATCCAGCGTGGCAAAGATCATCGATTGGTCGGTGAAGAACCAAATGCTCGTCCTCGTGGGTGCGGTTGCGCTCATTGTCATGGGGTGGCTCGCGATCCAAAAGACACCCCTTGATGCGATTCCCGACCTGACCGACACGCAAGTCATCATCAGGACAGAGTTTGCCGGGCAGTCGCCACAGATCGTCGAGGATCTCGTCACTTATCCACTTTCGACGAGACTTCTGGGGCTACCCAAAACCAAGGCCGTGCGCGGTTTCTCCCTGTTTGGAACGAGTTTCGTCTACGTGATTTTCAAGGACGGCGTTGACCAGTATTGGGCCCGCTCGCGCGTCATCGAAGCGTTGTCATCGGCAACGGGCGCATTACCAGCAAATGCCACACCTGAGATCGGACCGGATGCGACAGGGGTGGGCTGGATCTATCAATATGCGCTCGTCGACAAGACCGGAACCCGGGATCTAGCCCAACTCAGAACGTTGCAGGACTGGTTTTTGAAGTTCGAGTTGGCCACGGTGCCTGGTGTCTCGGAGGTTGCCTCGGTCGGAGGCTTCGTCAAGGAATACCAGGTCCTCGTCGATCCGAACCGGCTACGCGCCTACAACATCCCGCTGTCACGGATCAATCAGGCCGTGCGCGCCGCGTCCAGTGAAGTTGGTGGCCGCGTTATTGAGCAGGCCGAGACCGAACTCATCATCCGCTCGACCGGATATATTGAAAACCTTCAGCAGCTCAAGGATGTCGTCGTCAGTTCCAGTAGTGGCACACCGGTACTGCTGTCGGACATCGCCAATGTGATCGAAGGCCCTGAGCTGCGCCGCGGCGTGACAGAGCTTAACGGTCAGGGCGAAGTCGTCAGCGGCATCGTCGTCATGCGTTCAGGAGAAAATGCGCTGACCGTGATTGACGCGGTCAAAAGGAAGATCGAAACACTCCAGGCAGGCCTGCCGAAAGGGGTGGAGATTGTCACGGTCTATGATCGCGCGCCGCTGATCGAAGGAGCGGTCGAGTATCTCGCCACGAAGCTGATTGAAGAAGGCATCGTCGTCGCCCTGGTCTGCTTCATCTTTCTCCTCCATGTGCGCTCGGCGTTTGTGGCGATCATCACGTTGCCACTTGGCGTCTTGGCTGCCTTTATCGTAATGGGCGAACAGGGCATCACCGCCAACATCATGTCGCTTGGCGGCATCGCAATTGCCATCGGCGCGATGGTTGATGCCTCGATCGTCATGGTCGAGAACGCGCATCGCAAGCTCTCAATGATGCCATCCGAGGCAACGCCTGCCGAACGCCGGGAAGCCGTTTTGCTGGCCGCCAAAGAAGTCGGGCCCGGATTGTTTTTCTCGCTGCTGATCATCACCGTGTCGTTCCTGCCTGTCTTTGCACTGACCGGGCAAAGCTACCGGCTTTTCGCACCGCTCGCGTTCACAAAGACTTACGCCATGGGATTCGCCGCCATCCTGTCGGTCACACTCGTGCCCGTTCTCATGGTCTGGCTTGTGCGCGGGCGCGTGCTCAAGGAAATGCAAAACCCGATCAACTGGGCATTCGTTGCGGCCTACCGCCCACTCTTGCGACTGGCACTGAATGCCAGATGGTTGGTTGTTGTGCTGACGCTCGGCGCCGTCGGCTCGGTCGCCTACCCTTTGATGAAAACAGGTAGCGAATTTATGCCGGCGCTCTACGAGGGAGAGCTTCTCTACATGCCGACGACGTTGCCCGGCGTGTCCATCACGAAGGCCAAGGAAATTCTCGCCACGACGAACCGGGTCGTGAAGACCTTGCCAGAGGTCGAGCGCGTGTTCGGCAAACTCGGACGCGCCGATAGCGCCACCGACCCCGCTCCGATTTCGATGATCGAAACCTGGATCAAGCTCAAGCCGAAGTCGGAATGGCGCGCCGGTATGACGGCCAAGGAGCTTACTGCCGAACTTGACGCGATGACCAAGATGCCGGGGCTCGTGAACTCATGGGGTTACCCCATCAAGATCCGCATGGACATGATCTCGACAGGGATCCGCACGCCCATCGGGATCAAGATCTCTGGCAACGATCTCAAGACCATCGAACGCGTTGCGCTCGCTGTTGAAGGTGCTGTCAAGGATGTGCCCGGCACACGCTCGGCATTTGCGGACCGAGTGCAGGGCGGCAAGTATATCGAGATCCGCCCCGATCGAAGAGAGCTTGCCCGTCGCAATATCGACCTCGCCGTGTTCCAGACAGTCATACAGACCGCGCTTGGCGGCATGAAGCTTGCCGAAAGCGTGCAGGGCCGTGAGCGCTACGACATCATCCTGCGCTACGACCGGCCGTTCCGTGAATCAATTGATCAACTCGGCGACATCCTCGTGCCGACACCTCAGGGACAGCACATCCCGCTCGCTGAATTGGCAGATATCGTCTTCGTCGATGGACCGCCATTGATCCGCTCGGAAAACGCTCGCCTAACTGGATGGGTTTTCGTTGATATCGCCGATCGCGACATCGGTGGTTACGTTTCCGAAGCCCAGCAAAAGATCGCGCAATCGGTAGACCTCCCGCCCGGATATGCGATCACCTGGTCGGGCCAGTTCGAGCAGCTGCAGGAAGCCAACAAACGCCTTTCGGTCGCGATACCTACTGCGGTTCTCATCATCTTCGTTCTGCTGATGCTGCATTTTAGCAAACTGGATCGCACCATCATGATCATGATGTCGCTGCCATTCGGTCTCATTGGCGGATTATGGGCGGTCTATCTGGCCGGATACAACATGTCGGTTGCCGTGGCCGTCGGGTTCATTGCTCTCGGCGGTATCGCAGTGGAAACGGCTGTCGTCATGCTGCTCTATATCGACCAGCAGGTTCGAGAGCATCCGCCCAACACGTTCGAAGAATTGCGTGAGTCGGTGATGGCAGGAGCTGCCCTGCGCGTGCGACCCAAACTGATGACGGTCCTCGTTATCGTTGCGGGTCTCGCGCCGATCTTCTTCACCGAGGGCCTTGGTTCAGACGTTATGCGTCGCATCGCCCTCCCGATGCTTGGTGGAATGGCCTCGACGACCGTCCTGACCCTAATCGTCATCCCGGTCATGTATTTGATTTGGGAGGGGCGACGTTATCGCAGTCGGAAAACGCCAGAGTTGGAGCCGACAGACGTTCCCGCGCCGGCGGAGTGATGAGAGACAAAAATGGAAATCAGTTTGGACCGACGGGTTGCCTCGCATAAAGGCCCAGACCGTCCGGGACCAAAAGCCCCAGCCACTTGGCGGGACAAATCAACAGAAATCCTCCAAAGGACAGGAAATCGATATGAGAACTCTAATGATGTCGGCAATCGCCGCCGTCGTACTTGCGATGCCCGCAATGGCCGAGGAAAAAGCCATGGACCACGGCAAATTGGCAGGTCAAAAGATGATGGATCATTCCAAAATGGACCACGGGCCGATGGCCAAGCCTGTCGAAGCCAGCGGCGTCGGCGTGATCAATTCTGTCGATAGGGAAAAAGGCACGATCAACATCACGCACGAGCCTATGCCGGAGCTTGGCTGGCCAACAATGACCATGGACATGCCCGTTACAAAACGCGTTGATCTTGGTGCCGTCAAGCCCGGCGATCAGGTCGACTTCAAGGTCAAGCTCGGCCGCGACAAGCAATACCGCGTGATGGAGATGGAAGCGGTGAAGTGAAGGCCAATTACGGCAGCGCGTGCTGGCATCAGTCCGCGTCTGCTGGGCGATGACTTCTGCACTTGTGCTCGTCGCGTCAGCAGGCAACCTGACGATGGCTGCTTTTCCCTGAGAATGGACGCCGCTGAACAAGGTTGTCCCACAATCGTTATAATGGAGATAATGTATTATTCCCTCACCAGCAAGAAAGCCAGCGCTCTCTCGCCGGCTTTGGCCGTCTCCCTTACCTTCACGGTAATGCTGTTTGAAAGATCCCTCCTATGTTCCGCTGCCCATGACGCGTGACGATATTGGCGACTATCTGGGGCTCAATACGAACACCGTTAGTAGGGCGCTCTCCAAATTACGCTGTGCTGGAATAATAGACATCGACGGTATCAGCGGCGTCTGAATCAAGGACATAGCGCTACTGACTGAACGCACGCCACTCTCAGACAAGTTGATCGCATTTTATTGCGGGAAGTTCAGTGGAACTTGGTGCAAGAAACTTATTGAGTGGCCGGGTGCCACAGACCAGAGATGTTGTCCATTCACGAGCAAAGGCGCGGATAAATAGCTTCTCATTGTGGCCGGCTGAAAATACAGAATTTGTCAGTCCTTGGCCGTTGTCTCCTTCGCCCCCAAGGAGGCTCCGACGATAAGCGGAGTCTGACAGCGGGTAACGTCGGTGCACGCCCTGATCACCTTCGGGTCAGGTGCAGGAATCGGGACCGCTGGCCGCACTCCCGCTCTAACCCGTGGTTGTGTGAAAACACCAAATCAGATTCCATTTCCTGCAACATTGCGGGAGGCGACAAATGGGCAGGTTCATCGAAGGCAAAGTCCGCGGGCAGCTGTCACTATTGCCGACGAGCCTTGACGACTATGTCGAGGAAGACAACCCCGTTCGCGTCATCGACGTCTTCATCGAAGAACTCGATCTCGGCGCACTGGGGTTCGACGGTGTTGTGCCGGCTTCGACGGGGCGGCCAGGATATCATCCCTCAACACTTTTGAAGCTCTATCTCTACGGTTACCTCAATCGCGTCCAATCCAGTCGGCGGTTGGAGCGCGAGGCCAATCGCAATGTCGAAGTTATGTGGCTGACGGGACGCCTCGCGCCCGACTTCAAGACGATCGCTGACTTCCGCAGAGACAACGGCACGGCAATCCAAGCTGTCTGCACAAAGTTCGTCCATATCTGCGCCGACCTTGGCCTGTTCCGCCACGCCGTTGCGGCCATCGATGGAGCCAAATTCAAGGCCGTCAACTCGCGAGATCGCAATTTCACGCGTGGCAAACTCAAACGTCGGATGGAGCAGATTACTGCGAGCATCGGGCGCTATCTGGAAGCAATCGATGCGGCCGACTTACAGGAAGGTGAACGCGCTGAAGAAAAGGTCACGCGCCTCGTGGATAGGGTTGCTGCGATGCGTACCAGATTGGCCGAACTTCGAGACCTCGAGCAACAAGTCCGCGAAGCCCCCAATAAGCAGATTTCCCTAACCGATCCTGACTCGCGGGCAATGGCCACGAACATGCGGGGTGCGAGCATCGTCGGATACAACGTGCAAGCCGCTGTCGATACAGAACATCACCTCATCGTGGCACATGAGGTGACCAATGTTGTCGTCGACCGGACTCTCCTGGCTCCCATGGCAGCCAAGGCCAAAAGTGCAATGCGAACAGAGACAATCGAAGCGTTCGCGGATCGTGGCTACTTCAGTGGCGAGCAACTGCTCGCGTGCGAAAAGATCGGTGTAACGCCGTTCGTGCCTAAGCCGCGGACTTCGAACGCGAGGGTCGCAGGAAGGTTCGACAAGGAAGATTTCGATTATCTAGTTGAGAAGGACATGTATCGCTGTCCCGCCGGCGAGTTGCTGCCGTTCCGAATGACAAGCATGGAAGGCAATCAGACTTTCCGCATTTACTGGTCGAGCAATTGCGCCGATTGCAAACTGAAGACACGTTGTACACCAAGCAAAGAACGTCGTGTCCGTCGATGGGAGCACGAACACGTCGTCGATGCGACACGCCGTAGACTAGATGCGCATCCCGACGCAATGATTGTTCGACGGCGAACAGTTGAGCACCCATTCGGCACTCTGAAAGCATGGATGGGCCACACGCACTTTCTTACGAAGGGCATCGAGAATGTGAGCACCGAAATGAGTCTCAACGTGCTGGCCTATAATATGAAGCGGATGATCTCGATGCTCGGTGTTAAGCCGCTCATCGCAACAATCAGGGCCTGAGACGAAAAGGTGGCGCCACCGATCTCGGTAATATTGTCGTAGCGTGCCGGTTTTCACACGGCCACACCCAATACCGACCGTCATCGACACGAAGCGTGAACGGGGACGCGATACCCCCAAGACCGTCCGTTATGCCGCGTTGCAACGAAACGTCGGTCAGGGCGACTTGCAGACACTTGTCGTTTTCCAGCAGACCCCCCACTTCGAATTGTGAAGCATTCTCCAGCGGCATTTCCAAGTGAGCTATCAAGGAGGTTCGTGATGAACAGATTTCTGGGCATTTTGCTTGTGGGGATAGGCGTGGCGTCATCGCCTTATCGAGCTATGGCGCAAGCAAGCCCGGAAGGGGGCCCCTGGCACATGATGCATGATTGGGGAGGCGGCTGGGGTATGATCTTGGGACCGCTTTACATGGTCGCGTGGTTGGCAATTCTAGTGGCGGTGATCTTGTTCATGATCCGCTGGATGGGAATCGTAAGTCCTGGTGCTAGCGCCCCGACCCGCACCGCGCGCGATATCCTCGACGAACGCTTCGCAAGAGGTGAAATCGACCAAGACGAATATGAAAAGCGGTGCAGAGCCCTAAATACTTAACTTCCGATCTCCTTGCATGATTCTCACTTGCGTCCCGCAGCCCGGCAATGCATTTCGGTCATGTGTGTTCGACGCCCGCGTCTAACCCTCCCGAGCTGCACTAACCATATTACGGCTGCAGCGCTTTGGAACCAGACGCTCACAGAATGTCTCATGGACGCTCCGATGATCCAGGCATGCTCAGCACCAACTGGCTTCATTCGCGCCCGGCGAGCGGAGCAGCTCTTGTATGTTGGCTTCAATCAAATGAAACCCGACGTTCCCATAGAGCTTCTGGCGCCCCTCATTGAGGACGAAGCTCGGACTACCCTCAATCCGCATCTTTTCTGCGTCTTGATAATCGGCGGCGAGAAAAGCAAATGCTGTGCCGGAGTGAACGTGCCTCTCAATTTCGGCTAGATCCAGGCCGAGAGGTTCTGCGATTTCACATTGAACATCCCATCTGGCGATATCTCGGCAGTCTCGAAAGAAGGCAACGCGGATCGCATGAAGCACTTGTGCGAACATGACAGCGGATGAGTGGCCAGTGCTTCCCGTAACGTCGTTCAACGACTGCCCCACGGCCTTCATGAACAGATGTGCGCTAGATGACGTCGGCGGTCGCGTCTTTAACCAAAGTTCGGGATGCACATCAACAGAGGGAAATCGCTTTGCAACACCCTTCAGATGGGCATTAAAGCCGCTGTATCCACCGCGGTCTTTCCAACCGGTGGCTATCTTACGCTCAGTATCTCCGAAAACGGAGCAGAAGCGGTGGTGGAGACGAACAGTGTCGCCATGCTTCTTCTGCACTGCATCGATGCGGGATTGCGATACATAGGCCCAAATGCACAGAACGTCGGAGAAGTAGGTGATTTCAACGGGTTTCATTTCTTACTGCCATTGGGCGTTTCGGACTAACGATGTGGCTCGATTGATCCAACTGCCATCATCGCATGCGCACGTCAGTGCCCACAACGATTTTAGAGAAATCGCCAATCAGTGGGCCAGACAATGGGGGCGAAACAATGCAAGGGGGAATGATGGGCAACCATTGCCGGATGATGGGCATGGCAATGAGCGCAGGGGATGGCCCCACTCATGCGGCGAGCCGCATTGCATTCCTCAAAGCAGAGCTTGGGATCACTGACAAACAGCAGCCAGGCTTTCGATTGCTATGCAGCAGCCTTGAAGAAGAACCTCGAAGGTATGCAGCAAATGCGATCCAGCATGATGTCGAGCATGCAGTCGGGCACGGTCAGGGAGCGCCTCGACGCCTTCGCAAAAGCGATGGAGAGCCGGCTTGCGGTTCTCAAGGAGGTCCAACCTGCTCTGGACAAGCTCTATTTAGAACCCAGCAATGAGCAGAAGAAGAAGGCTGACAAAGTTCTTAGAGGCATGGGCTGCATGATGTAGTAGTGGCCGACCGGGAGAACGGGTCACCCGACCCTGCTCCTCGTCGCCAGCATAACTCTCGATGAATGGTGAATTGAACTTCCATTCACTGGGGGCCTTAGCATTTAACACAACGTCAGGCGTGAGGAATAAGAACGAGGAGTTAGCTCCACAAATGGTCCGGATGGCGAGCCCAACAGCTATGAAAGAGACGAAATCATGACATCAAATTCGATTTCGGCACCTCACCGCGCCGTACCCCCGAATTCAACACGCAAACCATCAGTGCTCCTCAGCATCGGTACTGTCGGCTGGAGTGTCAGCCTATTCTTCCTGATCACCTACTTGCTGTGCATTGCATCGGGCGTCTTACTGCCCGGCTGAAAATTCCATGAGCCGTGGCTGCAATTCTTCCCAGGCTTTGAATGGCTGACGGTGCCTGGTTTCCTCATCGGGTTTGTCGAGGCTTTCGCCTATGGCTGGTACGTCGCACTGATCTTCGTGCCGCTGTAGAATTTATTTGTCGGTCGGCAGGCGCAAGATCGCGTGAAAAGCCGCTAAAGTGCAACTCAACGCAAGATGCATCGTGACAGCGCCAACAACATAAGGAGTTTTCGACCATGGCGACGCCCTCGATCGAATTATCGCGCCGATCGGCAATCTTCCTCGCCGGTTTGGCGGGGCTGACCGGACTTGGCCCGATGGCGATTGCAAGGACGGCGCAAAGTACAAGGGTTGATGTGTTTCGTGACCCCAGTTGCGGTTGTTGCGGTCGCTGGATCGAACACCTGCGCCAGAACGGCTTCGAAGTGAATGTCATCGAGACGTCCGACTTGCAGAGCATCAAGAAATCTGCGGGTGTGCCTTCGAACTTGGCTTCTTGCCACACGGCGAAAGTTGGCGGCTATGTCATTGAGGGGCATGTCCCAGCAAACGCCATCCGAAGGCTGCTGGAGCAAGCGCCTGATGCCTTGGGGCTTGCCGTTCCAGGAATGCCAATCGGGTCGCCCGGCATGGAGGGCGGCGATCCGGTAGTCTACGACGTCATCTTGTTCGGCCAAGAGCCGCAAAAGACCTTTGGCACGTTCAAAGGTCAGGAACAGCAATAGGCGCTCGCTTACGCCGCTGCAGATTGTGGTAATGGCGACCTCTTCGCTGCGCTGAATTTGCAGTAGCGCAAAGGTGCTGTCGCCTTTGAAAACGCAACCCCACGTATCGTGTGGGGGTTCAGCCTGCAGTCCGATCCGGGACTGGTATTCCAATTGGACGACCCGATCGGGATGCAATCAACGTCACTCTCAAAATGCGGAGATACCCGATGAAGTATTCCCTGGCCGTTTCAGGCTTCTTCATAGCCCTGATGTTCACGACGAAGGGTTTTGCCGCGGAAGCGCCGATCTGGCCGCTCGATGAAGTCTGTGCACACGAAAGCGACCGGACCGCGTGTTATGAATTTGAGTCAATCGCAAAGCGTCAGGTTTTAGGACCTTGGCATACCCTTCCCGACAGTCCCAGAGAAAGTTGCGTAGCTGAAGTCAAATCCTTCGGACAGCCGAGCTATAGACTGTTGGAACTGTGCCTCAATAGAAAGCTCTTTGAGCAGTGGCAGTCTGCCCGCCAGAAGTAGAGCGCAGCTACATGTACTGGCACGCCGATTTAGCGCCGGAGAAACTGTCTTTCTGCAGACTCATCAATTCGGAATCATGGAACTCGGTCAAGAAGTTCGCGTAGGTGCGATGCGGGCACACAAGGCAGTTTGGGGAGGTGAAGAAGATATGCAAGTTCGCCAGTTGGCTCATTCGAGATTGATAACAGTTGCGGCTTTCACAGTCTTGTGGCTGGGAGCAGCAGCTCCAATCGCACTTTGCACCGAGGAAACGAAACCGCCTTCAGCGGAGAAGGGCTATGAACTCGCGACAAAGTTTTGCAAGACTTGCCACATTATCGATGACAAACCCGGCCGTGTTGCCCCCGACGGACCGCCGCCGTTCTCCGCAATCGCAAACAAGGCAGGACAGACTGCCGAGCGCATCAAGGGGACTTTGATCCAGCCGCACCCGCCCATGCCCGACATGCATCTCTCTAGCGAGGAGATCTTAAACATCATCGCCTATCTGGAAACGCTCAGAACGGACGAAACGATTCCACCTTTCCTGCCACCGCCCGGCGAAGCAAAGCCAAAATACCCCTCGCCCACTTGAGGCAGACGTGTTGGCGCTGAACTGACATTCGCAACGACTGTTTCCAGCATTTTCGTTACGTCACCCGCAACCGATTTCAGTAAGCACGCCGATCCCCTGGTCGGCCA
This sequence comes from Alphaproteobacteria bacterium BRH_c36, assembly GCA_001516065.1. Classification (GTDB taxonomy): domain Bacteria; phylum Pseudomonadota; class Alphaproteobacteria; order Rhizobiales; family Hyphomicrobiaceae; genus Filomicrobium. The sequence goes on from LOEV01000075.1 coordinate 33,194, forward strand.
AGGCTTCGCGAGTACGTGCCGACGGCATTGCTCTGAGGGACCGCCGTGATCATTGATCTTGAACGCCCGGATACGTGGCCGGAGCCGCTTGCCAGTTACCTTGCCACACACCTCGACGCGCTGCTTGGCTGGGAGCGAGGCGACCGACCGGATGGTCCGTATATATCGGCGGCGCGATACGACCAGATCGTCTACGGCCTCCGCGCGGTTCTGCAGGCTTACTCGATTGTCGGCCTGCACTGCACGAAGCTATACAAGCCACACTGGCTCGATCAAGCGTGCCCTACGGTAGTACAGAAAAAAAGCCGGCGGGTGATCGCCGGCTTTGCTTGTCGCCCTTACCGTCCCTGCAAGAATTTTTGAAACATGGCTTCGACCGCACTGCGTTCACGCACGCGGGCGATTTCTTCGCCGTCGACGTACAAGATCCAGTCGGTCTCGTGGGGCTCGTAGCCTTCGAGTTTGTACTGGCCCGTCCATTGTGACGCTGGCGGCATTACGTTTATGGTGAAGTGTTGCTCACCATGCCAGGCCTGGCCGTAGATGAAACCATAGCCATCCGGCAACGGCTTCAGACCAATGTTTGTTTCCATCTCGGCGATCAGTACTCCTCAGCTAACATGACCGTGAGAACGCGCGTTGTCTGTACTGGATCGCTGGGATCTTCAGATCCAAACTCGAGGTTGTTGTCGTAGTAATCGAGCTTGAAAAAGAACTTTTGGCCGTCGTGTTCGAAACTGCCGAAGTCGTGCTCACCCCAAGGGTCGTTGTCGTCGGTGAAGTCACTAAACTCTTTCACCTTCTCGAGCGCCCGCACCATCATATCGGTTGGCAACGAATTGACGCCGATCGTGGTCACCACTCTACCGCCGGTGAACGTCCGCCGGAACTGATCGTTGAGCTCGCGAATGCGGCTGGTTTTCTCTGACATGGAAACCTCCAGCTCGCTGGTCGACCCAAGCAGGATTGCCGGGATCGATGACGGATTGGAGGTTCATTGGCTGCGTGGAATAATGGCCGGCATCTTCATGCCGGCCAGTCATCAAGGTGCTTACACGCCTTCTTTGATCAAGAAGCCTTGAGCGTTTTGCAAAAGCGCTATGGCATCACCCAGGTCGCCTTCGCGGAGCTGATGGGTCTTCTGCCACTTATCGTTCTTGTCCTTGAAATTCCGCTCGATTGAAATCGTGTGGAAGACGCGGGTGTCACCCTCTTTTGTCTGGTGCTCATTGGCCCAGATCGCCAGTTGCAACGGGCCTAAGCTGGCCTTGTGGACCGGGGGAACCTTTTCGGGTTCCATTTCCGGTGTGGCTTTGCGAGGCATCGTCCTCATCCTTTTCTGCTTGCTTTGGGGAAGGAACTACAACACCTCGAAGTATACATTTATTGCGTCGTTTCAGTAGTTTACATGCCGCGTTTGTGTTGTGTGGTTTGGGCGGCTCCGACCGGCGAGGCCGGATCGGGCACGCTTCTATCGCGTGGCGAAGCCCGCCACGCGACCGAGCCCCGCTTACCCGGAAGCCGCGGGTCTCGGCCCATTCGGGTGACGATCGTTGCCGCAGAAGCGCAATGGTCCGCTATCGGTGTCCTGCAGACAGTGCAAGTTTCATTGTCGTCGTGATGGGTGAGGAAGAGATATGCCTCGCCGATCGTGGGAGAAGAAGCTGAAGTGGGCCAAAACCATGAATTCGGAGCCAAATGGGCTCGAGAACGCTAAGGGGGAACGGCTCGTCACCTCGGCCAACCGCCCGGACGGCGCGATCGACTCTGCACAAATCCGGCAGCAAGTTCGCGATGTGTTCGAAATTTAGAGTCGACCGGTCCAAGGCTCGCAGTCGATTCGCGCGAAATATTAGTGAACGCCCGCTTTTGCGTTTGGACCGTGCTCGAAGCGCCTCTCGAACGGGGCCGGCCAGGTGCGCAGTTCTGTCTATACAGTAAATGGTGCTTTTAGCAGTGTTGGATTTAGCTTCAAATATTCCTCGGCGTGCTTGCGCATCAGCTCCAACTGGTGCGAGTCCTTTCTGATCCAGATGTTTGGAGATCCCATAATCTTGTTGTCATCGGCAAAGAAATTGCAAAAACCCTCTGCCCAGTCTCCATTTCGCAAAAGCATCAGTTGAAATACGCCGAAGCCTCTAGGGAGAGCATGCCCTTCGATATAGTATTCTCCGAAAATGACGTTTTGTACGACATGCCCTTTCATTATGAACGATCCGGGCCCTTGGTACCCTTCCGGATGGGTCGTAACATGAGGCTCATACACTCCCGTGAGGTTAGGTCCATTCTGCTCGACGTATAGGCGCTCTGCAACTGTGTAAATACCTGTGCCGACATCGTCTTCTAAGTAGTAGGCAATCCATTCACCGTTCAAATCGTAAGCACTTCTCCAGGTAGAATCTTGTGAGCTTGTTATAATATATCTATGCGCTGGAAACCCCAGAACAGCCGCTATATCACTTGCTGTTTTATTTGAAGCATTTCCATCTTCCGCTCTTCTCAAAGTAGAGAGAGAAATTGTATGCCCTAGTTTTGCTTCGAATTCCGCAAGTAGCGCTTCTCTTGATAAGCGCCTCTGCTCTCGGTCGTCTCTGAGACGTTTGCCGTTGATCATTTTGGGAAGCCTCACCAGGCCAGCAAACAACTGAACACTTTTGAGCACTTATGCTATCTCGTCGAACAAGACAAGCTTGCTCTCGATAATGCAGACATTGCTGCAGGGCGCTCGCAAGATCGCAAACTAATGGCGCACATCCTTGGGTATGCCCGTCCGGACGCGCATTCAGCCCATGCACCGAGTGGCGCATCGGCTGTTAGTTGATCCTCGGCGGCACTCTGAGTGCCGGCAAAGACCGGCGAAATATGACGACTTCCTCAGCGAATACGAACGGCAGCCGATCCCACCGACGGCGACGCCGGTGTCACCACCGTTGTCCTCTTCGACTCCCACGTCGACCCGCCAACCTCAGCGTAAACAAAAGGAGTAAGACTATGTCTGACCAAGCCTTCAAATCGATCAGCATCAAATTCATCGGCAGCCCGCGCTCCGCCGAGACAGTCAGCATCATGCCGGGTTCCACCGTGCGGGAAATCCTGCAGGCCGTCGGCCTCGATGCCACCGGCTTCCAGCTCGTCGACCCGCATAAGCCCGAAGCAATCTTTAATCCCACAGATGTGCTCTACGCGCGTGTCAATGACGGCGATCTCCTCGCCGCCACAGCCCTCGTCGACGCCGGACTCGAGGCCGCCGCATGAGCACGACTTCTTTCCGCGATTGGTGGCGCGCAGCCACAACCCCCAAGCAAGCGAGTGTGGTCCGCCACACTCCCTCCTTGACCGGTCGCCGCATCGTACGTCCCGACACCACGCCGCTCTTGCAGCAGCGCGGTTGGAGCAAACGCGGCAACACCTGGCACGGACATTACGCGACCCCTTACGGCACTTACCCCGGCCGCATCGAAAAGCGCGGGCAAACGCTCCGCCCGTACATCAAGAACCCGCCATTCGAAATCCAAAACCACCCGAAATGGGCTTGCTTCCATCGCGAGCGCGGCGGGTGGTGGTGGGTGCACCTGCACACCAATCCGCGCGACGGCGACTACAACGCCGTCCTTGCCTACATCGAACGCGTCCTGATCGAAGCGCTCACCCATCAGTAGGAGTACTACCATGCCGATTGACGCTCACCCCACTAACGACATTCCAACGACACACGACGACGAACTCGACGCGATCCGCGAAAGAGTACTCGACATCATCGACCAGGCCGGCTGCTTTTTGTGCGATGCAGGTTTGGATCATATCCACGACTTCATCCAAGCCGCTCAGCTTGCCATCGAACAGCGCCAGGACGAGCTTCGTATGCTCATCATCGCTCTCGAGGACCTGGCCCAATCCGCTTGTCTCATCGATGGAGAGTATGATGAAACTGAACCCCTTTCGTAGGCCGCTTTCTGGGGATCGCGCCGCCGTGCGCGATGTCCAGATCGCCTTGCAGCAACTGCAGACCAAATCAAAGACCCGCGTTGCCGCCCTCAACAACGCGATCAGCACTCCAAGAGCGCAATTGACGCGCGAGATTGCCGACGCCTTCGCGTACATGCACACGGCCGGCCAGGCGATCGAGCGCCTGCAGCAGACCCTCGCCGACGCGCCCGTCACCGATACCGGGATCGCCAAGAACAACGCGTACCTGCTCAGCAGCGTCTTCGTCCTCGAGCTCTTCCAATATCTGACCACTGACCCGCACGGGCACGAGCGCATGGTCTATATCACCGGCCCCGTCGCACCCGACGGCACCGCTGTCCTCTCGACCATGCATAAAATCGAGACCGCCAAACAATCGGCCGGTTATGTCCAGGCCGATCCGAGCGCCTCGGCCGCGTTCCTCGAGGATCTCACAACCAATAAGCAGCATCAGTTGTGGGCGATGTTCCACAACCATCCCATGACCGGTCGTCAGGGCACGCGCCCGTCAGCGACCGACCTCGCGCATCAAGACCGGCTCGTGAAGATCGGCATGGCGCACACTCTGGGCGGCATTTTCAGTCTCGACGGCTGGGTTCGCATCTTCAGCACGGCCCGCGATTTCGACCTCAGCCTCTACGGAGCCAGCGTCGAGCTCATCGAAGACCGCCCGCGCGAAAAGACCATTCGCATCGATCAGAAGGAAATCAGCCATGTCGCTCCTCAATCCGCTGTCCTGGCGGCTGAGTAAGACGTATCGGGCGTGGCCGCCGGCCAAGAAACTGCGCCAGCAGATTAACGATCGCCAGGCGAAGGTGGAAGGTTATGCTCTTGATGCCTTCCGGCGTGCTTCGATCTGCGCCATCGGCGCCGGCGGCGTCGGCATCCCGATTCTGCAGGGCCTTTCGATGAAGGGCGTTCGCCACGTCGACATCTACGACGATGATCGGGTGGAACTGAGCAACCTTTCCCGTCTGCCACAGTTCAGCATCGCCGACGTCGGAAAATACAAAGCCCACGTGGCTGCTCGGCGTCTCACCGCGGGAGCACTCTTTCCCCTGACAGTCACGGCGCATCCGTTCCGGTTTGAGGAGCGCCTCTCGATCGATCGGCCGCCCAAGCGTCGCTCCGATCTCATCATCTGCGGCGTCGACAACAACCCGACCCGACGGGATGTCAGCGCGTTTGCCATTGCGCATCGGATCCCCGTCATCTTCGCCGCCGTGGGACGTGACGCCAACGCCGCCAGCGTGTTCGTGCAAGAACCCGATCATGCCTGCTGGGGGTGTGCCTACCCCCAGATGCTCAACGATCAAAGCTACCCCTGTGGCCTGCCCGGCAGCATCGATGTCCTCAACGTCGCAGCCGGTCTCGCCATCCATGCGGCCGACAGCCTGATCGCCAGCCGCCCGCGTGAGTGGAACCGCCGCGACATCTACCTCGACGGCGGTCTTTCCGATCGCACCTTACGCATCGAGCGTCGTCCTTATTGCCCGCTGTGCGCGGAAGCGGCAGCGGTCGTCACTTCCCTTCCCCAAGCCGCCTAGCCAGCAAGGAGCCTTCCAATGAAAATCAAATACATCATCGACGACAAAGGTCGGCTGCTGCCCGCCGAGAAGTTCCTCAAGCGCGAAGCCAAGGGCTGGAAGGGCACCTTTCTCCAAGCTCTCAAGGAGTGTGGCGACACCGGCAAGCAATTCCTAAAAGAGTGCGAGCAGGGCGTCGGCCAATTCGCGCGCGAACTTACCAACTCAAAGCCCCCTTTAAAAAAAGACCCTCGGGATCGTCAGCGCCCGCAGCGCAGACGTCGCCGTTGAGACTGTCGTCCACGAAGCCCAGGTAAAAGGCACCTGACATGATCCGCTTCCTCTACCGCTGCCTCCGCGTCATCACCGCACTTTTCGTCTTCGCCAACGGCCTCATTGACAAGATGATGGCGCCGTTCTTTCCGGATAAGTGATGATGGAACTGCTCACCCAAAATCATCGTCGCCGGACGCTGTTCGGTTCATCGGAATACATCACTGACATCTCGCTGTTGTGCACCGCCACCGAACGGCAGGTCATTGCCGATCATCGGCTCGACCGCATCCAGCTCTTTGCTGTCCCGGAGATCGAGATCAACCAACAGCGTTCCATGCAGGCGTTCGAGCGCAGCGATGCCCGTTCCGTGTTTTTCTCCAACGATGCCGGAAAACTGCTGATTGATATTCTCGCGGGCCTCATCCACGCCGCTCGCTCACGGATGGCTTTCTCCGTCACCGTCGCCGACGCCATCGCTGGAACCACCATCCGTTGTTCGGACCTCTTCCAGCAACTCGAGGCCGAACAGCAGATCAACGCCGCCTTCGACGACCTGCACCGCACCGTCGAAAACGCTCTCGCCTTCTCGATCGGCCGCGAACAAGTCCTGGTTCCCGAAGAGGCTGATGAGACCAATGCCATAACGCCGGCTAGGTGGGCCAACCCACAAGATTGGTGGGGCAACCCCAATGGCTAAAGTCATTACTACCAGCTCCCGCGTTCGCGGCCCCGGCTTGTTCTCGCCCGCCCGATCCCTCAAGAAACAGAACCGGGCTCAGACTGATCAGCTCCTGCATCAACTGAACGGCGCTATCCAGCGGTCGCCGCTCAGTGACCCAACGAGCCAAGAGCGCTTGGCTCGCGAGTTGGTCTTTGAAGTTCTCGGCGCCGACCCATATGACGCCGCGTTTCGAGACGCCTTTGCCAATACAACTCTCGAAATCATCCGCCAGGAACTCACTCCCCTCTATTCCCTCCCGACAACGGGTACTGACGCGGCTTCGGATTATGAAGCACGCAATCAAATCCGCCTTCAACTTGAGTATTTCGAAAACGAAGCAGCTCACCTGGCTGCTTGGCGTGAACAACTCACCCGCCTTTTGCACCTGATTGCCCGCGCCGCCCCCGAGCGCCGTCCGACCAACGGTGCGCTATCGTTTGGCGTTCCCCTATTTACGGTTTTTGCCAATCCAACCCAGACCATCGACGACATGGTCAGGCTCCTTGTTAAATCGGCGCCAGATCCAAACGAACCTACGCGCCGCCCTGGCGACCGCCTGGCATCAGCGATAATCACCAATCTCCTCGCGACGTCGCGCCTGACACCGGAAGATGCCCAAAAGCGCCCCTACCGCCTGACGTGGCCGGGCGACGTCAGTCTCGGCGTCAGTCAATTGCCCGAGACCTACCTGGCTCGCACGCCGTTGCTGCCGCTTCTGCAAACTAGAATCGAGATCATGATACCCTCGGATCTTCGCACCGAGCACGCCATCGTCACCGCCACCATTGGTCACGGCAAAACGCAGTTGATGCAGTCGCTCATTATGCGGGATCTGGCTGATCCAGCCCGACCCAGCATCGTTGTTATCGATAGCCAGGGCGACGCCGTTTCAACCCTTGCACGTCTGAAACGCTTCGATCCCGCTGGTGATGATCGGTTGATCCTAATCGACCCAACCGACGAGCAACCGCCCGCCCTCAACCTTTTTCATTGGGATCGAGCGTTTGCCGCCACGCTCTCAGACAACCAGCGAGAAGAGTACCTTGCCGGTGTCGTTGAGATGTTTGGTTTCATCGCTGGCGGACTGTTGGGCGCCGAGTTGACCGCCCGCATGAGCGTCGTCTTTCGCTTTATCAGCCAGCTCCTCATCGAAATCCCCAATGCCAGCATCCACACGCTCATCCAACTGCTGCAGGATCCGGCCCCGTTCATGCAGCACATCGCTGCGCTGCCGCCCACGGCCCAAACCTTCATCGATGAGCTCTTTTCAGACCGATCCCAATACAAGCAAACGCGTCAGCATCTGTTGCAGCGCCTGTATCACATCATTTCTAATCCGGCCTTTGAGCGGATGTTTGCGCACCCTCAGAACAAGTTCGACATGCGCGCCGCCCTTAATGACGGCAAAGTCGTCTTGATCAACACCGCCAAAGCCCAGCTCAAAGCCGAGTGGAGTTCAATTTTCGGGCGCTTCTTCGTCGCTCAAATCATGCAGGCCGCTTTTGCCCGCGCCTTCATTCCTCGCGAGCAACGACGCCTGGCTCTGATCCACATCGATGAGTGCCACGAATACCTCGACGACAACATCAGCATGCTAATGCTGCAGGGCCGCAAGTACGCCACTGCTTTGCATCTCTATCACCAGCACTTTTCGCAGATGACGGAAGCCGGTCTCAAGCAGACTGCCCTTTCCATCCCGGCCCTGCGCTACACCGGCTCACTCAATGATACCGATGCGACTTTGCTTGCCAAGGAAATGAAGACAAGTCCTGAGTTTTTGAAGGCTGTCAGCAAGACCAATCGCGGGGCCGAATGGAGCCTCTATGTGCGTAACCTCACGCCGACCGCGACCAAAATCTTCGTTCCGTTTCTGTCTGCCGAACACGAACCAAAAATGTCGAAAGCAGCCTACCAGCAGCTTCTCGCGCGCAACCGCGCTTTGGTCGGTGCGCCGCGCCGCCCACACACGCCCCCACCAACTCCTACAACGCCGATCAGTAATAACGGTGACAGCTATTGATGCCGATGTCTGAAAATAAGAGACGGCGCAAGCCGCAGTTCCAACGGTCCAAAGACCAACCAATCCGCATCACCAAGGATGATCTCTCAGTCTTGCGTCTCGTTGGTGAAAGCCGCTTTCTGCGCACCCAAGACATTCACCGCGAACTTCCCCACCGCAGCCGAAAACACCTCACGGCGCGAACACGTCGCCTCTACGATCATGGCTATCTTGATCGACCCCGCGCCCAGGTGCACGAGTTCACGGGCTTTGGCCGCCCCGACACCATCCACGCCCTTGGCAATAAGGGCGCCGCTCTGCTGGCGGAACTTGATGGTGAGGTTCCCGCCAAATCAAACTGGACTGATAAGAACCGAAGCGTAAAGCGGCCCCATATTCAACACACGCTTCGCATCTCTGATATCAAGCTCGCGATCAATCGCCTTCCCAGACACGTGCCTGCCATCAAAATCTTGAGCGCCGACGATATTCTCAAAGCGGCGCCCCCTACGACTGCCGCCGACCGCAACCCGTGGCAGTGGCAAGCTCGCGTTCGCACCAAGGATGGCAGCGTTAAGCCGACCAAAGCCATCCCGGATGATGTGTTTGGGATCGATCGTACGGATGTTCGCAAGCGCTACTACTACTTCGTCGAATGCGACCGAGGCACCATGCCCATCGCGCGCACCAAACAGCAATCCTCACACATCGTGCGCAAGTTTGAAGCCTACTTCCATGGCTTCCAGGCCCAGTTGCATCGCACCCGATACAATTGCGGTAACCTGCGCTTCTTGACCGTCACCACGAGCCAGGAGCGCATCGCCAACATGATCACAGCTCTGCAAGACATCGCCGAACAGGCGGACTGTTCGATGTTTCTATTCGCCGACTTCAATCAGATCATGGAGGCTCAACACATCATGGAAGTTCCCTGGCTGAATGGGCATCGAGAGCAGGTGAGTTTGTTGGATTGCGGAACCGCGGGATGGGGACAACTTCCCTTCTCGCGCAAACATGTTGCTACAATTCAAGTATGAATGATCAACTTGACTGGGGCGACCACGATGCTCAATTCGACCCCACGCCGTCCGACGGCGCCGCAAATCAGCCAGACGGATCGCGTATTCAAGGCGTGAATTTCCATCCTGCATCCGTCAAGAATTCAATGTCGGATGCAGGCGCCGTCCAACGAGCTCATGACGCCGCCCAGTCGATTGATGGAACACAAGACCTTTCGGAAGATTGGCCGCCGTACGGCGCCGTCGTCCTGACGACCGACGAGGCGCGGTTGTACCTTTACCGACACCACGACATCTTCCTCCGAGAGCGCTACACCCAACGCCTGGTGACCGATTACGAGAAGCTGGTTGGACGCCGGGTACCAAAAGACGGTGGGGGAGTGGAGCTTCAAATTACCCAAGCTTCACTTGATGAATATGCTCAGGCCAACCCACAGAAGAAAAACGCTAAGGACACCCCTCTGAACCCTGAAGACAAACTCTTCAATGACTTCAGAAGGCTTGCCGCGGAGAAAGGCTACAACGTCGCAATCGATGGCGACGTCCGCACGCGTCCACAACCGCCCGCGCCCGACAACAACGCATCAGTCAGAGGCCACCAGACCCCCCAAGATCAAAGACCAGCAACAGAGCCAACCGTCTCCCATCCGCCCACGCCCGACCAGGAAACGGTTCCGGCGTCCTGGTATAAGGATGCGCTGGAGCGCGAAAAGCAGGCCATCGACCGATACCATCAAGTCCAAGACATCAACATCAAACTCTACGAAACGCTCGATACAACTCATAACCGGCTCATTGATACACAGAAGCAACTCACCGCAATCGCAACGACGGTCGCCAACAAACTTGAAGGTTCGACGGAAATCCTCAAGGGCATCTCCGACGTCTTCCGCTCCTCCAAGAGTTCAGATGATCACCGCCCCCCGATCCCGATGGATGCAGCAGGGGATAGCCGCTCGGGCGGTCACAACGCCGGTGGTGTATAATTTTCCTATGGCTCAAGGTGCGAACAACCGCGACTTCAAAGGAGCGTTCATCCCAAAAGACGTCTGGTGCAATCCTGCGCTCAATGGCGACGCCAAATTGGTCTGGGGAGAGATTTTTGCCCTTGATAATGAATTTGGCTGCATCGCCTCCAATGAGCACTTCATGGAAATGTTCGGCTGGAAGAACGAGCGCAAGGTTCAAAGAGAGATCAAGAAATTGACCGACCTCGGACTGATCTCAGTTGAGCAAGATAAGAGGAAAGACCGGCGAACGATGAGGATCGTCGGCAAGTATCGCCATCTCGATAAGCGCCACATGGAAGACCTGGAAGCCATGCGCCTGGAACTCATTAGAAGTATGAAGCTGTAGATAACTTGGGTACTGTCGCCAGCTCCCGACAAAAATGTCGCCACCTGCCGACACGAAGGTCGCAGCCTTCCGACAAAAATGTCGTTTATACATATTAGTTTACACTTTAGATTACAGAAAAGATTTCAAAACCCAATCAAATAAGAAATGTGGATAACCACAATCATTTCCAAAGGGCCTTCGTAATCCGACAAGAATGAAGCGTTTGAGAAGCAGGAGCGCGTCCAGACAAGCCCCGACAGCGCACAGAATCAATTCTCACGCGATTAAAAGCGACACCCGCCGATTTCCCTTATTGAGAACATAACGTCGCTCTCGGGGCATCACAGAGCCTCATGTGCCGATCTCGGCTGAGCGAGTAGGGAAGTGCAGCGCGGTATGCTATAATTTCTAGATATGGAACACGTTCAAACAAACAACAACGAACGTACGGATAATGAGCTTTTAGATGTTATTTACGAGCCAATTTACAACAGCCCTATCGTCGACATGACCTACAACCATAATCTGCCGGTGATCCAGCTTGTCGAAGATCAGGAGGTATCAGAAATTCAGTGAGATTTAGCTTCCAAGCGACGATGGGTCGTAAATCATAAATTGCACTAAACCGCTATCGCGGTAGCAGCCCGGCTTCCGATGTCACACTTCATCTTTGCCGCAGCAGGTGGCCGAACCGAGGCTCAAGCGTTCTTCTTGGATCGGCGGGCACGGAACATCGCCGTATGAGCAATAGACACAGCAGTCGCCCTTCTTTGGCTTCAGCTGAACGCCACATTTCTCGCAAACATACAGATACTGGCAGGCGTCCGTCGGCATCGTTCCTGTCCAGCGATGGCCGCACTCCGGGCATGTGATCGTCGAGTTGAACTGGATCATATCATTCATTTCTCGCGCTCCGCCATTTGGTGCTGCTTCCACCCCTCGGCACATTCAGCCGGCGGATACCCTGCAGCAGGGAATGGCTCAACAGAGCCGTTTCGTAAGGGTCGCACAAGATTTCCTTTGCGACCCATAACGTGCCCGACCTCCACTGTCGTTCTAGGCTAACGGCATGGTTACGACTTTGCATGCTCGATTGCGTCTCCATTCGCTTCAAAAAGGAGACGATCGATGCCACGGACCATTACGCCCTTACGCCAGCGCATGCTCGAAGACATGGCTCTCCGGAACATGTCGCCCAACACGCAGAAGGTCTACGTCTACGCCGTGGCGAACTTCGCCCGCTTTTTCGGAGTATCGCCAGACAAGCTCGGTCTTGAGGACATTCGGCTCTACAGATTGCATCTTATCGAGCGCGGGCTCAAAGCGACTTCGATCAATCCGATCGTCGGCGCGCTGCGCTTCTTCTATGGCGTCACTCTGGACCGTAAGGACATCGCAACCGATATCCCATTCGCACGCAAGGAGGATACACTCCCGGCCGTGCTCTCCGCTTCTGAGGTCATGCAGCTCCTAGAGGCGGTCAGCAGTCTCAAGATGCGTGTGGCGCTGACGACGACATACGCTGCTGGATTGCGCGTATCCGAAGTCGTGACGCTCATGGCTAAGGACGTCAACAGCCGGCGCATGGTCCTTCACGTCCGCCAAGCCAAGGGACGCAAGGATCGCTACACATTACTCTCCGACCAGTTGCTTCTGATCCTGCGCCGCTACTACAAGATCTCACGACCGCAGCTTTATCTGTTCCCTGGCTCCGAGCCTTCACAGCCGCTGTCAACGCGTGCTGTGCAGCGTGCCTGCCGCAAGGCAGCCGACGAGGCCGGTCTCGGTAACAACGTTACCGTCCATACCTTGCGCCACAGCTTTGCAACCCACCTTTTGGAACAGGGCGTCGATATCCGGGTGATCCAACAACTTCTCGGCCACCGACATATCACCTCGACGGCACGCTACGCCCAGGTCGCAACGGATGCCATTCGACAGATCCAAAGTCCGCTGGAAAGACTCATAATCGACGAGAATCTGGCTTCGTGAGCCGACGATGCCCCACTCAAATCTGGAGGTGGCGGACATCTTCCGCCGCCACGGTCAGGCTTGGCGTGCCGCCAACGCGCAGCATCTGAGCCGCACGCAGCGGCGCGTCATGACGGCGATCGAGATCTGTCGAACAGCCGAACTCGGCGGTCATGTCGAGCGCTGCGAAGACTGCGCACACACTCGCATTGCCTATAACTCCTGTCGCAACCGCCACTGCCCAAAGTGCCAGTGGCGGGCAGCCGAAGCATGGCTGGAGGCGCGCAGGGCCGAGCTGCTGCCGGTACCCTATTTCCACGTTGTGTTCACGCTGCCAGCAGCACTGCGCCCGATCGCCTACCAGAACAAGGACAAGGTCTACGGCCTCCTGTTCAAGGCCGCAGCCGAGACACTAACCACGATCGCCGCCGACAAGAAACACTTGGGCGCCAATATCGGCGTCACCGCTGTGCTGCATACGTGGGGACAGAACCTTGACCATCATCCGCACGTGCATTGCATCGTGCCAGGCGGCGGCATTTCAACAGAAGGTAATCGTTGGGTATCGTGCAGACCCAATTTCTTCCTGCCGGTGCGTGTGCTGTCACGTCTGTTCCGGCGCCTGTTTCTCGAAGGCTTGAAGAGGCTGCACGTTGCCGGAGACCTCCGATTCTTTAGTGATCTGTCCGAACTTGGAGATACCGCCGCTTTCGAAGAGTTTCTGGCGCTGCAGCGGCGAACAGAATGGGTGGTTTACGCAAAAGAACCGTTTGCTGGCCCAAAGCAGGTGCTGGCCTATCTCGCCCGTTACACCCATCGGGTCGCGATCTCCAACCGCCGCCTTGTCTCCCTTGGCGACGATCACGTCCATTTCCGATGGCAAGACTACCGCGCGAACGGACGGACCAAACACAAGATCATGGAGCTTACCCCTGGGGAGTTCATGCGCCGATTTCTGCTCCACGTTCTGCCCGACCGTTTCCACCGAATCCGGCATTATGGTCTGTTTGCAAACTCTCATCGGGCGCAAATGCTTGCGCGCTGCCGCGAACTTCTCAAGCAGACGATCGATACCCAACCAACCGTTGAGAACGAGGAACAACAGGCAAACGCAGAACCTCCCCCCTGCCCTTGTTGCGGCGGTCGCATGAAGATCATCGAGACATTCGAACGCGGACGCACGCCGCGCTCCGTCCGCCCATCGCCCGAAATCCTCGATACATCATGAGCCGCTGCCGGACAGACAAAGCACGTAACGATGTCCCGCCTGGTTGGCTTTTGACCGGGACCCCTATCGCTCGTCCCCGCGACCACAAACGCGCTTGCCGCTCGAACAGTGCCACCGACAAACCGGTCAGCCGAAAGCTCTGGAACCACGATGCGGGCACCGACCACCCACTTCTACCGCTGTTATGGGGATCGATAATTCTGCTCGTGCCACCCTACAAAACGACGATCATTGAACAATCCCCATAGGCTATCACGCGCCGCCCGCGGTTTCGTGCAATAGAGTTTCTGCAACGCCTTCAGCACTGCAGAGCACGTGCTCTTCGTTACCGCGTCCGACATCGCAGAAACCTCCTAATTGTGCGACGCTGGACATATCGCTCAACAGAGCCCTTTCCTGCTACTTCATTCGCTTCATAAATATTGTCCGAATTATATAATTCCAGTTCCGCCTTTTCCCAGGCCACCATTGCATTGCAAAAACCAGCTACTGTTGTATCATTCTCATATATGGCTGAAATCACTATCAAACTATATAAGGCTCTGCTCGCTGCCGGCGTTGATGAGCCAACTGCCTCAACCGTATCTGAAGAAGTTGAAGGCCGCGACAAAGCCATCGCGCTGCTCACCGCGAGGGTCAACATGGTCCTTGCGCTCAATGTCGCTATGTTCGCTGGCGTGCTGGTCTTACTGCTCGATAAACTCATCGGCTAATTTTCAACGACAGAGCACAAGAGCGGCACCGCTGAGGCAATTAATTGCCAGAACGCGTCCTGGACCTGCTTCCATCGCAAGATCGCGATTTGACCCAGATCCTCCCCTAACCCGGCCGTAGTCGTGTCCGCAGCTCATCAGGTTGCGTGAGCCCTGCCGTTACGGGTAATCGTCTCCGTCGGGCCATATTGAGTCATCACACCATGATCTCCCCGCAGACTTGGCCATCGAAACTTGATCCCAGAAGCTGCCATCGATCGATCTCGGCTTGACCGGGCCGAAACGGCGCCCGAAAATGTCGGTAATCGGTGGTAGTCCGGTCGTCAACATTTCGGGCTGAAGTGCACCGCCGAGTTCGCGTTGCCGGGAGCAATCCGCATGGCGGCCGCTGCACCCTGAAAGCAGAAAGTCAGCGCACGACGCGAATGACCCACTACGGACTCTGTGCTCGTGCGCAACACTCATGTGGCAGATGGAGTCGCGTGCGGGTAGCCTCGACTTTGCAGCGCACAATTCTCCCGGGTCAGCCGCCCGCATGGTTCTCGTCAGCTTTACCTCCGAGACGGTTTTCGTGTGCGCCGGGAGACCGGCAAGAAGTAGGAGGTGCAAGTCCTCTGCAGTGAAGGATTAGCGAACCACACTGGCCCCGAGTCATGCGCAGGCGTCCGTGAGGGCGGCGGCGAAGCGTTGACAGGGGAGTGCATAGGCCAGCCATGGAGCCGCGAAATGGTCTTTTCCCGGGTGCCGACGCCGTACGAAAGTCGGAAGGCAACACAGATGGGCGCGTCAATCGCGAGTGCCCGGCTGACCCGGTGCGGTCAGAGACCCTGGCATGTGCAGACGCTTCTTGTGCGGGAACCGGGAGATCTCGCGCGTCGGTCGGCGGCGCCCTCACGGGTGTCGGCCGGCCCGCATCGGGAAGGCAGGTGCCGAAGCCGATGATGAACGACCGCGAGAAGTCACACTCCGCCATAGTAGCTGCGAAGCCGACGAACAACGCCGCGGTGTCCAAAACCGCGGCCGCGGAGCCGGTGGAGCCAAGGGCGGGGACCAAGAGGAACACGGGTGAGCAAAGCACGCACCGGACTCTGAGCCGGGCTCGCGTGACCCAGGCGCTCAGCCGTGTACGGCAAGCCGCAAGGCAACGGAAGAAGGAGAGGTTCACCTCGCTCCTCCATCACATCAGCGTCAACCTGCTCCGGGAATCGTTCCTCGCGCTCAAGCGCGATGCCGCCCCTGGCGCCGATGGCGTCACGTGGAAGGCCTACGCTGCTGATCTCGAGTGCAACCTCGTCGATCTGCATGCACGGGTTCATCGGGGAGCCTATCGGGCGCAACCGTCTCGCCGGACGTATATTCCGAAGGCGGATGGCAAGCAGCGCCCGCTGGCGGTGGCGGCACTCGAGGACAAGATCGTCCAGAGAGCGGCCGCCGCGGTGCTGAACTCGATCTACGAGGAGGACTTCCTCGGGTTCAGCTACGGGTTCCGGCCGGGGCGCGGACAGCACGATGCGCTGGACGCTCTTGCGGTTGGGATCACCAGTAAGAAGGTGTGCTTCATTCTCGACGCCGATGTGCGCTCGTTCTTTGATTCGGTCAGTCAGTCCTGGCTCGTCCGTTTCCTGGAGCACCGCATCGGCGACCCGCGCATCATCCGCCTGATCAGCAAGTGGCTGAAGGCGGGTGTTCTGGAGGACGGGATCGTCACGACGAGTGAGACGGGGACGGGGCAGGGCTCGGTGATCTCGCCGTTACTGGCCAACGTCTATCTTCACTACGTGTTCGACCTCTGGGCCAATCGCTGGCGACAGCGGGAGGCCAAGGGTGACATGGTCATCGTGAGGTATGCCGACGACATCGTCGTCGGTTTCCAGCATGAGCATGAAGCTCGGCGCTTCTGGGATGCAATGCGCGGTCGTTTTGAGGAGTTCGCGCTATCGCTTCATCCGCACAAGACACGCCTCATGGAGTTTGGACGCTTCGCGGCGTACAGACGCGCAAGGCGCGGTCTTGGCAAACCGGAGACCTTCAATTTCCTGGGTTTCACCCACATATCCGGGCGCTCGCGTCGCGGCACATTCCAACTGCAGCGCCACACCCGGCGCGACCGTATGCGAGCACGGCTCAAGGAGATCAAGGAGGAGTTGCGACGGCGCATGCACCAGCCGATCCCTGTGCAAGGGCGTTGGCTGGCGCAGGTCGTCAGAGGATACTTTGCCTATCACGCCGTTCCTACGAACGCGCGCAAGATGGGCGCTTTCCGACGTCATGTGGTCCGTCTCTGGTTGCGCACGCTGCGGCGACGCAGCCAGCGCCGCGGTCTAACGTGGGACCGGATCGACCGACTGGCGGACAAGTGGCTCCCGAAACCGAAAATCCTTCACCCCTGGCCGGACCAGCGCTTCGCCGTCAGACACTCAAGGTAAGAACCGGATGCGGGAATCCCGCCCGTCCGGGTCTGTGCGGGGGGCGGCTGGCAACAGCCGTCCCTACCGCGATTCTCCTTGGCGCTCCGGGCCAAAAGGGTGAATGGCGGTCTCGGCGATCTTGACGTGGCTGCTTCTCCGCTAGCTGATGCGATAGCGGACAATCGTCTTGCTGTTGCAGGTTATGCAAGAAGCACCCAGTCCGCCAACCAAGTGCTGCGGTCGTGGCTTATGGTGAATATTGTCAGTGCTGCTTCTGCTTCATCCCAGCAACACTTCCGAACCGTTTGAATGGCTGCACAAGTCTTGCGGCTTGACAAGCATTGGCGAACGATGTCTCGTCCAGCAATGACATTCGCACCGCCACAAAGACGGTTGTATGCGACGCTGCGGCGCGTCTTGGCGAGCCTTCTGGTTTGCCTGATGCTGCCTGGCTCGATTGCTGACGCCAGTTCATTCGTGTGGTGCTTTTCAGATAGCGGGCACTTCGCCATCGAAGCATGCACCGGTCCAGTATGCCACGGGGACCAACTCGATCGCGCCAAGGGTCAATTTGGCGAGCAGGCTGAACGGGCCCGGCTCATCGAGCAACACCACGCGGATTGCGTTGACGTCAAGTTACTGCCCACTGCGGCTTTGGCCAGCGCTCGATCGGCCAACTTCGTTGGCGAAATTCTCGATTTTGACGAGGCTGTACCGCCACATCTGGTGCCGTATAATTCACACATTACAGCGCTTCTTAATTCAGCCTCCAGTTCTAGTGCCCGGTCGACAATCGATTGTCGGCGGACGAATCCAATCGTTCTGCTTCGGCGCGTTACCGTTCTTCGAATCTGACACTCCCCACTCATGACGAAGTGTGTCGCATCGGCGAGAACCAGCTTAAGCTGGCCCTCCTCCGGGCGGCCTCATTACGCATGACTGGGAGAGATCACCTTGCCGCGAATAGATGGTCGATTTTATCTGCTGCTGGCGATGCTGTGCGGGCTGCTTAGCCTCGGCGGCTGCTCGGGCGCGATGACGGATGTTACTGGTGCAAAGGTTGCGGGGGCCGTCTACCGGGCCCCTCCTCTGGATCCGACCCGAACGTCTTCTCAGAATGAGGGGTGGCAATACGATGTGATTGCGCCAAAACTCCCCTTCGACGCCGATTTGACCCTCCGCGAAGCGATTAACAGAGCTTTAAGATATAGCCCGGCCTTGCAGGCAGCGTCGCTGGAGGTCGAAGCCAAACTCGGAGTAGCGGCACAAGCGGCCGTTCGACCAAATCCCGTCCTATCGCTTGATGTTGAAAATTTCGGTGGCACCGGAGATCTCGGCGGGCTTAACTCCGCAGAAGGAACGTTGGCCCTCTCGCAATTGGTCGAGCTTGGCGGAAAACGCTACAGACGGCTGGCCGTTGCCAATCTGGATCGCGCCGTTTCGGTATGGGACTTCGAAGCAGCCCGCCTTCGCGTCATCCGCGAAACGGCTGAAGCTTTTATTGATGCACTCGCAATCCAGGAAGCGATCGCACGCTCGACGGAAGCGAACAGGATAGCCCGTGAACTGGAGCGGGATGTTCAGGCACGTGTCGACGCCGGTCAGGCAAACCCTATCGAGATTCAGCGTACGCGACCCATGGTCGCCAATACTCTCGTTAGGCTTGAATCGGAGCGCGCGCGGCTCGAACCGACGAAGCGGCGGCTGGCCAGTATGTGGGGGCAGTCTCGACCTGATTTTGCGAGGGTCTCGGGGAACTTCTCACGAACGACGCGTGTGCGCTCGATCGATGCGGTCTTAGGCGAACTCGAAAGCAACCCAGACGTCGCCAGATGGAGCGATGAGATCGCCCGGCGCGATGCAGTTGTCGAGCTCGAGCTGGCGAAATCTGTGCCCGACATCACTCTTGGGGCTGGTGTCAGACGACTCAATGACACCAACGATACGGCTCTTGTCGCAAGCGCATCGTTGCCTTTGCCGATCTTCGACCGCAACTCGGGCAATATAGCAGCTGCCGAAGCGCGCCTGTCGAAGGCTGAATATGAGCGTAGCTCTTCGTTGGCCACACTGCGCGTCATGGTCCTCTCTGCCTACGAAGATCTGGCAAGCTCAGCGGCTGAGGTGCGCGCCTTGGCCGATGATGTGGTGCCGCCAGCTCGATCAGCATATCGGGCGGTTCAAACAAGCTTCAAGGCGGGGGCTTCCCAGCTGCTGGACGTTCTTGATGCACGACGCGTGCTGTTTGAAGCAGAACTCAATCTCATACGTGCCCAGGCCAATTTCGAGAAGGCCAAGGCTCGGATTGAGGGGCTCACGGGCCGAAAAATCTAATCTCAACCACTCGTAAAAAACCACTCGTAAAGGAGACCACCCATGAAGATCTCGTATGCCGCCATGATGATCGCTGCAGCATCTCTCCTCATCTGCTCGCCGATCAGCTTCGCCAATGCGGCCGATGAGGCGAAAGACGAACATGGTCATGCAAGCGGCCATAACGACAAAGATCATGAGCATAGCGAGGCCAACCACAAGAATGGCGAGGCTGCGCACCACGGCGAGGAAGAACACAAACATAAGAATGGCGATGAGTCGGCAAAGCACGAAGATCACAAGGATCACGATCACGGACATAAGGACGGTAGCCCCAAATAGGGCCTTTCCATAAGGAAGTCGAAGATGGAGCGAGAAGCGCTCCATTCGCGAAGTATCGGCTGGCAGCGATTTTCGAGAGCCTGATTGCTGTCCCGGCCGGCAAATTAAGGAAACGAACTATGGAGTTGGAGCGATGGCACTGCGCGAAATGATCGTCGGGCAAGTCATACTGGGGATTGCAGTGTTTGCCTCGGTACCGGTTCTGGCGATGCAAACAACGTCGCATTCCGAATTGCAGGCGATCATGAAACCGGCTCCAACAGGACTGGTTCCTGGACTGGCTGATGCTCGCTATTCGGGAATCTCAGGCGACGGCGCGCTTCCCCCGCGCGCCGTCCGCCGCCCTCCTATACTTACCATGTCAGAACTGAAGGCTGGTTCGAACGGCAAGTCTGCAGCCAAGAAAGGTGATCATGACGGCCACGACCACCGCGACGAAACCGCGGGTGGCGATCACGCTGAAGATGACGGGCACGACCATGGCAAGGAAAAGGCCGGTGACAGTGCTGGGAAGCATGAAGGCCACGACCATCCCAGTGACGGCAAAGCGGATGGCAGCAACGCCGACAATGACGGGCACGACCATGGCAAGGAAAAGGCCGGTGACAGTGCTGGGAAGCATGATGGCCATGATCACCCCCGCGAAAAGGCGGCAGGTGGGCACGCTGAGGAGGGCGACGGTCATGCACATGGCGGCGAAGGCGGCCATAGCGACGGCGTGAAACTGACGTCAGAGCAAATGAAAGAATTTGGGGTTGACACTCAACAGGTCGAGGGCGGCGCCCTGGCCGTATCCATCATGCGACCGGCTGAGGTGCAGTACGATCTGGATCGTTTCGCTCACGTTGTTCCTCGCGTAGCCGGCATAGTGCGTTCGGTTGGTGTCAAACAGGGTGATAAAGTCGAGAAAGACGACATAGTAGCCGTACTTGAGAGCCGGGAATTAGCCGATGCAAAAGCTGGCTATTTAGCCGCCAAGGAACGATTTGCGCTGGCCAAAGACAACTTTGATCGCGAACAAACGCTTCAAAAAAAGCAGATCACGTCTGAAAAGGCGTTCTTTGCAGCGCGTTCCGAGTTCGCGGAAACCCGAATAGCCCTGCGCTTGGCGGAGCAGAAACTGCATGCGCTCGGCGTAGACAAAGAGCGACTAAAGCAGGTGGAAACTGAGCCCGAAACAGACCTCACCACCTACATCATGAGAGCACCGCTTGGCGGGGTGGTCGTCAATCGACATCTAGTTCTCGGCGAATCCGTCGCAACTGACCGGGAAGCCTTCGTGATCGCAGATGTCTCACAAGTCTGGATCGACATCAGTATCTATCCTAACGATCTTACAAAAGTGTCCGCCGGCCTTCCGGTTCGTATCCAGACGGAAAACGGAAACGGGATGGCGATCATAGGCAAGATTGCTCATATCACCCCGAACGTGTCGGAAGAAACACGAACTGCAAAGGCCCGCGTGGTTCTCGACAACCAGCAGATGAGATTGCGGCCAGGGATGTTCGTCAACGCTCTCATCGATATATCGACGACCGACGTTGCCGTTCGCGTTCCCAAGTCCGCTCTTCAGAACCACGAGGGGAAAGAGGTCGTGTTCGTCTCTGAAAGCGGCAAGTTCGAGCCTCGCCCTGTAAAACTGGGGCGCCGAAACGGTCAATTCGTGGAAGTCGTTTCTGGTCTGGCGACAGGAGAAATTATCGCCGCCGAGGGTTCTTTCGTCATCAAGTCACAGCTCTCCAAAGAGAGCTTCGGTGACGGTCACAACCATTAGGACGGATATCTATCGATGCGGACTTTTCTCGAAGGTCTTTTGAGACAACGGTTGCTGGTTTGCGTGCTGGCGTTGGGCGTACTAGCAGCTGGACTCCAGAGCTACAGGGACTTGCCCGTCGACGCGTTCCCCGATGTTTCGCCGACACTCGTCCAGATCTTTACCGAAACTGAGGGGTTGGCGCCGGAGGAGGTCGAGCGCTACGTCACATATCCTGTCGAAGTCGCTATGAACGGATTGCCGGGACTAAAGGAAATTCGTTCAATCTCGAATTTTGGGCTGTCCGTTGTCAACGTCTACTTCGATGACTCGACGGACATCTATTTCGCCCGTCAATTGGTCGGTGAACGCCTCCAACTCGCCAGAGACGACATTCCCCAAGGTTTCGGCGAGCCAGAGATGGGTCCGATCACAACGGGTCTTGGCCAAATTCTATTCTACTTCGTTGATGACACGACTGGAACAAAAAGCGGCGAAGAGGTTCGAGAGATCCAGGATTGGCTCATTAAGTTCAACCTGCAGACCGTTCCGGGAGTGACCGAGGTCCTATCATTAGGCGGTAAGGTCAAACAGTTTCATGTCAACGTACGACCTGACGCACTGTTGCGTTACAAGCTCAGCATTTCCGACATTGTGGAAGCCGTTCGCGAGAACAATGGTAACGTCGGCGCCCAGTACATCGTAAAAAACTCGGAGCAGTTTCTCGTTCGTTCCGTAGGCTTAGCTCGGAGCATACCCGACATCGAGAGCGTCGTCCTCAAGGTCGTCGATGGCGTACCCATCAAGGTTGGCGATGTCGGGACAGTGACTATCGGTGGAGAGGTCCGCCAAGGCCTTGCAACGATCAACGGCGAAGGTGAGGCCGTGGCTGGTTTGGTTCTGAAACTAATCGGAACGAATACCTCCAAAGTTATCGCCGATGTTAAAGATCGCTTGGACAAAATCAACGAGACACTGCCACCTGGCATTAGGGTCGTTCCGTACTATGACCAGTCAAAACTCGTTCTACGCAGCGTTGCAACGGTCAACGAAGCTCTGATCCAGGGTATTGGGCTTGTCATTATTGTTCTGCTCGTCTTCATGGGAGGCTTTCGTCCAAGTATTGTTGTCGCCTTTGCCATCCCTTTCTCGATCGCTGTTGCCTTTATTCTAATGCAGGCGGTCGGCCTTTCGGCGAACCTCATGTCGTTAGGCGGCATTGCTATCGCAATCGGCATGATGGTTGATGGCGCTATTGTCGTTGTCGAAAACGTTGACCGATATATGCGCGAAAAGCACCCTTCTCTTTCGAAACATCAGCTTGTTGCGCGAGCATGTGCGGAGGTCATCCAGCCGATCGCGTTTGCAATTGCCATTATCATCGTCGTTTTTCTACCCTTGTTCACACTACAGGGCGTCGAAGGAAAAACCTTCAGACCGCTGGCCTTTACCGTCTCGCTCGCAATGCTCGGCTCACTGATCTTCGCGGTTCTGATTGCTCCCGTACTAGCGGAAATGGTTATGACGCGACCGAAACCACAAGCGTTAGGAGAAGACGTTCGCCCACAGTTTTCTGATCGTGTCGTCAACTCGCTTATTTTCGTCTACCGACCGATCATAAGCCTATTTGTCAGGTTCCGTTTTCTTGCCGTCGGCCTAGCTGGTGGTCTGCTTGCGCTTGGTTTGATCATCTTTCCTCGTCTGGGCTCAGAATTCGTACCCCGACTGAATGAAGGGGATTTGCTGGTCCGGGTTACGATGGCGCCTTCAATCGCATTGGAGGAATCGCGAGAAGTGGTTCTGCGCTTCGAAAAGCGATTGTTGTCGCGATTTCCCGAGATTGAACGCGTAGTGAGCCGCGTTGGACGCGGCGAGGTCGGCGCCCATGCCGATCCAGTCAACAGTGCCGAGGCCTTTGTCGGATTGAAACCCCAAGATCAATGGCCATCGCAACGAACGCCAGAAGAACTGTTTGCAGCAATGAGCGAGGCCTTCGAGGATTTTCCTGGCGCTCAGTTTAACTTCACACAACCAATTGCTGCGGCTGTCGACGAACTCCTGACTGGAACCAAAGCAGAGCTAGCGATCAAATTGTTTGGTCCAGACCAAGAAGTCCTGCTCGCCAAAGCAGGTGAAATCGAGCGAGCGATCCGCAGCATCCCTGGTTCAGCTGATGTCCAGAAGGATCAGGTCACAGGAACCCCACAGCTTCGCATCATTGTCGATCGCGAACAGATATCTCGACATGGCCTGAATATTGATCAAGTTCAAGCGGCCGTGCGAACCGCAATCGGTGGAGAAAAGGCTGGCCAGATTTTTGAAGGAATACGCCGCTTCGATATCCTTGTGCGTTACACGGAAGAATCGCGAGCCACGCTTGAGGCGATCAAAGAACTCGTGATCCGTACTCCCTCCGGGGCGCTCCTACAGCTGGATCACCTCGCGAAGGTTGAGGAGATCATTGGCCCGCGACAAATCACTCGAGAAAACAATCAGCGGTTTATCACCGTACAAACAAATGTCAGAGGTCGCGATATCGGTTCGTTCGTGGCTGACGGCCAGAAACTCATCGCAGAAACTGTCGAATTGCCATCGGGGTACTTTGTTGAATGGGGTGGTCAATTCGAACTTCAGCAGGAAGCGAACAAGCGGCTCGCGTTCGTCATTCCGATCACACTCGGCCTTGTGTTCCTACTCTTGTTCATGAACTTCGGATCCCTACGCAGCTCACTGCTCATCATGCTCAATATTCCACTTGCACTCGTCGGTGGTGTCGTTGCGCTGTGGATGTCAGGTCTTAACCTTTCGGTTCCAGCTTCCGTCGGCTTCATTGCACTTTTTGGCATTGCCCTGGAGAACGGTATGGTCCTCGTCACCTATCTGAACTGGCTTGTCGATGAAGGTGAGGCCGTCGATGACGCGAGCGTCAAGGGCGCCTGCATGCGCTTACGCCCCGTTCTGATGACTGCCTTGACCACAGCCTTAGGGCTTATTCC
Source organism: Alphaproteobacteria bacterium BRH_c36 (assembly GCA_001516065.1). Lineage (GTDB taxonomy): Bacteria > Pseudomonadota > Alphaproteobacteria > Rhizobiales > Hyphomicrobiaceae > Filomicrobium. The sequence continues at coordinate 57,760 of LOEV01000075.1, forward strand.
GCTTCTGTATGCCACCGGCGCCGGTAGCGAAGTCCAAGCACCATTGGCCACCGTTGTTGTTGGCGGACTGGTGAGTTCGACGATCCTGACACTTCTTGTCATCCCAGCTCTTTACAAGTGGTTCGTTCCCAAGCGGATCGAAGACTTGATTCCAGAAACAAGCCTGGAGCGGGGCAACGCCCCTGCAGAGTAGGAAAAACTGGCAAAACGTTTTGAACGGAGACTGGGTGCCGATGCCTAGCGTCCCGACACGAATATCCGCTACTTCCGCAACTCACCCGGGGTGGGTAAAGACATCAGCACATAAACATCGACGGGCCTCTTGGACAGGTGAAAACTGGGGGCGTCTATCGAGGTTGCTAGTTGCCCTGCAAATTGGCTTGCTAATTCTCTTGCTTCCTGCCAAGCCGACCTTTGCCCGTGAACCCGCTCCGCAGAAACCGCACCTATCTGAACATCGTCACAAGCAGTGGCCGGGGACTGCAAAAGAGCACGCTGCCTACCACAGTAATATTGGCTTTCAGCTTTACACTAAGGGGGAGTATGCGGCAGCGCGCTTGGAGTTTACACGGGCAATTCGACTACACGCAAAACTATCAGGAGTTTTTTACAATCGGGGTAACGCGAATTTCCGGTTGCGTTTGTATGGCGATGCGCTTGATGATTACGAACAAGCTGTCCGGCTTAACCCCAACTTCGTAATGGCATTGGCAAATCGCGGCAACGCGCTTTCCGCGCTGGGCCGTCTGGACGAAGCCCTTGCTTCATACAAGGATGCCGCGAGGATCGAGCCGCTTAATCCCTATGTCTTATTCAATCGTGGCTTTGTCTTCGGCAAAAAGCATGACTATCAGGCCGCAATTGCTGATTTCACGAAAGTCCTCGACCTGAATCCAAACGACGTTGATGCTCTTGTTTTGCGCGCCGCCGCTTACCAGTCGATCGGAATGAAGGACAAAGCACTCAAGGACTTTCAGAAGGCAAAATCTCTCCTGATTAGGCACCAACCTAAGCCATAATCCTGCCAAGCGACTCGGTTCGATCTGGTCGCCAGATCAGGGAGTTGAGCCATGGCAGGCAACCGCATCCAATTTCAGAAGGGTCTCTCGGAGGCCCGTTTCGCGACCCTCTACGGGACGGAAGACCTGTGCCGGGAAGCGATCGCGCAGTGGCGCTGGCCCGATGGGTTCGTCTGTCCGGCGTGCGGCTCGTCGGATCATTGCATCGTTGGCCCGCGCAAGCTCTTTCAGTGCAACGCGTGCCGGCGGCAGACGTCGCTGACGGCGGGCACGATCTTCAACGCCACCAAGGTGCCGCTGACGACCTGGTTCCGCGCCATGTATCTCATCACGCAGACCAAGCAGGGCATCTCCTCGATCGAGCTTGGCCGACGCCTCGGGGTGACGCAGACGACCGCCTGGAAGATCAAGACCAAGCTCGCCGAGGTGATGCGCATCGCAGGCGAGAAGGACAAGCTCTCGGGGCGCATCGAGATGGACGATGCCTATCTCGGCGGCGAGCGGGGCGGCGGCAAGACGGGTCGCGGCAGCCCCGGCAAAAAGCCGATCGTCGTGGCGGTTCAAACCGATGAGAAAGGCCGGCCGCGACGCATCAAACTCTCCCGCATTCCGCGTTTCAAGCGGGCCCGCGTGAAGAGCCTTGCCAAGCGCATCATCGCGCCGGGCGCGACGGTCCTCACCGACGGGCTCGCCTGCTTCCGAGGGGTGGCCGACGCCGGCTATATCCATGTGGCGATTCCCACGGGCTCGGGCCGCAAGGCCGCTCGCCATCCTGCCTTCAGGTGGGTCAACACAATGCTCGGCAACATCAAGAGCGCCATTACCGCAACGTACCGCGCGCTGCGCAAGAAGCACATGGTGCGCTACCTGGCGGAGTTCGAATGGCGCTTCAACCACCGCTTCGATCTCGCCCAAATGATCCCGGCTCTCGGTCGTGCTGCCGTCGCCACCAAACCCGCCCCTTACTCGTGGCTCAAGATGGCTGACTATGGTGCGTAATCAGGAAATCTCTTGACCCGACGAATCCTCGTCTGCGTTAGCTTGGCCGGTCCAATTAAGCTCTGTTACTTGTCAATACAGAATACGGAACGTTGGAGAAGGTTCATGAAAAGCGTATTGAAGATTCTCGTCATCCTTGCAATGGCGACACCATTCGCCCCAACTGCTTCACTAGGGCATAAATTGAAGTGGAGAGCAGGCGAATCACGTCAGGTTGGCTATGGCCACTGTGCTAAAGGCCCTTGCATGAGACGAACGTGCTGGGCACCAGCAAAGCCGCATTCTCACGCTGTTGGACAGATCGTGATTGATCGAATTGGTGCGCCGGAGTGCTGGCGTGACACTGGTCCCTCAAAGAGAATTGAGGGCTTCTCATCCATTCGGGATTGGTTTGCGCGGCAGACCAGGGAGTAGGCCGCATCCTAGATCAACATATGCTCAACTACCTAGCATTGGGTATCCGATTTATTCATGCTCACGCTGGGGCGGAGACGAACTTAGACCGGCGAATTTCCCCGGGGCGGTCATGACTAGCCGACTTCATCTGCATCGCTACAGCCATGTCGGTGGCATTCGAGCTCGAGCGTCGAGTGAGTGATTCCGAATTCTTGATTGAGCATCGATTTTACATTGGCTTTTACGCTGTCTGCGCGATCCCAACCGCCTTCGACGATCCTTAGATGCGCGTCTAGTGCACTACGGTTTTCGTCCATCTGCCAAAAATGCGCGTGATGGATATCAGCAACTCCGTCGATTGTCTTGATCCGCGCGATCACATCCGAAGTTACGATATCCGGTGGGCTGCCAAGCATGAGAATGCGAATGACCGGGCCGATTTCGGTGAAGGATTGCCATAGCACGTAGGCAGCAATCATCAGCGTGACGAGGGGGTCGATGAACCGCCAATCATACAGCAGGATCAAAGTGCCTGCCACGATGACGGCTATAGATCCCAATGCGTCTGCCACATTATGCAGAAACGCGGCTCTCATGTTCACGCTCGTCTTGGATAGGGCGTATGTCAACATTGCTGTTACAGCGTCCACGACGAGCGCAATCCCTGCGATAATGACGACGAGCCAACCATCTACTCCTTGTGGTTCAATGAACCGCATAATCGCTTCATAGACGAGGTAAAGACCGATCACGATGAGCGTCGTATAGTTGATGAGAGCGGCGACAATCTCGACTCGGCCATAGCCGAACGTCATAGCTCCGTCAGCAGGTCTCCGAGCAATTTTGCGTGCCCCGAATGCAATAATCAGCGCAATCGCATCCGAAAAATTGTGTAATGCGTCTGCAATCAAGGCGAGGCTTCCCGCAAGCACACCGCCCACCACTTGCGCGACCGTCAAGCCGAGGTTGACGATCACAGCAAATAAGACCCGTCTATCGCCTGCGTCTTGGCTAACGTGGTGTTGATGTCCCATAAATCCGATCTCATGCCTTAGAGCAGATCAATTATTAGTCTTGGTTGAACGACCCAAGCACTGAACCCGCTTATTTTATCCTCACCCACTATCTTCGATTCGAAGAGTTGGTCGATCTGAACTTAACCCATGATAGCTGACGAAGCTTCATTTAATTTATGGCCCCCTGTCTAGCGTGGTGATGTTTCTCCTGGTCAAGCGCGTTGACGTCTTCGTGATATTGAGCCTTGGAACTCGACGGACAGATTGGCCTTCAATATACTTTCGACAATCGCTTGCCTTGATATTTGCGTTTTATGGAAAGGAAACTTGCATGCGCCTTATCAAATCGGTAGCAGCTGTCGCGATTGCATTCATTACAATCGCGATTGGTTCTCCCAGTGCTCACGCTGCGCCAGTCGTCGAATTGCTGACAACATCGGGATGCGCATGCTGCGAACTTTGGGCTAATAGAATGCATAAGGCGGGCTTTGTGGTCGAGATTAAACATTTAGGAATGGGCCAACTCGTTCAAGCCAAGTTGAAAGCCGGTGTGCCAATCCAGCTGTCCGCCTGCCATACGGCGAAGGTTGGCGGATATGTAATAGAGGGGCATGTGCCGCCGGCTGATGTTCTCCGTCTTCTTTCGGAAAAATCGGAAGCAAAGGGTCTCATTGTTAAAGGCATGCCCATTGGTTCGCCCGGCATGGAGTCGGGCAGTCGCCGAGAGGCTTATGATGTTCTACTGCTTCAGGCGGACGGAACTTGGAAAACGTATGTGTCATATTCAGCATTGCCATAAAGCATGTCGTGTATTCTTTGCCCAACAGTGAGACTGGGTCCCGATCACTAAGGCTTTCCCGAGCGTCGAAGCAGGCAGTGAAACGGCGAGGTCGTTATACAGCCGCCTATTGACAGGAATGCTAGTCGCCAAGAAGGCGCCGGCGTTCCTCGAATTCCTCTTTGTCGATCTCGCCGCGCGCGAAGCGCTCCTTGAGAATATCAAGCGGCGTCTTCGTGAGTGGGCCGTGCGGCGGCAAACCGTGCCCTTGCCCGCCCAACCAACGCAGCAAAGAAACGACCACTACGACCGACACGGCAATGAATACGATCATCATAATTGGCCCGAAGAACCAACCATGCCAGCCGTGCCAGGGATATGGCCCAGGGTATTGAGGTGTTTGCTGAGCGAGGGCGGCTGTAGAGATCGAGACAACAACCGCCGACGTTGCTGCCGACGTCGCTGAACGAAGAGTAATGCGTGTCACTATCCGATCCTCTCACAAATTCATCTATTCCGCCCTTGCGGGAGCTGGAAAACCGGCACGCATGGCTGCGATGATTTTCCAAATCTCGTCTTCAGCCAATGCCTCCTTGAACTCAGGCATTGCGCTACCGACGGGAGTGCCGCCTTCCGAAATCGTCCAAAAGAGATAAGGATCATTGTACATAGGCATCCCCATCATGTGAGCGATGTTTGCCGGAGGCGGATTGAGATCGCGCCCAGCCTCGCCATCACCGTATCCTTGGGTGCCATGGCATGACGCGCAGTTGGCAGCATAGAGTGCGGCCCCTTCAGCAACGGTTGACCCGGATTGGCTGAAAGCGCTGACCTTGTTGCGATAGGTTGACGGAAGACCGTTTCGCATGACGTATCGATGGCGAATCATGCTGGGCATTCCACGACGCGTCCCATGGCCCATGCCGCGGTCCATGCCTGGTCCATCCCCCATCCACGATCCGCAACAATCTTGACCCATCATTGGTCTGTTGTCTCGGGGCATGTTTTCTTGCTGCCGGTCGGACTGCCCTTGTGCCATTTGCGGTGTTAGCAGCAAACCTGCGATGCAGAGCACGATCGCAGCGAGGCCGGTGATCTCGGCGACCGAGTGCCTTGAAGAACCTTTCATTTTACTACTCCAAAAACTGGTCCAGATTTCCCAGAACACGCTCTTCAATTCTTTCTACTCGACAGCAAACACGGATCGCGATTAGCCTTCCTCTGTTTCCGAATTCTTTGGACCGCCCAAACCCGATTGCGGGCGACTTTCAGATCGAAGGGACTCAATAATTAGTAGCCCGGCACCGCAAACGATCGCAACATCGGCCAAATTGAATGCAGGCCAACCGCTACCAACCGGGCGAAAGCCCAGAAAATCGATAACCGCCCCATGTCGGAACCGATCCAAAACGTTGCCGAGCGCACCACCAATTAATAGTCCGATGCCAATAACTTGAAGCTTACGCTGTGAGCGCCACATCCAGATCGACAAGCCAATCGCCATTGCAATGCCGATTGAAGCGAGTGCCCCCCAATGGGCCTCACCCGCAAATAAACCGAAACTCACGCCGTAATTGCGAACGAGTACGAAGTTGAAGAACGGGAAAACTTCAATACCAGCCTGCAAGGACGTGGTTGCAAGTGCGATGCCCTTGCTGATCTGATCTATGCCGAAGGCACAAGCTGCAACGACAAAACCGAGCGCGCGATAAGTCATGCGGCCTCCTTGAGATCGGCCGTGGCATCTCGAACAATGATCCAAGAGGATTGAAGAAAGAGGCCGGCGATGACGGCAGCGACAACGAGGTCGGGCCAAGCCGCCCCGGTCCAGGCAACCAGAGCGGCCGCCACCACGATAGCAACATTGCCGATGGCATCGTTACGTGAGAACAGCCAGACGGCGCGGACATTTGCATCACCATTCCGGTGGGGAACGAGGGCCATAGCAGCCAGAATGTTCACGACGAGCGCGATGAACCCAAAGGCGCCCATCAACTCGGCTTCCGGTTGGTTAAAGACCAACACCCGGTAGGCCGTGCCAACGAGAACCGCCAATCCCAGCGCACCGAGAAAAAGACCTTGGATCAGCGCTGAGCGGGCTCGCCACACGAGGCTCCAGCCGATGGCGAGAACACCGAGAAACGTAATCAAACCATCTCCGAGGAAGTCCAATGCATCGGCTTTGAGCGCCTGCGAACCCGCAATGAAACCGCCGTACATCTCGATGATGCCATAACCGACGTTCAGCGCGATCACGATCCAAAGCGCGCGCCTGTACTCTGGTGTGATGTGGCACTTGGCTGCTGCGCGATTATTGGTCTCGCTTGCGGCTGGGGCGCCAGGAACGTCGAGCCGGTCGATATGGTAGCCGATGGCCGAGACCACGCGTTCAACCTCTGCGAGCCCAACAGCCGGTTCGTCTGAGCGCACCGTCATGATTTGACTGGCAATGGAGACTTTAACGTCGTCGACGCCGGCTGAACGAACCGCCTTCTCGATTTTGGCAGCGCAAGACGGGCAATCCATGCCGGTCACCCGGTAGCGCACAGGCAGGGTCAAGGTCGCTGTTGTCGAGCCGTCGTTCATTTGTTTCGCACCGTCGGGGCTGTTCAAAGGGGCTCATTTTTGCTAGCGCACGCACGATTTCCACGAGACCGTTGCATCAAGCTAAGTGCCGGCGTAGCATCTATAGTGACTAGAGATGCAAGGGCAAATTCATGATGCAAGACATCACGATCGGACAGTTAGCGCGCGAGACCGGCTGCAAGATCCCAACGATTCGATACTATGAGCAAATTGGATTGTTGCCCCAGCCCCGCCGAACTGCTGGAAACACTCGACGTTACGAGGCAAACCACGTCGCACGGCTCGGCTTCATCCAACATTGCAGGGAACTGGGCTTCGCGCAGAATGCAATCCGAGAACTTCTCGCGCTGACAGATCAACCTGACGAGCCATGCGAGGCCGTAACAAAAATCGCCGAAACCCGCTTGGCCGATTTGAAACGGCGTCTTGCAAGATTGGAAGCGTTGAAATCAGAACTGGAGCGCATGATCGGGACCTGCGCTGGAGGCCGCGTAAAGCAATGCCGCATTATTGAAGCTCTAGCACATTAGTCGCGCGCCGATTGTGTGAAAGAGACACGCGACGATCCCGAGTTGCCCGGAGTTCGCATCCTGTAGCCCAGCATAGTGAGCCGACTGCTCTACAATTCGTCGCAACTCCACACACGATGTGGCTTTTCGCTCAGGTTCCCCGTACACACGAATTTTGGACGCGCGTAAAACTCAGGATTGAAGCGCTATGGCGACAACAGAAAAAGCTGTTCGGCTCAAATCAGATATAACGTGTCCCCATTGCGGGCACACTGAAACGGAGACCATGCCGCTTGATGCCTGCGTTGGCTTCTATCCGTGCAAGGCTTGCGGAGAAATGCTTCGACCCAAGCAGGGAGATTGTTGTGTCTTTTGCAGCTACGGTACAGTGCCCTGTCCGCCAATTCAAACAGATGGCGCTTGCTGTCTTAGTTGAAGCAAAGAACTATTGAAACTGACCATTCCCGGCTGTCCACCATCGACGGAATATGTCTTCTCAATCCCACAACCGGAAGAAGCTCAGCGAAGATTTTTTGACAACTTCCTATGGAACTCCGGGTCATCTTCGACCGGCAGCTCGCTCTGCGCTGGCAGCCGACGTTAGTCGGAAAGCTGCCGTCCGTCACAGAATTTTCCACCGACGAAGTTGCGCCGCAGCAATTTTGCGCGTCCCTAGAGGCGTCTTTGTGGCTGGAAGAACACGCCACATCTGATCGTCCTTGTTCGACATGAGCCGCAGTTGGCCCAAGACGTCGGGCCCTTGGAGATTGACGGTCGGTCGATCCCAATAGCGGCTGTCGAAAAGAGCGTAGCTCCGTGTGCGTCGTCGCCGGTCTCATGGGTCCGGAATCGGGGGACCAGCGGTCGCGCGCCGTTGCTGCATCGGCAGAGCCCCCGTGCTCTGCCTTAGTGCTTAGATGTCGATCTTCTCGGCGATCTCGATGGCGTCGTCGACCTCAATGCCGAGGTAGCGCACAGTGCTTTCGATCTTCGAATGACCGAGCAGAAGCTGGACCGCCCGCAGATTTCCAGTACGGCGGTAGATCAGCACCGCCTTGGTCCGACGCAGCGAATGCGTGCCGAACTTCGCCGGATCGAGCCCGATACTCGCCACCCACTCCTGAACGAGGCGCGCATACTGACGCGTCGTAAGGCCGGCGCGATCGCCAGACCTGCGAACAGGAACTGACCGGGCTTGCGACCCGTCAGCCGCAAGTAGTCGTCGATGGCCATGCGCGTCTGGTCGGTCAACTCAAACCGCACGGGTCTGCCGGTCTTCTTCTGCCGGATCGTCGCGCGATCCATGGCGTATCCGCTTGGCGCCACGTCATCGACGCGTACGGCGACGACGTCACAGCCCCGGAGTTTGCTGTCGATGGCGAGTTTGAACAGGGCCAAGTCTCGCTTCTTGCCCTCGATCTGCAGCTTGGTCCTGATCGACCAGACGTGGCTTGGCCGCAGCGGCGGCTTGGCGCCGACGAGCTTACCCTTGTTCCAGGGTATGCGGGCGGGCTTGGCCGGCGCGTCGGTGACAATGGTAGTAGTCTTATCGTCTTCCATGGTCTGTCTCCTTGGTTGAGAGACAGATGAGCATGCACCTTGAACAACCTAACCTGCTGATCTAATGACGGCTTTCTACCTAGATCTTCCGTGCGACGGTTAACGCCCGTCGATTCTGACCCAACTCGGAAATGCATAGGTTTTGCTTTAATCCGTTCTTGATTTCTGCAGTAGATTCGATTTCAGAAATCGAGAAGCACGCGCCGAATTGTCCAAGCCCTCTCAATGCCAGCGCCTTCAAGCTGGCTGGTTTTCTCACTAGACAGGCGCCATGTTCACCCCATTCCGCAATACTACGTATAGACGCCTGTTCACCGCCCAGGTCATCGCGCTTGTCGGGACCGGCCTGCTGACCGTCGCACTCGGCCTTCTAGCTTACGAGCTTGCTGGCGCTGATGCAGGTCTTGTTCTCGGCACAGCGCTCGCCATTAAGATGATCGCTTATGTTGGCATTGCTCCTGTCGTTGGCGGCTTTGCGGCCCTCTTGCCGCGCCGACCGTTCTTGATCGCCCTCGACCTCGTGCGCGCCGCCATCGCCCTCCTGCTCCCGTTCATCTCGGAAGTCTGGCAGATATATGTGCTCATCTTCCTGTTGCAGGCTTCGTCCGCAGCGTTCACGCCAACATTCCAGGCGACGATCCCCGATATCCTGCCGGAGGAGCGCGAATACACAAAGGCGTTGTCGCTGTCGCGGCTGGCCTACGATCTGGAGAGCCTGATCAGCCCCGCGCTTGCCGCTGCGCTGCTCGCAGTCATCAGCTTTCACTGGCTGTTTACAGGCACGGCGATCGGATTCGTTGGATCGGCACTGCTCGTCGCTTCCGTGACGCTGCCGTCGGTTGTGACGCAAACGCAAAAATCGGGGTTCTTCGAGCGAACAACACGTGGCTTGCGCAATTACCTTGCAACGCCACGACTGCGCGGACTGTTGGCACTAAACCTTGCCGCAGCAGCGGGCGGCGCAATGGTGATTGTCAATACGGTGGTTTACGTGCGTTCAGTGCTCGGGGGCGACGCAACTGACGTTGCATTTGCGTTGGCGGTATTTGGAGCAGGCTCGATGATAGCAGCCCTGGCGCTTCCTTCGCTGCTTGAGCGACGAACGGATCGCACCGTGATGCTCACTGGCGGTCTTGGTATTATCACCGGACTGGGCGGCTTTAGCGCCCTTTCAGTGGTTGCACCGGCTGGATGGTGGGCGTTGTACGCCACTTGGCTGCTCTTGGGAGTGTCGTATTCGGCGATCCTCACGCCAAGCGGGCGCCTATTGCGTCGCTCGTCGAACGAGGATGGTCGGCCGGCCCTGTTTGCTGCACAGTTTGCGCTATCGCATGCATGCTGGCTTATCACCTATCCGATGGTCGGCTGGCTTGGAGCAACCACCAGTTGGAGCATGGTATTTCTTGTCGCCGCCGCATTCGCCGGCGTGGGAATTGCGCTCGCGGTACTGGTCTGGCCCGCAAACGATCCCGAGGTCATCGAGCACAGCCATCCAGACCTGGGCCCGGAACATCCCCATTGGCGCGAGCATGCGACGACAGGGGAAAGGCGTCATGCGCACCGCTTTATCGTCGACGAACATCACCGCAACTGGCCGGGCAGGGCGTAGCGGATGGCAGGGGACATCCTTGGCGCTCTGGTTGCGATTCAGGGCGAAATCAATAAGAGCGTCAGTGCCGACCTCGCAGCCTTCGCGCAAACTCGCAATTGGCTGAATCTGGCTGTCGTCATGCCGCTTGGCGTTCTCTTTGGCGCCGTGCACGCGCTGACGCCGGGACACAGCAAGTCGATTCTCGCCTCCTATATTGCGGGCTCGACCCTATCGCTCGCACGAGGTATCGGCGTCGCAGCCGTGCTCTCATTCACACACATTATGTCCGCTGTGCTTATCGCTGTGCTGGCGTTGCCGCTCGTGACGCGCACCCTGGTTGGCGCGGGCCGCGCACCGCTCATCGAGGACCTGAGTAGGGGCATCATCGCCCTGATCGGATTATGGATGATCGCGCGGGCCTGGGGCTTCATGTCCCGGCATCACGAGAACGGCGCGATGTTCGGAGTGATTGCGGGCCTGATCCCATGCCCATTGACGTTGTTCACGATGGTGTTGGCAATCTCCCGTGGCGTACCAGAAGCCGGCCTTGTCTTTGCGTTCGCAATGATGCTCGGTGTGGCACTGACATTGTCTGTTCTTGCTGCGCTGTCTGTCTTGGCCAGGGACCGCCTCGCCGGGCTACTCGCCCGTCACGGGGCCACATTTGCGGCGACCGGGCGTGCACTTGAGGCGGCTGCGGGAGTGTTGCTGCTGGCTTTCGGTCTTCGCCAGGTGTTCGCAGGATGAAACCTTCGCCACGTTCTCTGTTACAGAGTGAAACAATTGCGAAATCTGCCTGCAACGTGCCGATGCGATGGTAACGGTCTGTCGAGGGTCGACCATAAAAAGAGATGCGATGAACAGGGCGTACTTAAACGGGCTGGCGGTAATTTTCGGCCTTCTGGCGATCCTGGCGGGGTTTTCTGCCAGCGCGCATGAGGGCCACGATCACGACAAACCTCCGCCCCTAAACCTGCCGGTTGCCCCGCGCATCATTGCGGTCACGCCCGACTTGGAGCTTGTCGGGGTGCTTTCCGGCAAGGAACGGCTGACCGTCTTCCTACATGAGTTCGCGACCAACGAGCCGGTGGCCGGTGCGAAGATGACGGTTTCGGCGGATGCGGACAGCATTGAGGCTAAGCCCGAAGGCCCTGGCGTGTTCACCCTTGCGGCCCCTTGGATTGCCAAGGGCGCGACCGTCGACCTCATCTTTTCCCTCAAGCTGGCGGATGGCGGTGAGGATCTACTGACCGGACGCCTGGAAGTGCCGCAGAGCCTGGAGCAGTCGCTCGCCAAAACCCCCGCACCAGTCGCGTGGTATGAGGCCTTCATTGAAGACCAACGCCTACTATGGGCTGTCGGGAGCAGCTTCGTTGGCGGCATCTTGTTGACACTCCTATTTGCCGGTGGCAGGCGCAAGCCGTCAGTCTCCAGGAGCGGAGGTAAGACTACAGATAGCGACGCGCCGAAAACGGCTCCGTCTGCCCAGAGCGAGGTCACGCCCTTGCGACGGAACGCAGGCGCGGCGGTGATCTTGGCAATCGTCGTCGCGATGGGCGCTTATGATCCTGCAGCGGCAGCAGAGTCAAAGCAGGCCGCACTACCGTCGGTTCCCTCGACCATGGCCACCGACCAGCCGCAGCGCATGCCCGATGCTACGCTGTTCATTCCCAAGGCGACGCAGCACCTCTTATCCATTCGCACGCAGGTCGTAGCGCGCAGCAAGGCTGCGAAAAGTATCGAAATGAGCGGGAGAGTGACGGTCGGCCCGCAAAATATCGGACGTGTCCAGTCAAACCGGCCGGGCCGGTACCTCGCCGCAGGCGAGCGTGTGGGCTTCGTCGGCATGCGGGTGGAAGCCGGTCAAATCCTTGGGCAAGTCGAGACCTATATAGAAGAATCGGACCGCGCCAATATCGTGAGCCAGATTGCCGAGACCGAGGCTCGCATCGCCAAAAACCGAACGATCCTGTCGCGCTACGAGAAGTCTCCGGGCGCGGTTCCGCAAGTCAAGGTCGATGAGATTCGCGGCGAGCTGCAGGCGCTGATAAAGGGGCGTGAGGAGCTGTTGCCGAGCACGTCCGCACGTGAGCCATTGGTTGCGCCAATCAGCGGCGTAATTTCGGCTGCCAATGTCGTTGTCGGGCAGGTGGTCGAATCGCGCGACGTGCTGTTCGAGATCATCGATCCCACCGAATTTTGGGTAGAGGCGGTCTCCGCTCATCCCGAGGAGGCCGACAACATGGCATCCGCCGTCGCCGTCGTCCACGATCATCATTTCCTCGACCTCGAGTATCTTGGGCGGGGTCTTGTGCTGCGCAACCATTCGGCGGTTCTCAACTTTAAAGTGCTGAACTCCGGCGAAGATATTGCGGTCGGTATGACGGCCAAGGTGGTCCTTCAAAGCAACGAGGAAACTGAGGGCTTCGTGCTTCCAGCCTCCGCCGTTGTACGCGGCCCGACGGGACTGCCCATCGTCTGGCTCAAGAAGCAGCCCGAGCGCTTCGAACCACAGGTCGTCAAGGTGGAGCCCTTTGATGGCGACTCCGTCGTTATCACCGCCGGCCTAAAACCTGATCAGCGCGTTGTGACGGATGGCGTCACATTGTTGAACCAGGTGCGGTGAGGGGTCGAAGATGTTCAATCTGCTCGTTACTGGAAGCCTGCGAAACCGTTTGTTCGTTCTGGCCCTCGCTGGTGTACTCGTTCTCTTCGGTGCGCTCACGTTGCGCACCTTACCAGTCGACGTCTTCCCCGACTTGAACCGACCAACCGTCACATTGATGACCGAGGCTGAGGGCCTTGCGCCGGAAGAAGTCGAAACCCTCGTCACGTTCCCGATTGAGACCGCCATGAACGGCATGGCAGGCGTTACGCGCGTGCGCTCGGTATCGAGCGTCGGCTTGTCCATCGTCTACGTAGAGTTCGATTGGGGCACCGAAATCTACCTCAACCGGCAACAGATCAACGAACGGCTCAACATTGTCCGCGAGCAGCTGCCGGCCGGTGTTATTCCGCAGATGGCCCCGGTCACCTCGATCATGGGCGAGATCATGTTGATCGCGGTCTCAAGCACCACGCAGACACCAATGGAGACACGAGAGCTTGCCGACTGGGTTATGCGTCCACGACTATTGACCATTCCGGGCGTTGCGCAAGTGATCCCGATCGGTGGCGAGGTTCGCCAATATCGAGTGTCGCTCGATACTGCGCAGATGAGCCTGCTTGGCATCGGTCGCGAGCAGGTCGAGGCGGCGGTCGCCAAGTTCGGCTCGAATACGGCTGGCGGTTTCGTCGACCAGCATGCGCGCGAGTATCTGATCCGCAACCTCGGCCGCACCACACGGCTTGAGGATTTGAGAAACCTGCCGGTCGCTTATCGAGACGACGTCGTTGTGAAGCTGTCGCAAGTGGCACAAATCGATTATGCGGCGCGGGTGAAGCGCGGAGACGCCGGCCACATGGGGAAGTCGGCCGTCATTCTGTCGGTGCAAAAGCAGCCAGCAGCGGACAGCCTGAGGCTCACCGAGGACGTTGAAAGCTCGCTTGAAGATCTGCGCCGTGTTTTACCAAAAGATGTCCAAATCAACGTGCTGTTCCGACAAGCTGATTTCATTAAAGCTTCCGTCACGAATGTTCAGACGGTCCTCATTGAGGCGATGCTTGTCGTTGCGGTCGTGCTGTTCGCATTCCTGCTCAATTGGCGCACGACTTTTATTTCGCTGACAGCCATACCGATCTCGATCCTGATCACAGTCATTGTATTCCAGCAGCTTGGATTGACGATCAACACAATGACGCTCGGCGGCCTTGCCATTGCCATTGGCGAGCTTGTCGATGATGCGGTTGTCGACGTTGAAAACGTGTTCCGGCGCCTGCGCGAGAATGCGGCGAAGGCCGTGCCCCGCCCGGTGCTCGAAGTGATTGCGAGCGCCTCGCAAGAGGTCCGCTCGGGGATTATCTACGCAACCGGAATCATCGTTCTTGTGTTCGTTCCGCTTTTTGCGTTGTCTGGCATTGAAGGTCGGCTGTTCGCGCCCCTCGGTGTTGCCTATATCGTCTCGATCCTGGCGAGCCTTATTACGTCGATCACCGTGACGCCAGTCCTGTGCTACTATCTGTTGCCAAAGTCGGGCGCGATGGCGCATAGCGACGGCTGGCTCGTCCGTGCACTCAAGTCTGGAAACAAAAGGCTGCTGGGCTGGGCTTTCCGTAAGCAGCCCTTCGTCATCGTGGCAGCCATAGCGGCCGTCGCCGCTGCCGGCATCTCCGCGACCTATCTGCCGCGCGCCTTTCTGCCGGCCTTCAACGAAGGTACGCTCACGATCTCGATGCTTTTCAGGCCGGGGATCTCGCTTGCCGAGTCCCACCGCGTCGGCCTCATTGCGGAACGTCTGATCTTGCAGGTGGCCGAGGTGGAAACGGTTGGCCGCCGAACAGGTCGCGCAGAACTTGATGAGCATGCAGAAGGCGTGCACTCCGCTGAAATCGACGTTGATCTTGCGTCGTCTGAGCGCGGGAGAGAAGAGATCATCGCCGACATCCGGGCGCGCCTTGCTGTCTTGCCGGCGAGCGTCAACGTTGGCCAGCCCATTTCGCACCGGCTCGACCACATGCTTTCAGGCGTGCGCGCGCAAATCGCGTTAAAGGTTTTCGGTGAGGATCTCGATACGCTCCGTGGCGTCGCCGAGCAGCTCAAGAGTCGGCTGGAGGAGATCCCCGGCCTTGTTGACATCTCTATCGAGCGGCAAGTCCGTATCCCACAAGTACAAGTCGCCGTCGACTATGACAAGGCGTACGCGCACGGCATCACGCCCGCCGCCATTACTGAGGCCTTGGCAACTCTAATCAACGGTCGGGTCGTCTCGCAAATCGTTGAGGGCAGCCGCCGCTACGACGTCGTACTTCGCGTCCTCGATCGAGACCGAACGACTGAAGGGCTCAAGAACCTGAAGATCGAGACGCCGGCTGGTCCGATCCCGTTGGAGACGTTTGCTTCGATCGTAGAGTCGGATGGACCCAATCAGATATCGCGGGAAAACACAAAGCGGCGCATCTTCGTTTTGGCAAACTCGGACGGCTCCGACATGTCGCGCATCGTCGGTGACATCCGAAAAATGCTCTCCGAGCAGCAGCTGCCAAGTGGTTTCTTCACCTCTCTGGAAGGCACTTTCCAGGCTCAGGAGGAAGCTTCCCGCACCATTGCTCTGCTCTCGCTGCTGTCGCTCGCCGGCATCTTCACCGTGCTTTACAGTCGGTACAAATCAGCCGTGCTGGCTTTCATCATCATGGGGAACGTTCCGCTTGCACTGATCGGAAGTGTCACAGCGCTCTGGATCGCCGATCAGTCGCTCTCGGTTGCAACAATGATCGGCTTTATCACGCTTGCCGGCATCAGTGCCCGCAACGGGATCCTGAAGATCAGCCACTACATCAATCTTGTGCTGTTCGAGGGCGAAGTTTTCGGGCGCGACATGATCGTGCGCGGTAGTCTTGAGCGGCTGGTGCCGGTTTTGATGACAGCGCTGTCAGCTGGCTTCGCTCTCATTCCGCTCATGATCGTAGCGGATGCCCCCGGCAAGGAGATCCTGCATCCTGTCGCCATCACAATCTTTGGCGGCCTCATCAGTTCCACACTTCTCGATACGGTGCTGACGCCGATCCTCTTCCTGCGCTATGGCGAGAAGCCGTTGCGCAGGCTCATCTCGGAGCGAGACGAGCTTTCACTCGCCCCCGCTGCCCAGCAGGCCTATTGAGCCTGGAATTTCTCAACCAAGGAGTCTCAAATGCTGAAGCATTTCCTCATCGTTCTCAGCCTCGTGTTTGCCTTCGCCGGCCCCGCCTCTGCACATTCTGACCACAAGATCATCATGGGCCCGAACGGCGGCCATATCGTCGATGCCGGTGGAGGTGCCCAGCACTGGGAACTCGCCGCGGCTGGTGGCGACCTGATCCTCTTTGTCACAGATAGCGAGGAGAAGCCTGTTGACACTGCCGGCGGATCGGCTGAGGGCAAGGTTCTGGTCGGTGGCAAGACCCTTGATGTTACGTTTGCTCCGGCCGGCGGCAACACGATGAAGGCGTCCGGAGAATTCGTTGCCGCCAAAGGCATGAAAGTGATCGTTAAAACCAATGGTGTCGGCGGTAAGAGCTTCCAAGCCCGTCTGACGCCGATGAAATAAAGTGGCATGAGCCTATGAGACAACCTGCCACCGAGGACGATGAAGATGGCGGGCCTAATGTTGTTCCGCCGTCCATGCCGCCCGACGCGCATATTCTTTTGTGCGACGACGACCTGGAGCTGCGCCGGCTGCTCAGCACCTTCTTGCGCGAAAACGGCTATCGGGTGACGCCGGTTGGCGATGGGCGAGAGGTCGGCCGGAATGTCGCCGAAGCAGGCATAGATCTCGTGATTCTCGATCTCATGCTGCCGGGCACCAATGGGCTAGAGATCTGTCGCAATCTGCGGACCTCTTCAACCGTGCCCATCCTCATGCTGACAGCGAAGGGCACGGAGACGGACCGGATTGTCGGCCTTGAGATGGGCGCCGACGACTACGTCGCAAAGCCGTTCAGCCCCAACGAACTTCTTGCTCGCGTGAAGGCTCTTCTGCGGCGCTCGCGGATGGGACCACGCGAGGAAACGGCCGTTACGAGTCGGACGATCACATTCGACGGCTGGAGGCTCGACACGCTGCGCCGGGAATTGCGCAATCCTGACGGAGTCATCATAGATCTGTCGGCCGGCGAGTACGATCTCTTGCTGACCTTCCTCGAAGCCCCGAACCGCGTCCTCGACCGGGACTATCTGATTGAGGTGGCGCGCAAGCGCACGGCGGCCGGTTTCGACCGAAGCATTGATGTGCAGGTGAGCCGGCTACGGCGCAAGCTCGGCGAAAGTGAATCAAGCGAAAGCCTTATCAAGACCGTTCGCGGCGCCGGCTACATGCTGACCGCTGAGGTCAAGCGCGGATGAGCCGTCTCTTCGACACGATCGCCGGGCGAACGGTACTGGTCCTGGTGCTGGGGCTTGGTTCCACATTGTTCCTTGCGCAGTACGTGTACATTGTAGGAAGTGAGCGGGAAGTCACACGCTCCAACGCCGACAGGGTGGCGGAGCGCCTTCTAGTGCTTGCGCAAACGATCACAGCCGTATCCACGGAAAGCAGGGACGAGACCGCCCACGGCTTGTCGGGTGGTCCGCTCGAATTGCATTGGAGCGAGGAGCCGCTGGCTAACGCTGGCGGAAGTCTCGACACCACGGCACAGACGCTGCGCGCCTACCTGATCGAGCGATCCCCCGAGCTTAGCAAGCGCGGTGTAATTTTCGGTACCAGCGGCGGCTCTAGCGCTGATCCCAAGCACACAACGCTGATCTCGCTCGGCCTCGAAGACGGCACTTGGCTCAACGTGACACTGGCCCGCGGACACTCCACCCGAATCACGTCCCCTAGCTTACTGGTCACGAGCCTCGTTGGCGCTCTCGGCGTCATCCTGGTCGCAGTCCTGTTAAGCCGCTGGCTCACGCAGCCGCTCAACAGACTTGCAGACGGCGCCCGGGCATTCTTCGTCGCAGGCGAGGACGGTCGCGAATTGGAGGAGCGCGGAACACTGGAGGTCCGCACGCTGGCAAGGGCCATCAACGAGATGCGTCGGCGCATCGAGCGCATGGTTGGCGACCGCACGCAGATGCTTGCTGCCATTAGCCATGACCTGCGCACGCCGCTGACCCGACTGCGTTTGCGAGCAAATACATTGCCTGCCGGTGAACCGAGGTTGTCGATCGAGCGGGACATCGCCGAGATGGAGCAGATGATCGATGCGACGCTTGGCTTCTTGAGGGAGAACACGGACCAGGAGGCCATCGAGCCTATCGACGTGGCGGCCATCCTTCAAACCATTGCCGATGATGCAGCTGATGCCGACCAACCCGTGACTATAAACGCACCGCGGAGCCTGATAGCTCGCGGCCGCCATCTCGCTATCAAACGCGCGCTCACCAACCTTATCAACAATGCAGTGCGCCACGGCGGGTCGGCGTCGATCACGGCCCATCAGTCACCAACCGAAATTGAAGTTGTTATCCTTGACGATGGACCGGGTATTCCGCCAGACAAGCTCGAAGCCGTATTCGAGCCCTTCTGCCGTCTCGACGATGCGCGCGGTCGGGAAACAGGCGGTTATGGCTTGGGCCTCACCGTTGCCCGCTCGATCGCGAGGAGTCATGGAGGTGATGTTGTCCTCACCAACTGCGATGGCGGCGGGCTTCAGGCTCTACTCCGGCTACCGAAACTTCAACACACTTGATTGAGCTGGAGGGTGAAATGATTGGATCGAACATCAAGCCAATAATGGCGGCATTGATATGCCTCGCGGGGGTCAGCGAAGCCATGGCGCATGACATTCCGTGGCCACGCGGCATGTCACGGCAGATCGCAGTCGGATCGTGCGCAAAAGGTCCTTGTAGATACCGGACGTCATTCAGCCCAACGGTGCCTCACAAGCACGCAGAGCCCGGCAATTGCATTGGTATGGGCGCAGCAGGCTATACGGCTCGCCGCAGGTTTGCTTGCCCATCTCGCAAGTAATGCTCGGCCGTCCAAAGGCACCTTGGCACTGCCGCGCGCTGCAGCTGGCTATCGTCCGATTCGGCTCCACTAGCATCCGTCGAATCGTTATCTCGGGCGGCGGACCTGAGGGACGCTTATGGCCCGTCGCGTCGGACGCCGGACGGAAGGTATCAGGGCAAACCGACCGTTGACAACGTCCGGCGCCACCGGTGCAATGCTTCGCGAGATGCAGGGCGAGAGGGGCAACCGTGGCGTTTGGGGGAGACTCAGCACCGAGCAGAGTTTGGCAAGAGCCGAACGCGGTCCAGATCCACGTAACGCTGGAGGACATCGAGCCCCCCATCTGGCGGCGCCTGGTCGTGCCGATCCCAGCGACCCTCGCCGACCTGCACCGCATCCTTCAAGCGGCCATGGGCTGGACGGATTCGCATCTCTACCAGTTCGAGATCGGCGGCCTTCGCTTCGGTGACATCGAAAACCTGAATCAGTATCGCTTTCAAGGCGATGCGCAGGCGTTCGACGCCAGTGAGGTCCGGCTCCGGGACTTCATCTTCCAATGCAACAACCAGCCGGTCTTCCACTATGTCTACGACTTCGGCGACGACTGGCGCCATCGCGTGGCGCTGGAGAAGTTGCTGTCGCTGTTGCCCGCACCGAAAGTCGCGACCTGTGTCGATGGTGCCCGCTGCTGTCCGCCAGAGGATGTCGGCGGCCCGCCCGGCTACTTCGAATTCCTGCGCGTGCTCATCACGCCTGAGCCCGACGAAATCGAAGAGCAAAGGCATCTCAAGCGATGGAGTGGCGGCAAGTTCAATCCGGAACGGTTCGACGTAATCAAAACGGACAAGGAGGTGCGTAGGGCTCTGCGCAAGGGACGGGTGCCGTAGCCTTCAATGCCGCCTTACCTAAATCCCACAAGGAGACATCGAAACCGAGGCGTGCGGCGGTCCTGCGCCTGCCCTCAGCTACGTCCGGTTCTCGAGTGATAGAGGCGTTGCGCGCCATATCAATGATAGGCTTCACCGGGAAGTGAGATGGCATCACGTGGCCGGCGGCGTCTTGATGTCCTTGTTCCGGCGCAGGCTCATGGGAAGCATGAGGTCAATCTCATCGTCGGAGAACGTAAGGTCCTCCTTGTGCTTCAGTGCGGATTGCGCGGCGCCGTAGGCATCGCCGGTCGTCACCTTGGCGGGCGCGTAAACCTTGTTGAGGTCGTCGAGGAGCACGTCGCGTAAGGCAATGGCGTCGGCGGGTTGAATTGCGCCGGACTGCATGTCGGTGAGGAGGCTGAGGTATCTCTCACGAATGAGCCACAGCTCGTCAGCGGTCCGCTTGTGCTGCTCCGATAGGGTGCCGAGGTCGAAGTCCTTGGTGTAGGCGATGAGCGCGGTGAGCAGCGATGAGCAGATGGCGCCGACGACAAGGCCAATCTGGTTGTCCTTGCCGAACAGCGTGATGATGAGGCCGCCGGTTGTGATGGCGCCGAGGACGATCTGACCGGTCTTAATCCGCCAGTTCTGGTTCTGGTAGATGCCAGCCTGGATGATGTGGGTCTTCTGGGAGTACGCGGTGCGGCCGTAGATTTCGCGTAACTGGTCCTCCAGTGGCTTCGCGTCACGCAGGGAAACTGGGGCCGAAGATTTCTCGCCACTTGGTTTTGGCTGAGGGGTGCTGTTGCTTGGAGTCATACGCAATCGCCTCCTTGGCGACGTTCTCGGCCATGCGCGCCTTGTACTCGAACAGCCCGCTACGCGTGACGGCGCGCCTGCTGCCCGGCGCCGGCCACGAGTTGGTGTTGCGGTCGCCGTCAGCCATGAACTTGAAGAAATCTCGGCACATCCAGTCGTAGTAGAGGAAAGACTTGTCCTTGTGCTCCCAGTTCAGGATGAAGCCGTAGGCGAGGGTGTCGATGAGTAGGCCGCCCATTGGCACGTCCCAACGGTCCTTCCAAACGCGCATCATTCGGCATAGCCGTTTGAGGTTGCGGTTGGTGGTATCGTTTCGGTTCTTTATCGCGGCAATTTCGGCTCGCGGATTGGAAACCTTCCAGCTGCCTCCGGCATTGGAGTCGGGATAGATGAAGCTCGACCCGTCGGCGTGGGGAAAGCAAGGAAGGATCTCGAACTTCACGTTGTCGCTGAAGTTGATGACGAGGACTTGGCCGTCGGCAGAGATGTCGGTTGTGCCGTAGGTGTTGCGCACTGAGGTGCGCACGGCTTGCAGGAGAGCCGACGGGCCGTTGCCTGAATGGGCCCTGTACTGGTCGTACAGGGCGACTGGTAGCTGATAGGCCATGTCGAGGTCGCTGATTTTGCCGATGGCCGTGTCTCGGCCGTACGATCCAACGTAGATGCTGTTGGCGGTATCACTAGTGGTATTCCTGAAATCCGTGTTCAGGCGCCCCGTGATCCGCTTGTAGCGATAAGAGATATCATCGCCGTTGGTGATGGCGAGGTTGGCGTGGAAAGTCTGGAACCAGTCTGCGACGCTCATGGCGGTATGGCCGTCTGCTGAGTTGTAAGAAGCCAACGGCGGTGGATGCGGTGAAGCTTGCAGCCTCGCCACGCGCCTTGACTGGATCACTTCTTTCTCGGCTTGCGACTATCGATCTCGTTCTTGATGTGATCAAGGAATCGGTCGCCCCAGCCGTCCGTGTGCACGAACCGGTCGAATTTCTCGCTCGTCCCCTTCAGCAGGTCGATCCGCGACCGCTTCGAAACGTCCTGCCAGTCGTCATAGAGCACGTAAAGCGCGTTGCCATACCGCACGTTCTCGAACACCACGAGGTCCGGCGCAAACTGCGCGCCGATGTAGGATGAGAAATTGGCGGTGCCTGCGAGATACGCCGTGGGCTTCAACGATGCGAACAGTTTCAGCCGGTCGTCGACGATCGCATCGTCCTTAGTTGCCCGCCCCCTGCGACGCTTGCGAAACACCGCAATGATCTCATCGGCCGTGCCTGGCGGGAACACCTCCCAGGAGAGCGCGATCGTACCGAGGTACTCCTGGCGCGTCGCCGTGCTCTTGTAGACGCCGCAGACGCCGACGTTCTCCTGAAGGATGTTGAGCGCCCACAGTAGCTCCTTCTCGAAGCGCTCGTGGTCCCGATCGATGGAGCTCACAATCGAGAACTTGACCACCACGCTCGGCCGATCGCCTTCGCCCGGCTTGAGGATCTCGACAGCAATCTCGTGACCGCGCGGCTCGTCAAATTCCACTTGATAGACTTCGCGAGTGCGGGAAGTGGTGTGCGTGCCGTAGGTTGCAGCATCACCAAAATTTGGCGTTTCCCACGAGTATGTTTTCGTCGTCTTGGGCAGGTCCAACCGTTTGCGCTCCCAGCCCTCGACGTTGCGCTGAGACCACTTGCCCGAGCTGGACAGCGGTACGTGCGGATCGTCGACATGCACCTCGCCATCCTTGGCGGTCAAGCCGACGTGCTTGTACTGGCCGCGCTCGATCTCCACGATTGGTATCACCTTGGTCTCTGCGACAACGATCAAACGCAAGTCAATGCGCGCAAGACTTGCGATGATGCGGGAGGGAATCTTCGAGAAATTCCTTTGCCACGGAAACTTTCGGTAGCGCATGGGCGTAATCCGGCATGACGGCTCGGGCAACCACAATGCAGCTGCGGCCGTTCGAGCAATTGACAGTTGGTCACCAGATCAGAGCGCGCTGCTGCGCCGACAAGAGGCACGGTGCAAATATTTTTCCGTGGACGTTGAGTATTTTTGCTTGCGCATGCGCGAATCATGCCCCGCAATTGATTCGTTTTCTCAAGAAAGAAAGTCCGACCAGCACGGCAGACCTTTCTCGTTGCTTCGGCAGAAGCTCGATCACTTGTGGTGCATAGGGGCAAGGTACCGCGATCAAGAGCGATGCGGGTTATGCCTGGGTGCCCGCCATTCATTCGTCCGCTCTCGTAGGTCAAGCGGAGATCGCGGAGTAGTCTGGAGCAAGCATCGCGTCCGACGTCGCAGATGTCCGCAAACTCCGCAAACCGGAACGCAAGACGACAATGAGGATCGATGCAAATCCTGTTCCGAAGATTCAATCACGTCGATCTGGTAGCGCGCTGGGAACATCCCGACCAGTAATCGAAAGCACATCACGCAGAGCGCTGGACTTGTTTCGTCGTAGGCCAAACAAAAAAGGGACAGCCCGCTAAGGCTGTCCCCGCCCCTACTCGGGGCGCTCACGGATACGCTTGTCAATCCAGTCGTGCACTTCCGCCTCAACGTAGCCCATTCGGCCTCGGGGATGGCGTGATAAGCGAACCCGCTTTGGGAACTTACCGACCGCCTCCAGTCGACTGATATGAGTTCTGCTGTATGACGTCAGCTGTTGCACGACCTTCATACTGATCAAGCGTGGTGTCTGTGACATCGCGAATGCTCCTTGCAGGAGGCATTGCGCAATGCCAGCGTGGATGTTCGTCCACGTAGACTCTTCCTATGTGGGCTCTTGTGAGATCAGTGACAAGATATGGCTGTTCATCTTGTCCATCGCCGCCGCCATTTCCTCGCGGTACAAGTACCGATTGTATATCTTGGCAATCCTTCCCTCTGGCGACGCATGGCTCAATATCCGCTCCGTGATATGTGGCGGGATATCCAATGCGGATGCATTGGTTGACCAGGTCCGTCGTAGATCATGCAACGTCCAAGGATCAAGCTGGACCATGCTGTCCAACCTGCCCTTATTCTTTGACCAGGCACTGAATGGATGCCCCACCAAGCCAATCGGCGAGAAGTAGTATCCTCCCACCGGCTGCACTTGCAGCAAGACAAACTTCGTCAACCGACCAATCGGGCAATAGTGATCCCGGCCGTTCTTCATCACACGCGCTGGAAAATTGATCCCCTGTTCGTCGACCCAGGCTTCCTGCAACCGATCGATCTGACCTCGACGCTGCCCGGTCAGCATCAAGATACGAACGATCGCGCCATACTTCCCCAAGTTCTCACACGCATTCCAAATTGCCACCAACTCTTCTTCGGCGAGCACCCGCTCACGTGACGACGGGATCCTTGGCTTTTTGATCTTCTGTAATGGGTTGGCCTCGCAATACTCACGTGCCAGGCACCAGTTGAAGAAGATCTTGAGCACCGTATACGCGTGGGACCGGTTTGATTGGCCCGAGATTCTCTCCAGAGCGTCATCAATTTCGTAGGCTCGCACCTCGCTCACCAGGCCTGGAAAGTTAAATCCCCGGAGATACCGCGCATATTCCGCCCAAGTTCGTTCAGCGATCTCACCTTCCTTTGCCCGCAGATAACGTTCCACGGCCTCCGGATAGCTGACATCCAAGCCTGTCTGCTCCCGAGCGTATCCCAGTCGGTCATACAAAATCCGTTTGGCTTCTTCGCGTGCTTGGCTCAGCGGCACCATTGGATATCGACCCAACGCTTTCCGCCGGCCTTTGACCATTATGATGAAGCTCTTCGTTCCTCCGTACCCAACCCGCACCCCGAAGGAAGGCAGTGAACTATCCCAATACGTCACGTTTCCACGCTCTGGCCGTCGCAACCGCTGGACCACGAGATCGGTAAGCTTCACTGTCGGCATTTGGCAGCTCTTTGGCAGCTACTTCCATGGATCGCGAAGGTCACTATGTGCCACTGTCTATAAGAAATATCAATAAAAATAATGAGTTACGGACGCCATGTGCACCATGGCACACCAAGCCTTCTTATTTGTAATCAGGGGGTCGGGAGTTCAAGTCTCTCCGGGGGCACCAATACTTTCAATGGCTTAGGGGTTGCATTCGCCTTCGGCGATCTCTCTAGTAAGCACATAGTAAGCACGGACGGCAGTGCATAGCGACCATCGAGCCCTATGTAG
Source organism: Alphaproteobacteria bacterium BRH_c36 (assembly GCA_001516065.1). Lineage (GTDB taxonomy): Bacteria > Pseudomonadota > Alphaproteobacteria > Rhizobiales > Hyphomicrobiaceae > Filomicrobium. Next base: position 82,631 of record LOEV01000075.1, read on the forward strand.
CTTGTCCGAAAAGAGCTGGGGGCGGGGGCAACCTAGGGAAGCTCTGAACAAGCTCCGAACCATGGCACAATCTGAGAATTGATTCGAGGGGTGCCCTGCCATGAGGCAGTTAAGCTTTGCGACACTTGATCACCGGAACAAGAAGAAGCAGACGAAGCGCGAGCGGTTTCTTGCCGAGATGGATACGGTGGTGCCGTGGTCGGCTCTGCTTGCGCTGATCGAACCGCATTATCCCAAGGCCGGCAACGGTCGGCGGCCGTACCCATGCGCGGTGATGCTGCGGATCTACTTCCTGCAACAGTGGTACCAACTCTCCGATCCGGGCGCGGAGGAAGCGCTCTACGACATCCAGTCCATGCGCGCTTTTGCGGGGCTCGAACTTGGCCGCGACGCGATCCCCGACGAGACGACGATCCTCAA
>LOEV01000076.1 GCA_001516065.1 Alphaproteobacteria bacterium BRH_c36
GTGAGGCGTTTATCACGCCTTAATTGACACCGGCCTCGCCGCACCGCCGGTCAATTAAGGCGCGACGCCTCACTAGCTCAGAACCTCGCGTGAAGAAAGATCGCTGCGGGCGCCGACGCCTTTCTTACAGGGATGCATGTCGTCGCGATTCGATTGTGAGAAGGCCATCCACCTGCCCGCTGTAACTGCGACTCGGCTGGCGCGCGCGACGAGGCGGCTTCGAACTTGAGTCGAACTCCACTGCGCGCGCGGGTTGCACTTCGACAGGAAGCGTGCAAACCGGTTCGCCGTACCGCCGGCCTGAAGAATTTTTTTTTTGCAATTTCGTCGCGCCTGTCATTCGACCTCTCATATGAACCTTTCGTGACATGTTCGCCACGGTCCAGGCGCGACCTCAAAACCGGCATCACGAACATTGAAGCCGATCTCTTCGTTGAAAAAGAGCGCGTTGCATCGGTTTGCGAACTGACAAAGTCCCTTGAGACTCGTTTTCCTCCCCACTCGCCACAAACAAAATCGGCCAAGAAAAACTATCTTCTCAATTCGAGGATGTGGACCCTCAAAAACCATCGTTCAATTGCGAGTCGGCCTGTGGATTCAAAGAGCTTCCGTAAACTGTCGTTCGCTGCGGAGGGGAGTCGAAACTGCGGGCTCACCCGCGCAAACGCTCTTCATGGGCAGCTTGCTTCCAAGCCGGTAACCGTCTATTAACTTTTCCACGCTGGCCGTGGACAACTCGGTCCGGCACTTCGGGATAAGCCGTCAACGGGCTGACCGGATTTTGTGTAAGACGTGTTCTCGGTCCAAGGCATGAATTCCGCCTTTGTGACGGGCTGTCGTATCTGCGTAAGTCTCAAGACTGAGGGATCCACAAGCGTATGCGTTTGTGGAGGTGTGGTGTTGCGCGCAACTTAAATGGTTGCTTGCCGTTTTCAATTTGGTAGCGCGCCGACTTTGACTTTGCGGAGGGTAGAAGAGTGGGGTCTCGTAAGACCGATGCAGCAACCGCAGCAAAAACAGCGTCCGATAAAAAGCGCTGCGGTTTTCCAGAGAGGCAAATCGGTTGGAAACCGATCTGCTTGTTTCTGAACGATGCAACTTGGCTAACTGATTTGCTTCAGCCGGGCAAGTTGTCGATCGATACAATTGATACACAGGCACGGCAAACGCGAGGCTGGCTATCCAGCCGCTCTCAATCGAGCACCTCCGACATGGGCGGGCCGGCTTTGGCCCGGAGGATGCGCGATCGCGGTCTTGACGGTGCTCCGACATCCAGACCTGAATTGCACTTCTTTGCGATGAGTCCGGGTCTGGAAGGTGTGGCGTCCGGCTGAAATCCAGCGGGGCGAAGCACGCGGTCCGGAAATTGGGCACCGGACTTCGTCAGTAGGCGCTCGATAGGGCGCGCGTTATCAGCGAATTCGAGACTGGAGACAAGCTTTCGCCGTTCCTCGCTGGAGCGGTCGGGAGAGGTGCGTTTCGTCTCGATCATTCGGGAATGAATTTTTTTAAGTGCGGGGAACTAAAATGCAGACGATTGCAGGTATCGGAACAGCTCTCAAGGAATCCGGACGGACGAACGAAAAGGCAAACGCGGCTGTACCGCAGCGGGCAGGAGCTCTTCCCGTTTCCGGAAAGCAGATCGCGACCGCGACCTCCGGCGGCGAGGTTGGCAACAAGGTTCGCACCATGCTGCGCAAGCGGCTTGGCGAAGAAGTCTACACAAGCTTCTTCAACGCCATCGAGTTTGACTCCTTCGAAGGCGGCGTCGTCGTCGCCAGCGTGCCGGTCAAGTTTCTGCGCAATTGGATCAGGACCCACTACGTCGCTGTTCTCCTTGAGTGCTGTCAGGCCGAGTTCAAGGGCGCCGAGCATGTTGAAGTCAACTTGCGCCAGCCGCAGCCTGTCTGCCGCGATGCCGACTCGTCCAAACCGGTCGATCGCCCTCCCCAGCCGCACGTAACCGACACCAACCGTCCAGCGCTAAGTCAGCCGGCAACCGATGCGACGGGCGGTTTCGCCCGCGCCTCCATGCTTGTGCCGACGCTGCCCAATCCGGCTCCGACGACTCGTATTGGCGACTTTGAAGGCTCGCCGCTCGATCCGCGCTATACCTTCGACACGTTCGTCGTCGGTTCGTCGAACCGCGTAGCCCACGCTGCTGCAACCCGTGTCGCCGAGTCGGTCGGCTACGACAGCCCAGGCTTCAACCCGCTCTTCATCCACGCGCCCGTGGGACTGGGAAAATCCCACCTCCTGCACGCCACCGCCTGGGAGGTCACGCGCCGCCGCCCGGATGCGAAGGTGCTCTATATGACCGCCGACGGTTTTCGTTATCGCTTTGTGGAAGCGCTGCGCGGCGATGATCCGCTGGCCTTCAAGGAGAAATTCCGCAAGGTCGACATTCTCCTGATCGACGATCTCGAATTCATGCACGGTGCGCAGACGGAGACAGAGTTCGATCATATCGTCAACGCGCTCCTCGATGGAGGTCGCCAGCTGGTCGTCGCATCCTCGCGTCCGCCCGCCCAGATCGAGCGATTGAACGAGCGTATGCGCTCGCGCCTGACGCGCGGCCTCGTCACCGAACTAGGTTCTTTTGACTATGAGCAGCGCGTCAACGTCGTTGAAATGCGCATTGCCGAGAAGCGCGTCATGGACGCGACCTTCACGCTGAACCGCGACGTCGTCGAATTGTTGGCGGAGCGGCTGACCGACAACGGCCGCGAACTCGAAGGTGCAGTCATCAGGCTCTTTGCAAACTGGCAGTATGTGAAGGCTCCAATCACCGTCGAAGTCGCCGAGACCGTCATCCGCGATCTTGTGCAGGGCCTTGAGCCGCGCCGCATCAAGATCGAGGATATTCTGCGCATCATCTCACGCCATTTCGGTGTCTCGAAGGGCGATCTGCTCTCCCAGCGCCGGCATCGCTCGGTCGTCTGGCCCCGCCAGATCGGCATGTATCTGGCAAAGCAGATGACGGCTCGTTCGCTGCCAGAAATCGGCCGCCGATTCGGCAACCGCGATCACACCACCGTTCTGCATGCGATTCGCAAGATTGATGACCATTTGACGAAAAATCCGCGACTCCGCGACGAACTGGAGGATCTGAAAAAGCAGCTGAACCACTGAGCCCTCGACGCTTCTACAAGAATTCGGATCGGCGCTTTGCGCTGGTCCGTCTCCGGTCCCGTGGCGCTCGAGGGCTTCAGCCGCAGGACCGGCGCGCAACCGGTTGGCCAGGTGCGGCAAGCTAATCGGGCCTTGTCGGTTTGTTTTCGCCAGGCTCTAGGCCTCGCTGGGACATCCGCAACGGTTGCGCAATTGAGCGGGGAGAACGAGGGGTGGTGCCTTTGCGGGCGCCGCCTCTCGGGCTGCTTGTTTCTCACCCGTTTGACCTCGCAGCAGCCAGTAATGGCCATTGCGTTCTGCAACGCTCCTCAGGTCTTACACGCAACGTACTTGAAAATGCCGGTCCGATCGGGTCAATTGGCGCTCCGCTCGAATCGACTGCGCTGGCGAATCGCCAGGACCTGAACCTTCTGCGAGCGCTTCCCGCCCAAATTCTTCGATTCTCAATCGATGAGCCCGGCGGGCGTCGGTCGATTTCGAAACATGCGACGATGAACAAGGGCTTCGGCGAGGATCGATAATGCGGCTAGTGATCGAACGTGGGGAACTGCTGCGCGCTCTGGGCCATGTCACCAGTGTTGTCGAGCGCCGGACAACGATTCCCATTCTCTCGAACGTCCTGTTGAAGGCGTCGGGCTCTGTTTTGGCCTTCAAGGCGACCGACCTGGAGCGCGAGGTCGTCGAGGAAGCCCCCGCTTCCGTCGAGCAGACCGGCTCGCTCACCGTTCCCGCCCATCTCCTCCATGACATTGTCAGGAAGCTTCCCGAGGGCGCCCAGGTGCAACTGGTCCGAGACAGCGAAAACCAGCGCCTCACTCTGTCGGCCGGTTCCTCGCGATTCGCGCTGCAGACTCTGCCCGCCGAGGATTTTCCCGACATCGCGATCGGCGAACTGCCGCACAGCTTTGCGATCAGCGCCGGGGATTTGAAGCGCCTCATCGATAAGACCCGCTTCGCCATTTCCACCGAAGAAACCCGCTACTATCTCAATGGCATCTATTTCCACACTTCGGCTGCCGATCCCGACAAACCGGTTTTGCGCGCGGTCGCCACCGACGGTCACCGGCTGGCGCAGATCGATCTGGCCCTTCCCGACGGTGCCGACGGCATGCCCGGCGTCATTATCCCGCGCAAGACCGTCCACGAAGTCCACCGCCTGCTCGAAGCGTCCGGCGGCTCGGTGACGGTTGGCGTTTCCGAAACCAAGATCCGCTTCGAGATCGGCACAGTGACCCTCACTTCCAAGTTGATCGACGGAACCTTCCCCGACTACGCCCGTGTCATCCCGCAGGGTAACGACAAGGAGATGAAGGTCTCCAATGCCGAGTTCATGAGCGCCGTCGACCGCGTTTCGACGATCGCCTCCGAGCGCGGCCGCGCTGTCAAACTGGCCGTTTCGGCCGATAAGCTGGTGCTCTCCGTGAACAACCCGGAGGGTGGCAGTGCCACAGAGGAACTCGGCGTCGAGTACCGCTCCGATGAACTCGAGATCGGCTTTAACGCACGCTATCTGCTCGACATCGCCGGCCAGCTCGAAGGAGAAGAAGCCCGCTTCCTTCTCTCCGACCCCGGTTCCCCGGCGATGGTCCGCGATTCCTCCGGCGACGGTGCCCTCTACGTCGTCATGCCGATGCGCGTTTAATGGCTGAGACGGATCTTGACCGCGACGGCAAACGCAGATCAACCCGGTCCATTGGCAGCTGGTGCTGAGGCAGGCGCCGGGCGTCTGTGGATCGAACGCCTGTCGCTGACGGCCTTCCGCAACTATGCCAGCGCAGTGGTGATGCCGGGCAACGCCTCTGTCGTCCTGGTCGGCCCGAACGGCTCGGGTAAGACCAACCTCCTCGAAGCCGTTTCGCTGCTCGTGCCTGGTCAGGGATTGCGCCGCGCCTCATATGCCGACGTCGCCAGACTCGGCGGCGACGGCGCCTGGGCGGTAGCGGCCCGCGTCCATTCCCGGCACGGCCTCGT
>LOEV01000077.1 GCA_001516065.1 Alphaproteobacteria bacterium BRH_c36
CTAGTGGCCCTCATGTCGCGCCTAAATCGAACGAAGTTGCGGCTATGGTGCGATTTAGCCGCGACGGGCCACTCGCCACCATCGTGCCCGGGGCGCGGGCAAGTCGGTGCCGGTATTGCAAACATGCAACGTGTGGAGGCGTTCAGGCACGTTGGCGGCCCCGACTGTCACGCTCCCATCGTGCGAATCACTTAACCTTTACGGTGTGAGGGGTTTGGTCCTCTCCGGGGTCGCGGCAATCGCGCTCAACTTGCGTGATCGATTGAAGCCCTGCTGGTGCGCGTAGGACCGAAAGGGGCATCATGCCCTTACCGTCTTTTAAGCCAGGCCGACATAGCGCCGGCGCACGCGGGATGGAGTTCGAACGGTTTTGGATGGAACCGTTCGGCCAAGGCTTCTCCAGCGGGGAAGATGGTCCACTTACGCTAGAGCCATCCCGGACAATCCTGGCATCGCCCGATTCTCGATTCCATCGCAATTCGACCGCTGGCCACGCATTGTGGGGGCGATTTGTTGCGCCGGGTCCTGAACGAAGTCGCGTTTGCGGCGCTGCTGCGTACCTTTGAAGAAGATGGAGCGGCCCATGCTGAAGCGCCTCCTTCCTAGAACGATTTCGGTCCAGTTGTCGCGAAGGTTGGTTGAGTATTCCGCCAATGCGCAAGATCCGGATCGAAGGTTTCTCCTGCTCTGGCGCCTCAGACTTCACCATCCCCCAAGTCCCGCCTGACCCGGCTTGAGCCAGCGGCTGAGTGCGACAGCGACGCCGGCCACAAAAAACGGCCGCTCCTTTGACTGAGGGAGCGGCCTTTCTATTTATTGTAAGCGCTCGCTGGACCAGGGCTTGGGTCTGAGTGTTTGCTGGTCAACACTCGGCAAGCCGGTGTGATTCTTGTCAGTCAGCACTCGGCAAGCCGGTGTGATTCTTGTCAGTCAACACTCGGCAAGCCGGTGTTGAGCAGCTACTCCAGCCCCGCGAAAATCGGCAGTCGGGAGGCGTTGTTGCTGAAATAATTGTCGATTGCGTTTGCGATGCCGCCGGAGACCTCGTTGCGCCAGCTTTCGGATTTGAGGCGGGCCGCGTCGGCCTTGTTGGTGACATAGGCCAATTCGATCAGCACCGATGGGACGAGGTGGGTCTTCAAAACCTTGAAGGCGGCGGTACGGTGCGGCTTGGCGCGGAAGCTCGTCTTGCTGCCCATGAACCGGATGACCGAACGGGAGAACAGGTCGGAGCGCACAGTCGTCACTTCGGCGTCCTGCTGGGCGAGGTCGGAGAGCCAGTTTTCGACGACGTTGCGATCAGCCTTGTCGACAGTAGCGACGTTTTTCTCGGTGAGGTCGACGTTGCCTGCCGTCTTTATTGCCGACCGCTTCAGCTTGCTGGCAACAGACGGGCGCAGCGAATAAATCGTGGCGCCGCTGGCTGAAGACTGTGCGTAGTCGGCGTGAATGGCGATGAACAGGCTGGCGTTGTGGCGCTCGGCGAAGTCGCGGCGTTCAGAGAGCTCGATGAACTCATCCTTGTCGCGCGTCATCAAAACAGTGTAGCGGCCGGATGCTTCCAACTTCTTGCGCAGCGTCTGCGCGAATTCGAGGACCACGTCCTTTTCGACGGCGCCATTCTTTATGGCACCGCTATCGTGTCCGCCGTGACCTGGATCGAGAACGATAATCGGCTTGGCCCGGCGCTTGGCAAGGGCCTGACGCGATTCGGCATGCTGCGGCATCGGGGGCTGCAGGCCGGAAGCACCGAGGCCGCTCGGCGCGTCGAACGGCGCGTTGGCGAGTTTGCGCTCGGGTGCAGGTCCGGCGATCGGAGCAATCTCCACGTTGAGGTGGTAGGTCTTGCCGACCGGTTCGATCTTTGTCGACGTCACGACGACCGGTTCGGTGACGTTGATGACGATGCGCGACTTGTGGGCACCCGATTTGCCGCCGTGGAAGCCACTGACGAGACCAACAGGGCCGTTTACCGGTTGCGGCGGGAGCTGCAACTGGACGTCGTCCAGCTCCACGACCACGCGGTTTGGATTGGTCAGCGACATGATATTGAAATCAGCGTGGCGGTCGATGCCAACAATGAAGCGGGTCAACTTGGTTGCTGGGGGTTGGACGGGAACGGATGCCGCCGGAGCAGCGAGCGCTGTTCCACTCTCAGCCGCGAGGGCTGTTCCGTTGCCGGTTATCAGACCGGAACCGATAAGGACGGATGCGCATAATAGCCTAGTGAACGCGCGCCAAAGCACACGCTCTGTCATCGGACCCATTCGGTTGACCCCCGTCTACGCGATAGGTTGCACTGTCTCTGGGTAACCACAGTCAACTCACAAGATGGCGATTTCCAGGACGCCATCGGGCATGTGTGTGATTTTGACGGGCAAGGGTAAAGGATTCGTTAAACTTAATGGGGTCGTAATCCGGTGAATTGGCCAAATCAGCCCTTTTCGAACGCACTCGATTTCCAACGCTGCATCGCCTCGGTGTCGGTTTCGCGAGCGTCAACCCACCTGGCGCTGCCGTCGGGGCGGGCTTCCTTTTTCCAGAAGGGCGCGCGGGACTTGAGGTAATCCATCAGGAACTCGGCGGCTTCGAATGCGGCGTGGCGGTGGGCTGAGGCGGTAATGACCAGGACAATGTTGTCGCCTGGGTGCAACTCGCCGATCCGGTGGACGATGAGGGTCGCCGACAGCGGCCAGCGCGCGTTGGCTTCAGCTTCGACGCGAGCCAGCTCGGCTTCGGTCATGCCGGGATAGTGTTCAAGGGTCATCGAGGTGATTGGCGCATCACCGGCGCTGCCACGGACCGTACCTGTAAACGTGACGACGGCACCGATATCGGTACGCCCGCCGGTCAGGGCCGCGATTTCGGCGCCGATGTCGAAGTCCTTATGTTCAACGCGGACAGCCATTGGTTCAGCCCCCGGTGACGGGCGGGAAGAACGCGATCTCGCGGGCGCCGCCGATTGCCGCATCCGGGCGGACGTGGTTGTGGTCGATTGCCGTGCGGATGACCTCCGGCCTGGCGAAAGCTGCGGCATAGGTATCGCCGCGTTGGCCGAGCCAACTCATAAGATCTGCAACCGTTGCGACATCGGCCGGTAACGTCACCCGTTCCTCGGCGAGGCCGACCTTTTCGCGGACCCATGCGAAATAGCGCAGCGTAAGGGTCGCGGCAGGGCTGGCGCCCGTGTCATGCAATGGGGTGTCCTGTGCCGGTCTCATTATGGCGTCAACTCCCGTTGTCGTTCGAGGCGTGGTGTATGGCGGCACGGAAATAATCGCTGCCGGTCCAGAGCGTAAGCAGGGCCGCGACCCAGAGCAAGCCGACGCCGGCTTCGGTGAGCAGGGGCAGTTGCGTTGCGGCGGCCGGTCCGGCGATCAGGAGGCCGATAGCCAACATCTGGATTGCGGTTTTCCATTTTGCAAGCGTGGTGACGGCGACCTTGACGTTAAGGGTCGCCAGGAACTCGCGCAGACCGGACACCAGAATTTCGCGTGACAGGATGATAAGGGCGGCAAAGACGTGGGGACCGGCGATGGTGCGGTCGGCAACGAGCATCAACAAAGCGGCAGCAACCAACAGCTTGTCTGCGATCGGATCGAGCATGGCGCCAAAGCGGGACTGCTGCTGCCAGGTGCGGGCCAGATGGCCGTCGAGCCAATCGGTGAACGAGGCCAAGAGGAAAATCGCGAAGGCCGCCCAGCGGGCAATAGCTCCGTCGAGGAAGTAAAGGACCAGAACGAAGACTGGAACGGCGGCAATGCGCCCGAGCGTCAGGGCATTCGGCAGATTGATGTCGGAGCGTGGTCGCTGCGGGGCGGTCAACATTGAGTACGTGGCTTTCGGCTCGGCTCGGGTTTGCCTTGGGTCAATGCCACAGATCGGGGACGGCGTCAGGCTTGTCAGGTATCTGGACCTCAGAAAAAGCGCCTCGTGGGAGTGAGACGTCATGTTTTATTGTGAACGCGCCGTCGTTGGTCTACAGCGAATCGCCCTGGTCAGCGCGATGCTTGCGATCACCCCGGCGGCAGTGGCGGCGCAGCAGCCGGGCGAACCGGAGGCAGGGACAATGCGTGAACTGGCGCTCGCCGAGGGGAAGTCGGAATATATCGTTTACTGCCGCACATGCCATGGAGATGCCGGCAAGGGCGATGGCAGCATGGCAAAGATCCTGACCAAGAAGCCGGCGGATCTAACGTCGATTGCGGCAAGGAACGGCGGGCAGTTTCCCTATTGGCGGACGTTCAACATCATCGCGGGCGATGTCGAGACGGCGGGCCACGACATGTTCCAGATGCCGCGGTTCTGGTCGCGTTTCGAGAAGCAGGCAATGATGCCGGGATATGCACCGGCGCAGATGCGGCTGTTGGCCCTGACGCACTACGTCGAGAGCCTGCAGGTGCCTCCGCAGCCGGAGGCGAAGTAGCCAACCAAAAGACCCCCGGACTGCGGCGGCAATCCGGGGTGTCGAATACACTCAGGACGGTTTACCAGCCGCGGCGCATGCATCTGCGATAACGCCAGCCGTAGCCGTATTTGCCGCGGCAACGGTAGTGACGGCTGCCGTGGTGACGGCGGCTGCAGGCGCCGCGATGACGGTGCAGCGCGCTGTAGCCGAGGCTCGGAACGTATCCGCGACGAACGCTGCAGTGCCAACCATGGGTCTTGTGAACGAGGCCGGCAGCGGCGCTGCCAACGATATCACCGGTGAGGAGGCCTGGAGCCGAAATCGCTCCAGCTTGTGCGGGGTTGTTGGCGGCGAACGTGAACGACACGACGACTGCCGCGAAAAGAAGAGCGAATTTCTTCATCAGTGGTCTCCAGGCTGTGGTGTTCTTCCGTACCCCGATCTTGGGCAATGGGCAATATGCTGTGCGATCCGCGACTTAACTGAACGCGATCATACCGTAACGGACGTTGAACGTGGGATGAACAACCTTGCAGCATCGTTTCGGATTCGTTGCCCGCGGTGTGTGGTTTTCGATGGAGCGAGGGTGCAGTGGCGGGGCCAGTAGGCAATGCTGTTGCCTGATTCAGTCCCGCTTCTCGTGGAAGTGGTCGTAGATCTTCTGGGCCATTTCGGCGGAAATTCCGGCAACGGCCTTGAGATCCTCGATGCCGGCACGCGAGATTGCCTTGGCCGAGCCGAAATGGCGAAGCAGGGCGCGGCGGCGTATCGGGCCGATGCCCGCGATCTCGTCGAGCGGGTTTGCTGTCAGCCCCTTGGCGCGCTTGGCGCGGTGCGTGCCGATGGCGAACCGGTGGGCTTCGTCACGTAGGCGCTGAATGAAGTAGAGGACGGGGTCGCGCGGCTCCAGCATGCGCGGGCGGGGATCGCCGGGGATATGAAAATGCTCGCGCCCGGCGTCTCTGTCGGGGCCCTTGGCGACGCCGATCAAGTTAATGCCATCGAGGCCGACCTGCGCCAAGACTTCGCGTGCGACAGCGAGCTGGCCGGCGCCACCGTCGACCAGGACCAGATCGGGACGGTCGGGGACCGATGTCAGGTAGGCGTCGTCGTCGGCGCTGGAGATTTCTGCACCGGCCTCGACACTGCGATCCGCCTCAGGCGGTGATGAGGCAGCGACGGGCAGATCCGCGTCGCCGGCGGCGGGTGCGTTGGTACCGGCAGCGAGGCGTTTGAAGCGCCGGGTCAAAACTTCACGCATCATGGCGTAATCGTCGCCGGGGGCCAACTTCTCGGACTTGATGTTGAACTTACGGTACTGGTTCTTGGCGTAGCCTTCGGGGCCGGCGACGATCATGGCGCCGACGGCATCGGTGCCGGAGATGTGGGAGTTGTCGTAGACCTCTACGCGGCGCGGCGGGCGCGCCAGCCCGAAGCGTTCGGCGACGGCCTTCATCAGGTCGGTTTGCGAAGCGGTTTCGGCCATGCGGCGCAGCAGGGCTTCGCGGGCGTTGGCGGTGGCGTGGGCAACGAGGTCGGTTTTGGGACCGCGTCTCGGGGTGGCGATCTCGACCTTCCGGTCGGCCTTCGTCGTCAAGGCTTCGGCCATCAGTTCGCGCTCGGGCAGATCGTGCGAGGTGAGGATCAATCGCGGCACGGGCTTGTCGTCGTAGAACTGGGCGATGAACGAACCGAGGATCTCGTCGGCGTCGAGCGAACGGTCGGCTTTGGGGAAGTAGGCGCGATTGCCCCAGTTCTGACCAGTGCGGAAGAAGAAGACCTGGATGCAGGTCTGGCCGCCGTCCTGGTGGGCGGCGAACACGTCGGCTTCTTCGATGCCGGTGGCGTTGATGGACTGGTCGGCGGTGACGTGGGCCAGCGCCCAGAGACGGTTGCGGTAATCTGCGGCGCGTTCGAACTCGAGTTTGTCGGCGGCTTCACTCATCAACTGCTGGTACTTCTCGCGAACCGTCTGGCTCTCTCCGCGCAGGAAGCGGTTGGCCTCATCGACGAGCTTGTCATACTCCTCCAGACCGATCTCTCCGGTACACGGGCCCGAGCAGCGCTTGATCTGCCACAGCATGCAGGGGCGCGTGCGGCTCTCGTATTCGCTGTCCGAGCAGGTGCGCAGAAGAAAGACCCGCTGCAGCATGGCGATGGTGCGATTGACGGCCCCGGCGGATGCGAACGGGCCAAAGTAATCGCCTTTTTTGTTGCGGGCGCCGCGGTGCTTGAGGATGCGAGGTGCGTGGTGATCGCGGGCTATCAGGATGTAGGGGAACGATTTGTCGTCGCGCATCACCACGTTGAAGCGCGGGCGGAAGCGCTTGATGAGGTTGGCTTCGAGGAGCAACGCCTCGGCTTCGGTGCGGACCGTGACGAATTCCATCGACGCGGTCGAGGCGATCATGCGCGCGATGCGGTTGGTATGGCCGCCGAGACGGGCATAATTCGACACGCGGGCTTTGAGCGAGTGCGCCTTGCCGACATAGATCACCTCCTCGTCCACGTTCAGCATCCGGTAGACGCCGGGGGCGGTGGGCAACGACTTGAGGTAACCGGCAATGATTTCGGGGCCGGTGCGCCGCTCCTCGGGCGCGTCGCCTGCGGGTGGCGTACTGGTGTCGAGGGCCACGTCTTCGGGGTCTTTCTGTTTAGGCATGGGTGGAACATTGGTTGGTGGCGAGATTCAGTCAAGCGATCGTGACGCCATGCCATCGAGTTGGCCGTAAAAGGGCCGGATTGCGGGTTCTTGTGGGGGGGAAGAGTACCGCGGCAGGATCGGTTTCCCGACTCCGAGGCTTCATTCCCAGACGGTCTTTCCCGGGAAACCAGCAAGCGTCGACGTTTGCTATGGATTGGCAGCCGCTTGACAACCTCCGCCTGGCAACCAAGCGTTTCATCTAGAACACTAGCAGGGTTCAATGACCCACGTGCGACTGACAACAGAAGGGTTTGCCGTTCTGCTCGCCGTCGTGGCGGTTGGGCTTGTTTCGACCGGTGCAGCCCGCGCGCAGAGCTATAGCCTTGCGCCGACGAGGGCGGCGGACCATGCCGCTCAGTTGGAGACCAAGGCCGCGGACAAGTTCGTCAAGGAAGACGACGTCCTGCGCTTCATCAACGACTACCGCGAGAACAAGACACCGGCGCAGGTGCCCGGCCTGGTCAAGGCAATGGTGCGCCTTGGCGCTCTCAGCGACCCGGAGAAGGCCGGCGTCTATACCGGCTTCATCGCCGGTGTGATCGGCGAGAACCAGCTCAAAGCGCCGGAACTTATCGCCGAGATGTTTCCAATGCCGCCGGTGCAGCAGGTCGTGCTGATAAAGGCGATCGCGTTTTCGGGGCTGCCGGACTGGAAAGAGCTGCTGGAGCAGTTCGTCGAGAGAATGCCGGCGCGCAAGGTTCTCATCGGCAAATACCTCTACGGCGACGGCAAGACGCTTGGCGAACTGTCGATGGACGACCCGTTCGTGATCGATGCGCACTGGGGTAATTATTTCGCGACGGGGGCGTGGGAGCCGGGCATCCGGATCATCTCCGCGCTGGCGTGGGCGGAGGACCAGAACGACATCGAGAAGCTGACGATCGGTTCCATGGCGAAATGGACGCTGGCCAGCAACGCGGCACGCGACAAGAACCTGCTCGATCTCGCCAAAGTGCAGATGAACCACCAGGACGAGACGGTGCGGCGGCAATTGCGCGAAGTCATCGAGGCTGCAGAACTCTACGAAATCGGCCGTTTGCGCGAAGATGCCCTGAAGCGCATCGATGCGTTGCGGGCTGGCGGTCCGCAAAACGCGCGAGATTGGAGCAAGTGGGGCAACTACGGTACGACTGCGCTGGCGCTGGGCTGCGTTGTCGCCAGCGTTCTCGGGCAGGTTCAGTTCGGTATTCCGTGCGTCGTCGGCGGGGCGTTGTCGACGGCGGCGGTCAACTATCTTGGGCCGGAGAGAACTCGATAGGAGTGCGTTTCCGGTGGCGTCTGCGTTCTTGGCAGCCGCCGCATTCCCTCACTCATGGCGGATCAATATCGGAGTCCGCATCCGGTTCGACGCCCTTACCGCTACTTGTCCGGGCAGAGCTCGAAAGCCTTGTCGAGTGCCGCGTTCGGGCTGGCAAACTCGCCGATCGTTTCGCCACCCTTGGCGTAGGCAGCGATATAGGCATCGGCCTGACGCTTTTCCTTGCCGGTGTGGACGTCGAGCACGGTGTAGTTGACCATACCGTCGCCGGGGGCCTTGATGATGATGGCCTTCGCGCCGCCGTAGCTCGCGGTCCAGACACGGCATTTGCCGGGCACCGGCTTGGCTTCGACCGACTTCGCCTGTCCGGCGGCCATCGCGGTCTTGATGGGATCGGGCTGCTTATCTTCAGCGGTGACGCTCGCGCTGTCGCCGGCCTTCTCGTTGATGATGGCCGGTGGAGTCTGTGCGGCGGCGTCACGGGCGGTCTGAGCGGACTTGGAGAGGCCGACCAGCGATCCGGCGCCGAGGCCGGAACGGGTGTCGGAATTTTCCGGAGCCAATACTGCGGCGGTGGCGACTGTTTCGACCTTCTTTGCCACCGGGCGTGCGGAATTGCTCGCGGTCGAGGTGGTGGCGCGTGCGAGCGCGACTTGCTCGGGACGGGGGTCTGGGGCGTTGCAGAAGGAAGAACTGAATTCGTCGGCGATAGCCTGGATGTCGTCGGAGTATCCGCGGTCGCTCGGGGCCCATTTGCGGCCAAGCTGGGTGAAAGTCATCGGGCCGGACAGCGAACGCTGGTAGGGGACGAGAACTTCCCATTCCTGAACCTTGCGGGTGCGTTCGGCGACGGGACTGTCGATGCGCTTTCCGGCATACATGGCGACGTGCTCAAGGTGGGCCTGGACACCATCGGAGACCGTTTTGAAGTGCTCGCCCTTGACGCCGCCGCCGGTTGCTCCCAATCCGGCGAAGTTGAACTGCTCGGCGCGCACGTCACCGGTGTATCGTAACGTGTTGGTCTCGACGACCATCTGATAGAAAGCCATGTCCCAGCGGATGTTCAGATTTTCTCCGTGGCGCATGTAGTAGACGCCGAGATCCTCATAGCGCTGGTGAAGAGATGGGTTGCGCGATTTAAGAAAGGCGCCGATGCGGCCCGGTGTGACACACGCCGGAACCCGGTTTTTAGCCGAGGTTTCGATCTCGGGAAGCGATGCTGCCATCGCAGGCGAGGAGATTACGACGATCGCGATGGCGAAGGCGTAGACTCGGGTTCGGCTCAGCATGGGGCACCTTCGGAGGGAGGCTGACAGTCGTGACAAGACGGCGATACAACGTTTGGCACATGTCATAATTTGTTAAGATTAACGACGGGTTAAACCCTGCGTTTCACTGCTGATTCCCCCCCGCCAACGAGATTCTTGCAGGATCAATGGGGCGCTAGTGCGGGCAGGCCGGGGACGAAATGTGGCGAATGGCCTTCGAATGGATGTTTAGAGGGCGGCATCAAGCCGTTTTTGCGCCTGCGGGGTGTTCCGTTGGAGCAGCTTCCAGGTTCCGATGCACCGTAAAACCGTGCCCCGTTGCGAATCTGCTAGATTTACTGACGCTTCCCGACCTCCGCCCGGAAGCAATGGTCAGATCTAGGACCCTGGCGTCAAGCCAAGTGCTGGCCGCTGTCGAGCGTGATCAGCTGCCCGGTCATTGATGGCGACGCCAGAATGAAACGAACGGAATTGGCGATCTCGTCTGGAGGGCAGGCTCGTTTCAGAAGCGTACCGGCAATCTCTGCGGCGAACTCGGTATCGCTCTGGTGAACGCTCTGGAGGACGGGCCCGGGGCCGATCGCGTTGACGCGAATCATAGGCGCAAAGGCCTGGGCCAGCGTCTGCGTGGCCGTCCAAAGGGCTGCCTTGGAAATTGTGTAGGAGAAGTATTCGGGCGTCGGGCGTAGAACGCGCTGGTCGATGATATTGATGATGTTTCCTTTTGTGCCGCTGGGAAGCTGGCGGGCGAACGCCATTGAAAGAAAAACAGGTGCGCGCAGATTTGCGTGCATATGCGCATCCCAGATCTCTGCACTCAGGGTTGATGCGTTATCATCGAAGAATGCAGAAGCGTTGTTGATTAAACAGGTCGGGCGGCCAAGTACCTGCTCGCATTTGTCGAGCAGCATTTCGACCTTGTCCTGCTGCGTCAGATCACATTGCAGCGGTACGGCGCGGCCGCCGCTGCGTTCGATTATTTCGGCAAGTTTATTGGCTTCGGCAGAGGACGCATTGTGGTGTATGAGGATCTGCCAGCCATCGGCGGCGAGCCCGAGGGCAATTGCGCGGCCGATGCGGCGAGCCGCTCCCGTGATGAGTGCGATTGGTGGATGCGTGGCGTTCGAGGCGGTCATCGTCGCGGTCGATCTCGTTAAATTTGGTTTCCAGAAGCCCATAACGCACATCGTTTGCGGCAGGACCAGTTCGGCCCGACGACAGGACATCTTATGCCTCCCACGAACTGCTCAGAATTTAAGCAAACCGCCTAGTTTTGAATCATTTTTTAAGTATTCAACAGGCGACTTTTCAGAGCATGTTGCGTGCGATTTGTTCAAAAGCTTCGTTTTGTTGCCCTTCGACTACAACCACGCTCAGTAGAGCGACCTTTCGGCCAATTCCGATTGTGTATCGCCGACTAATCCAGTTTCTTCAATCAACGGCGCGTCGTCGTCAGACGGTCACATCGCAGCGGGGCATCCGTGCAGCGGTGAACAGCTACCAACACGCATGTCCTGAAGGGGGGTTACTCTAGAAATGAAAACGAAACTGGGGCTCATGAGTTCTGCGGTTGCCTTGGCTCTCGCTGGGGCAGTCGCTGCAACGCCTGCCAACGCAGGTGACTGGTTCAACCGCGATGCGGCTGGAAGCATCAAGGATGCACCGATGGCCGAGAGCGGCCGTTCGCTGGAATGGTCCGTAAACGGTGGATACATGTCGGATTACGTCTTCCGCGGCTTCTCGCAGAGTGACGAGGATTCGTCATACTTTGTCGGCGCCGACCTGGCCTACGGGATCGCGTACGTGGGGATCTGGGGCGCGAAAGTCGACCAGTTCTTCACCGCATCCGACTTCGAATACGACATTTACGGCGGCATCAAGCCTAAGCTCGGCCCGGTCGAGTTCGACTTCGGCGTCATCTACTACGGCTATTCAAACCAGACCGTGAACGTCAACGTCGACTATTGGGAATTCAAGGCGGGTGCCAGCACCGAATTCGACAAGCTGTCACTTGGCGTCAAGTACTTCTACTCGCCGGACTACACGTTCGAAACAGGCGAAGCGCACACTGTCGAAGGTTCGATCGGTTATTCCCTGCCGCAAGTATGGGTGTTCGAACCGTCCGTCAGCGCGCTAATAGGCTACAACGATGTCGATCTGGCCGGCGACTACACCTACTGGAACGCCGGTATTTCGCTGGCTGTCGAAAAGCTGACCCTCGACTTCCGTTACTGGGATACGGACATCGACAACGACGGCCTCGGTCTCAACGGCAAGAACCTTGCCGACGAGCGCTTCGTGTTTACCGCGACGGTTGCACTTCCCTGATCCCCTCGATGAGCAGCCGACACGTCAAGTGGTCGGCTGTTCATTCGCCTGGGCTTTACTCCCCAGACAGACCGCGGAAGCGGTTGTTGTGTCCCCCACATCCCGTCTGAACTGAACCGGAGCCGCAAGGCTCCGGTAGAGTTATCCACAGGCTGCAGGCGCATAAGTTCTTGAAAAGCACCCAATCAATCGGTGTCGCAATGCCTTCATATCATGGCGCTATGAATCGCGGCGAGAAAGGCCGCAAGCGCTGGACGAGTTTGTGTTGCGCGGTCCTTGTCCCTTCGAGCGCATCCGCCTGTCAGCCCTCTTTGGCGTCGCTCGAATAGAGGCCAGCCAGATTGCCGAGACCGGCGCACCCCGCTGCCGAGCCGTCGTCCCTGGCTGGCCTCGTTTTCTTCGCTGGCGGACTTGCCGACGGGCGGCGTGGTCGGGTCACCCTGATGGCGTGGCCTGTTAGTTTCAGCGTTTAGAGCATTTATCCCCAGCAGGGCCGCCAACGTTGTTCCCAAGTCCGCATGACTCAATTATGAGCGGGAAGTGGTGGTGATGAGGGCCGGGATGACGATCCTAATCGGTTTGGCCGCGGGAATTCTTCTGATCGTTTTTGTGGCGTCGGTGCAGGCCGAACGGGGTGATCGTGCTGGTCGTTTCCGTGTTGAACACGAGCCCGATTCACCGAAGTCTTTCGGCTACAAAATGGCTTGGCTCGCGGTGCGTACCGAGGATAGTGCCGGGCTTGCGCGGGTACTCGGTCTTGACTGCCGGATGGCGGCCAACTGGAACTCCGGAATTGGAACCGTGTACGACGACGTGCTCGGCGGGTCGCATATCTATGTGACACCCTCGGTCGATGGCTGGACGTTCGTAATCGGGCTCGGTCTGCCGCATCCTGTGGGGGCAGCGTTCGTCGACAAGCTAACGCCGCTGCTGCTGTCTCTCAGCCGGCAATATCGCGACGTGCAGTACTACTTCACCTATCCGCTGATCGATTTCTTCGCCTGGGCCCGAGCCAAGGATGGAAAGCTGGTGCGGGCGTTTGCCGTCAACGACGAGGGTGTCGTCTGGAACAAGGGTCGGATTACGAAAGAGGAGCGTGCGCTCGGCTTGCGCCTATTCGAGTTGCGCGGGGTTCGCGAGCGCCATGGCGATACAGGCGGCGAACTGGTGATGTATCCCACCGAGGATCAGGTCCTGCAGGTGGCCAGGGGATGGAGCCTCGATCCGACGTGTATCGAGGCTTCGAGCGATGTCGGCGGGCCGGGGATCATCGCGCCCGCACTATTAGCTTGGAGCGCGGAGCTGCGGCGAAAATCGGCCGCCTGATCCGTGTCTTTTCACTCGGTGGAAGGTCAAGCCGTTAGGCTGCTCGTGCCAACTTGTCGTCACCGACCTGGACAGGGAAGGTGATGACGACGGCGCTTTGCAGACCTACTCCATGAACCGGCATTGCGGTCTTGCTTGGAACGTTCCAGCGCATTTCCGCAGATCGCAGGGTTTTGTCCTTGCGCGGTGCCGGGCGAATGAATTTCGGTCGGTTCAGTTGTGTGTTGACCGAGAGGCGGGCTGAAAGCTGGAATTCTCGCGCTTTTTCCCAATCAATCGGTTTTTCCAGTCGTTTGAGTGTAATGAGGCTTTGCGACCTGGTTACTTCTGGCGCCGTTCCAGCAGGTTCAGCAGTGGCTAATTCAGGACCGCTTGCGATTGCTGTGGACATTTCAACCGGTTTGCCTGGCTTTGCCAGGCCGACAGTGAACAATGCCAGGAATGACGAAAGCCACCCAAGCTGGCGACTCGATTTCATCGTAACTACCCCGCCTTACATGAGTCCCACCTCTGGGACAGTTGACCAACGGCATTATGTTCGTAGCAGGGTTAACAACGCTTGAAACGGAGTGTCGATTTGAGCAAATAATTTTGTATCGAGGAAATTTAACGGTCGCGAAGTTGTTGATTGCGTCAGCAATTGTACGCAGCGTAGCATTTTAATGCGGGTAACCGGTGTGAAATTGCAATCAAAAGGCACAAGGCGTGCCGAACTGCGATTGCTTCCGAGCGGAACGGGATATTGCAGGCGGTTGAAGAATAGGGCCGAGTCAGGCTGCCGGCCGGCCGACGATCGCCGCCATCTGCAGCGCAATCAAGCGGTCGATGAAACCTTCAAATGGAACCGTGAAAATGCTGAGCCCGCGGACATCTTCGCTCCAGACCTTCAAGCCTTGGGAAAAGCTGGCGGGCGGGTCGGCCTCACCGGCGAGTTGGCGGACGGTCGCCTGGAACGCATCTTCTCTCATCGGAATAAAGGGAATGGTGATCGTATCGATTTGACCTGCCGGTCCGGTCCGAGGGGCATCTGTTACTGAAAAGCAAATGATGTGCTGGCCATCCCCGCAAGTGGCAACGGCTCCAATTACGATGCGCGAATCTTCGAATCCCGCAGGCGTCTTATAGGTCCACAGCTGGCCTGCCGCATACGTCATGACAATTCCCCGCTTGTCGCTGCAGTTGGATCCGGACCAGGATACACCCTGCACTCCGGACGGGCCAGACGGCGCATGCAGCGACATGTGGACCGAAAGGATCAGGGCGCCTTGGAGACAGCCGGTTGCCAGGTAATTCCCCCAGGTGTCGTCAGGACAGGCGGGGCATCCCTGCGATCGTCAACGGGGGCAGGGGCGCGGACTTGCGGACGAGCGGGCATCGCGGCGTCCGCCGAGGGTGAGTTGATAGATCCGGTGGTGACGTTTTGCGGGGCTTGCCAGGCATCGACATCGGCGGCAGTGGGGCGGCGGGCGTGATCGCGCAGTTTCTCCTCATCGAACGCGACGACGGGGGGCGGCGCTAAAGCACGGTCCAGGGGCTCGGTGCGGGCCTCCAATCGCGGACCCGAGAACACCGCATCATGCACCAGGGTCCAGAACCCGACTGCGTGCCAGAAGACGACGCCAGCTAAAAACCCGAGGGTGGTGTAGGCGATCGCCGCGCCGGAAGTGCGTGCGCGCGCGGGAGCCCGCGTGTTGGCGGCATGTGGTGCGGGTTGATGGGGCTCACCGGGTGCGATACCGGGTTCGGCGTCCAGATCCACGGGTAGTTGCTGCAACGGCCAGGGCTGCGGACAACTCAGTTGTGGCTGCCGGGGCAGGGGCGGAACAGCGTGCGGAGGGCGGCGGCCGCACTGAGGAGCGGGCTGGCCTGCCGGTCTATCGGCTTGGCGGCTCTCAAGCCAGCTGGGGCCAGGCGGATCATCATAGTCCTTTCCTGGCAAGTATGGCGGCATGCCGTGCTCCCCGTTGAGGTGAAACGAACGCCAACCGCATCCGAGATCCACCAGAATCATTTTGGGCACAGTCTGCGGGCTGCAACTTCAAGCGACAAGTCTCTGAGGGTCACAATGCATCCGCGATGCCGGCTTTCCACAGTTGGTATACTGCTGAGTACAGCGGGCAGGCAGATAGAGCTGAAAAAAACTGTTGTGGATAGCGGTCGGGAACCCGCTCCAGGACAAATGTCCAGTGCGGGCCCGACCGGATTCTTGCAGATGGCAGAATAGCCTCAGGACCGTCCGAGATTGATGCGCACACCGGGTGCCGGGCGTTCCATGAGAACCTCCCTGCGGAAGCGGAACAATTTCGCCGGCCGTCCACCCGTGCGCGTCTTCACTTCGCCGGTCGGCTCCACGAGGCCGGCGCTCTCGACGAGCCGGCGGAAGTTCTGCTTGTGCAGGTGCGGGCCGAGAATTGCCTCGACGTGTTTTTGCAACTCGAAGAGCGTGAATTCTTCCGCCATCAATTCGAAGATCACGGGGCGGTATTTGATCTTGGCGCGCACGCGGCCAATCGCGGTTGCCAGGATGCGGCGATGGTCGAAGCGCATAGGGGCTCCGATCGGCAGAGCCGTGGTGCCGGTGGCGGCTGCCGTTTCAGGCCGATCTCGTCGGGCTTCCGTGACGAGGCCAGCTTCATACAGTAATTCGTAGCGTTCGAGAACTTTTTCTTCGTCCCACGTAGCGCCGTCGAGGCCGAAGCAGATGCGGATACGCTGCTGGCGGTCGAGCGGTCGGGCCGGGGCGGGGCGGACGTTGGGGCTTTCGGCCCAATCGGCCAATTCGGGGGCGATGACCCGGTCGATGACCTCAGGGCGGCCCTTGCGCCAGTCCTCCCAGGGGAAATAGTGATACCAACTGCGCCACCCGCCAGCACGCAGATCCTCGGCGTCGCCGGCTCTGGTCAATGCGAGATAGCCAATCGACACAATGTGCGGGTTCATGTCGCCGGGCTGGGCGTGGCGGCCGCGGTCGCCGAAGGTGTAGAGCTGCTCGACGTAGCCCAGATCGATGCCGGTCTGCTCACTGACCCATGAACGCAGACCGATTTCGAGAGTGCGATGAGCCAAAGGGGAGAACGGACCGAAGGGTAATCCTTCGGTTGCGCCTAACTTGTCAGGCTTGTCGCGGACAACAAGGGCGACGGGTTCGTCGTTCGATACCGAAACGATCGCGGCATTGAGCCCGATTTCCACGGCAGCTGTATCGGGGCGCGTCCCTCGTTTCAGCGATTCCGTAGAAGGTAGGTCAGAAAACTCGGAGCTAAAGTTCATGCTAGAATTCACGGCGCAACCTCCGTGCCGGTAATGAGGGTCCATTGTGATCCCCAAGTCCGGCCAAGCTCGCGATTGTGTCCGCTGTCAGCGGCCTCCCCCAACACAATCACCCCCCAAATGATTGATCTATATCCGCTTTCCCGTCCGAGCTGCGGTGCCGCGCATAATTTTCTCTATGAGTTGATCATGGCGTTTTTCGGAACATTAAAAGTTCGAAATGAGAAAGGCCGGGTTCGGATTTCGCCACTTTTCGGATTTTCAGGTTGCTGAAGCGAGTTCCGCGAAGCGGCTCAGTAAACGCTGCTGGGCATCGCGGGCGGGTAGCGGCTGCAAGGAAGACATTTGTTCGGCGAGCGCTGGGGAGATGCCGCCGGGGGCGCCGAAAAATGCCAGAGCTTCCTCGACTTCAAAGCCGGCTAGCACGGTTGCCTCGTAGAACGCGGCGATCGAATCTGCCGCCTTGATCTCGGCGGATACCGGTGCGGGCAGGGTTGCGGGAAGGCCGAAACGCCGATGGATGGCCTGCAGCAGACGAACTTCAAACGACTTGTAATCTAGGCCGATGGCGTTCTTGAAGGGTGAGATGAGATCGCCAACGACATATTCGGCAGCATCGTGCAGTAGTGCTGCAAGACGCCATTCGGATTGCCAGCGGGGATTGCGCTCGGCGGCGATCGACTCGACGATGAGAACGTGCTGGGCCACCGATAGGGCATGGTCGCCGAGCGTCTGGCCATTCCAGCGAGCAACACGTGCAAGGCCGTGGGCGATGTCGTCGATCTCGATATCGGCGGGCGAGGGGTCGAGAAGGTCGAGGCGGCGGCCCGAAAGCATGCGCTGCCAGGCACGCGGGGCACCTTCCGCCTGAACGTCGCGCGCAATTGAAAGCGATATGTCATTGCGTTTCGTCATGCCGGCAGTTTAACCCGCTGCTGGAGTTTCGCACATGGCTCGTGACGGTGGCAGGAGACGAGGTGGTCGTTGACCATGCCGACGGATTGCATGAAGGCATAAAGCGTCGTCGGCCCGACAAAGCGGAAGCCGCGCGCCTTCAGTGCTTTCGACATCTTTTTTGAAAGAAGCGTTTCGGCAGGCACATCGGCAGAAGTATCGCAGCGGTTGTTGATTGGACCGTTTTCGAGAAACCCCCACAACAGGTGAGCGAAGCTTTCCTTTTCAGAGACTTCCAGGAAGGCCTTCGCATTGAGAACAGCGGCCTCGATCTTGGCGCGATTGCGGACAACGCCGGTGTCGGCCATCAACCGGGCGATGTCGTTTTCGGTGAAGCGGGCAAGCTTTTCGGGATCGAAACCGGCAAAGCCCGAACGGAAGTTCTCCCGCTTGTGCAGGATCGTCAGCCAGGAGAGCCCGGCCTGGAAGCCCTCAAGGACAAGCTTCTCGAAAAGAGCGCGGTCGTCGAGTTTCGGAACGCCCCATTCCGTGTCGTGGTAGGCAGCGTAGATGTCGGCTTCGATGCCGGGCCAGGGGCAGCGCACGGGCGGCGGTTTCTGTCGGGCGGCAATCACGCGTGGTCCACGCTAGTGGACGTCAACGAGAAGGTCGCCCAGGGAGGTATCCTTATTTCAACGGCAGCGTCACCGGCCTTCGGCGTTTCACCTTTGGCGATGGCTTCGGCTGCGCGGTCGATTCGAAGCATCGCCAGTGCCTGAGTACCGTCGACGGTTCCCAGCGTGCCGATGAGCGAGGACCCCGCGCGCACTTGCGTGCCCGTTTCCGGTAACGGGCTCTCGGCCACGACACGGACAACGCGCTTGCGGGCCGTTCCCCGATGCTGCATGCGGCTGACGACTTCCTGGCCGACGAAACACCCCTTGGTGAAGGAGACGCCGGCAAGCTGATCGTAGAGGGCCTCGTGCGGAAAAGTGTCGCCGAGCAAGAAATCCTTGCCGGCTTCCGGCACTCCAAGCGCAACGCGATGCGTGTCATAGGCTGGCTGGCTGGCGGCGTCGGCATCGATGTATTTGAGCACGCCGTCGTTGGCGAGCGTCAGGAGGAGGCGCACGCCCATGTCAGGTCGGCGCGGGTCGATGAATGCGATGCAACCGACGTGGCCGGAAATCGCAGCGGAGTTTGCCCCCCAGACAGCGGCGACCGAATAGTCGGCGCTGACGTCGACGATTTCAGCGGAGGCGCGAAGCTTATACATGGTCAACCGCTTCACGAGATCGGGGATCTGGGCCTTGCCGGTCTCGATGAGGTAACCGTCGCCGTGCGGGACAATGAAAAAGTCGAAGAGGATCTTGCCCTGGGGCGAGAGCAGGCCCGAGTGCAGGGCATCTGATGCGAGCCCAAGCAAATCCATATCCGCTGTGACGACGCCCTGCAGCAGCTTCTTTGCGTCAGGGCCGGATACGGCGATAACACCGCGGTTGGGCAGCAGCGCGCATTTCAGATCGGACAAGATACCGCCCTCCTAATTTGTGGGCCGGGGCTTTCG
Source organism: Alphaproteobacteria bacterium BRH_c36 (assembly GCA_001516065.1). Classification (GTDB taxonomy): domain Bacteria; phylum Pseudomonadota; class Alphaproteobacteria; order Rhizobiales; family Hyphomicrobiaceae; genus Filomicrobium. Next base: position 19,024 of record LOEV01000077.1, read on the forward strand.
CATTTGGCGGCCTTGGCGTTACGTATTGCGATAGGTAATGCGGATGAGGGGGTAGGCGCAAGCCGCATGATCCTTCGACAGCCGCCACTATACAGGACAGCGCGACATGGCAGAAACCTACGAGATCCTCATCAAGGGCGGCACAGTCGTCAATCAGGACGGAGTCGTCAAACGCGATATCGCGGTTTCGGACGGGCGGATCGCTGCACTGGGCGATATTGCAGCGGGTTCGGCGGGCGAAGTCATCGATGCCGCGGGGCTGACAATCATCCCCGGCGTGATCGACAGCCAGGTGCATTTTCGCGAGCCGGGGCTGACGCACAAAGAGGACCTCGAGACGGGCAGCCGCGGTGCGGTGCTCGGCGGCGTCACGACCGTGTTCGAGATGCCCAACACCAACCCCAGCACGACGACGCCGGAGCGGCTGGGCGAGAAAGTCGCGGCCGCCCATCACCGCATGTTCTGCGACTTCGCGTTCTATGTCGGCGGGACGGAGGACAACGTCGAGGACATCCCCGAATTGGAGCGGTTGCCCGGTTCGGCGGGCATCAAGGTGTTCATCGGGTCGTCGACGGGGACGCTGCTCGTAGACAACCCGGCGGTGCTCGACCGGATCATCCAGAAGATTTCGCGCCGCGCGGCTTTCCACGCCGAGGACGAGGGCCGCCTCATCCAGCGCAAGGATCTGCGCGTGGCGGGCGATCCGTCCTCGCATCCGGTGTGGCGGGACGAGATCGCAGCGCTGATGGCGACGCGGCAACTCGTCGGGCTGGCTGAAAAGCACAACAAGCGCGTTCACGTTCTGCATATCTCGACTGCGGTGGAGATGGAATTCCTCAGCGCGCACAAGGAGTGGGCGTCGGTCGAGGTGACACCGCACCATCTCAGCCTTGTTGCGCCCGATTGCTACGAGCGGCTCGGCACCTACTGCCAGATGAATCCGCCGGTGCGGGACGCGAAAAACCAGGCGGGCATCTGGGCCGGGATCGCCAATGGCGTCGTCGACGTGCTCGGGTCCGACCACGCGCCGCACACGCGCGAAGAAAAGGACCACACCTATCCGGATTCGCACTCGGGCATGACGGGGGTGCAGACGCTGCTGCCGATCATGCTCGACCACGTTGCGGCGGGCCGGCTGTCGCTGGAGCGACTTGTCGATCTGACCAGCCACGGTCCGCAGCGGTTGTTCGGGATGCGGGGCAAGGGGCGGATCGCGGTTGGCTATGATGCGGACCTCGCGATCGTCGATCTGAAGCGGACCGAGACCATCACCAATGCCCAGGTGGCGAGCCGCGCCGGCTGGACGCCCTATGATGGCCGCGAGGTGACCGGCTGGCCGGTCGGCACATTCGTGCGCGGGCGGCGGGTAATGTGGGAAGGTGAGATCATCGGGCCGGCGAGCGGCGAGGCGGCGCGATTTTTTGAGGGCGGTTGATGGGATGGTGGCGTGTCCGCGGGTGGAAGCGGACATTGCCCAGGCAGTGGCTTGCGACGCGATGGGGCAGGCGGACATCGGGCAACCCGCGCCCCCATCCACCCTTGTCATCCTCGGGCTTGTCCCGAGGATCCATCGCGCTGCAATTCCGCACGGTCGCAAGTGACCCCGAGCGGCCCTGAGCAAGTGCAGCAAGCGAAGTATAACGTCGAGAACCGTGCAGAGTTTGCAGACTTAGACTGATATTTTTAACAAAGAAAACGGAGCATGGAGGGCTCGACTGCTGGTCGTCGCACTGCGGAACTTGTTGGTCAGATGCCGCCTTTCGGTCATCGTCGGGTCCATAATAATTCGCTGACCGAGAAGTCCTGAACGGTGGAACAGCAAAGGGCAGCGCGAGGGTGTTTCGCGCCGCCCTTTTTTTAACTTGCGAGCCGCTTGCGCCAGCGTAGGTGCCAGACCCTGTGCAGTTTAGCCGGCGAGAACTGCACTGCCGCAGGCAGCCCCGTGGACCCTCACATCGACCTCGCCAAGATGGACACCCAGCGTTTCAAGCACGGTTGCCAAGACCTCATCGAGGGGCTTTGCAACATTTGACAGAGTGTTAGCGACAACGTCTTGCACACCGCCTGGAAGCCCCAGGCCAAGGCCGCCGACGTCGGCGTGGAGATGCAGGTTCCGCAACAGGGAGCTTATGACTGTCTGCCCGATGTCGGTGGTGTCGACACGCTTGATCGCTCTGTTCGCAACGTCTTCATGTGAGAAGTTCAACAACGTCTCATTTGTGTTGGTGGCTTCAATGAACGCACTGCCCCGGACCTTGAGGAGCGGCATTTCGACGATTTGAGCCGGCCCGACCGCTGGAGGTGATCTCGAGGTGCGCCAGTCGTACGTCGGCTCGCCGATCCAGGCTGAAAGGATGCCGGGCTTGGCTGCAATTGTCACGGCGGCGCGGTTGGACGATCCATTCACGCAAGCGACACTGTTGAGTCGCGCGCTGGCGGTTGCCACGTCGAGAAAGACCGGGAGCCGTAGGGCTGCTCCGGAGAGCGAACCCTCGCCGCCGACTTCAGCGATGAGCCGCAACCGCGTCTGCGCGGTATATATTGTGGCTTGTGGCAGCCCGACCGACGCCCACCCGCCAAACTGCGGCGGTTCGCCGATCGCAATATCTAACGAGAGGTTTGCTATACCCGGCAACCCGGCATCGATCTTCAGCGACACTTGATGGTCGACGTTGGCAATCTGCGCGGCAGCGGTCACCAACTCAAGGGCATTGAAGACCGCGGTAAGCCCGTGACCATGCTCGCCGACTGATGCCGACCCAAATGGACCGAGAGATATGAGCTTTTCAAGTGGTAGTGACAGGCTTTTGGTATCTGAGCCAGCCAACAATTTTTCCAGCGTGGCCTGCGCTCGGGTATCGCCATTTCTGCCAGTGACGGCAGCGGCGGCGGCGATCCAGTTTTCGACCGTCGCATCCGCCTTTAGGACCTCGCGATAGGTCCCGGCCGTAAGGTTTAGTTCACCGGCGATGGCATCCATTTGATCGCCAAGAGAAATTTCGGCTGAGGCAAGCGCATTGTAGTCCATCACAGATAACTCAAGTTTGCCGCCGATTAGAGCTTCCAATAGTTGGTTTGGCAGGCCATCGCGAACGGCCAGCAGCCTACTGCCAATCGAAAAGGTTGCATGACTCGATGTTGCTGCGATTGCCTCGGCTGCGACATCTGCTGAGCCGTCGAGGAACGCTTTTGCGAAAAAGTATGGCCGTTCAGTAACGAGCGAGACTTTCACCGCGTTCGCCGGAGTAGCGCCCACCGTGAAACGTTCGGTGTACTTGAGCTGTGGATCCGGATCGAACCGGCCTGGCTCAATTCTTAGCGACTTGATGGTGCCGACTGCGTTGGCATCCAATGTCTGCAAGGCTGCTTGTTCTGCGTGTCCAAGGTCCGCGGCCGCAGCGATAGCGGCAAGATCGACAGCCCCCTGTACCTGACGGCGTTCCGTGTAGAGCGAACCGACATCGATGGCCAAGGCGGCGCAGGCGACAATCACAGGACACGATCCTGCGAACATGAGGGAGATATTGGCGGCGCGGTCCTGGCCGAAGGCGGCGATTGGACTGACGATAATGTCGTGGAACTTATTGCGAAGGGTCATTTCAGAATCCTCCACGCTTGATCGAGGCGACCTTGACGATGGTTCGCTCGGGCAGAGGGATGAGCCCGCTGAAAATCCAGATCGGCAGCGCAGAAGCGTCATAGCTGACCGCAATCTTGAATTGAGTCGCGTCATCCTGGGCTGGTCCGGCTTCGACGCCGATTTCGTCGGCATTGAGAAACATATAATCGCCAGCGCGTTCGCGAACATGCGACGTTGCAATCTGAGTACGCTCGCTGTCGCTGAGACCGGAAACAGATGCGCGCGCGGCGTCCGCTGCAAGCTGGGCAACGCCATGCGACGTTGAGAAGTAGAGACCGTAGCTCAACACGCCCACAAGGATCAGCAAAAACACCGGAGCCACGACAGCAAATTCGACAGCCGATGCCCCCTCTCGATCAGTGCAAAAACTCCGCAAAAGCAGCCGCGCCTTGCGACACGTATTACGATTTGTAGTCACGCCTTCGCCGGAGTGTACCCGCGTATAGGATCTGAAACTGTTATTCATTTCGCCCCTCATACTCGTTGCATCGATCTACTGTGTGCAAAGGGGAACATTCCGTACAGTTGTCCGCAATTACTTCCGTAAAATGTGGGTAACCGTTCGCTAAAAATGGTGTCATCGCGGTTCGTTACGGCATCGTCATTGATCATGCAATTGAAGACGTCGCCGTGCGGCCGTTAAGCAAACGCGCAGCCGAAGATTTGAGAGTTGCCGCAGGCACACTGGCAATTTTTCTAGTGCGCAAAAGTTATGCCTTGGACGGAAAGATGGTGAGTATCAGGCGAGCCTTTACTACCCTTCCGCAAAATTGCCGGTACTGCATCAGAATGTCATGACGCGCAAGTTTACTGTACTGCCTCAGACGGTGCCGCAACTTTGTGCGGCGCACTGTCCGTGAAGATGCCTTCGGCAGCAATTGGCCCATTACGTAACGCGGCGACTGCGGCACGATGGGTCCTCGGGACAAGCCCGAGGATGACAGCTTTGGATGTCGCGGCAATGGAGGCAATATCGGCTTCGGGTCAAAAGGGAACTTCGGAAGTGAGGGTTCGATTTCTGGTGCTGGTTAAAGCGGATGTCGACGTGGGTTCATCAACGGCTCGGTGACGGCCGGTTGTGCGCGGGCAATTAAGCTAATCGCTATCGAGTGGAAGGTCGGCGCGCCTAGGCCCGCCTCGGGGCGACCCAGCGTCAGTTGAGGCTTGCGGTTGTTTCTGATTGGAGGCGCGGTGTGCCCTACCCGCCCCGCCGCGTCATAGCCAGCGATTTGCTACGGATTGATGAAATGCACTGGAAATTTCCTGCAGGTGCGCCTATGTTTAACACCAGTAAACAATGCTCTAATGGAGCATAACGAGTTAATCAAAGCGGGCTGACGTGACTGGAATACGGTCCTGGAGATGGCCGGCAGGAACTACGGCCCAAATATGCTCATTTTGAGTATATTTAAGCCAACGGAAGGAGTTTCGCATGGCACATCTTGAGGCGACGAAAAGCCCGGACCACCGCGAACCCCGCTCGTTCGCGCCCTTGCCGCGACCGAACCTCGAATTCACGCCCGAACTCGAAGCGGAGATGCGCCCGCTCTACGAGAAGGTGAAGCACGTCGTGACGCCGATGGAGTGGCCGCACTACGCGCCACTGATCAAGGCGATCAATACGCTGAAGAAAGAGCGCAACGCCGTGATCCTGGCGCACAACTACATGACGCCGGAGATCTTCCACTGCGTCGGCGACTTCATGGGCGATAGCCTGGCTTTGGCGAAGGAAGCCGCGCGCGTCGACGCGGACGTCATCATCCAGGCCGGCGTGCACTTCATGGCTGAAACCTCAAAGCTGATGAATCCGGACAAGACGGTGCTCATCCCGGACTTGAAAGCGGGCTGCTCGCTTGCCGAATCGATCACGGCCGAGGACGTCAGGCGGCTGCGTGAAGCCTATCCCGGCGTGCCTATCGTCACCTACGTCAACACCTCGGCTGCGGTGAAGGCCGAGTGCGATATCTGCTGCACGTCGGCGAATGCGGTAAAGGTGGTCGAGAGCCTGAACGCGCCGCGCGTGCTTTGCATTCCCGACGAGTACCTGGCGAAGTACGTGCAGACGCAGACCGACGTCGAGATCATCGGTTGGAAGGGGCGCTGCGAAGTGCATGAGCGGTTCACGGCCGATGAGATCAATGCGATGCGCGAAGCCGAGCCCGGTCTCAAGGTTATCGCACATCCGGAATGCCCGCCGGAGGTGATCGAGATCGCCGACTTCACGGGTTCGACGACGGGGATGATCAACTGGACCAAGGAGCACAAGCCGGCAAAGGTGATGCTGGTGACCGAGTGCTCGATGTCGTCCAACGTTGCCGTGGAACTGCCGGAGACGGAGTTTATCCGGCCCTGCAACCTGTGCCCGCACATGAAGCGGATCAGTCTGGAAAAGATCCTCGAGTCGCTTCTCTACATGCAGCACGAAGTGACGGTCGACCCGGACGTTGCAGAGCGCGCTCGCCGCGCGGTGGAACGGATGGTCAACCTGACGAACTGATTGCCCACTTCCCCTGCGCCCGGCCAGAACCGGCGCAGGGTCACTCTCAGCAGCGTACAAGTTGCAAGCGAGGCACGGATGACCAAAGGCTCTGATACGAAGTCGATGATCGCCGGTTTTGGCGACTGCGAAGGCGACTTTGGTCCTGGCGACATCGTCGTCATCGGGGCTGGCCTCGCCGGGCTCTTCACGGCGCTCAAGCTGGCGCCTCTTCCCGTCACGGTGGTTTCGGCCGCCCCGCTGGGAGAGGGCGCTTCAAGCGTCTGGGCGCAGGGGGGAATCGCGGCTGCCGTGGGTGAAGGCGATACCCCCCAAGCGCACGCGGCAGACACCATTGCGGCCGGCGCAGGACTTGTCGACGTGGCTGTGGCCAAGACAATCGCTGGCGAAGCGGGTGACCGTATCCGCGACCTGCTCGCTTATGGCGTTCCATTCGACCGTTCGCTCGAAGGCAACTTCGTGTTGTCGCGCGAAGCAGCCCATTCGGCCAAGCGCGTCGTGCGCGTCTCGGGAGACCGGGCAGGTGCCGCGATCATGCAGGCGCTGATCGCGACCGTGCGCAAGACACCATCGATAAGGGTTCTAGAAGGCTATGAGGCCGAGGACCTCATCGTGGAGGATGGCCGCGTTGTGGGAGTGCGCCTGATCCGGGGCGAGGAGCGCGGGAACGGCGCCTACACGCTGATGCCGGCTGCGGCCGTCGTGGTAGCGACCGGCGGGGTTGGAGGACTGTATGCTGTCACGACCAACCCTGCCTACGCGCGCGGCGAAGCCATTGCGATTGCTGCGCGCGCCGGCGCGGTAATCGCCGATGCCGAATTCGTGCAGTTCCACCCGACGGCTTTCGACATTGGGCTGGATCCGGCGCCGCTGGCGACAGAAGCGCTGCGTGGCGAAGGGGCGAAGCTGGTCAACGGCGACGGCCATCGTTTCATGAGTGATCTACACAGGGATGCCGAGTTGGCGCCGAGGGATATCGTGGCGCGAGGCGTGTTCGCAGAGATCGCCGCTGGACGCGGTGCGTTCCTCGATTGTCGCCAAGCCATCGGGGCGGACTTTGCAAAGAGGTTTCCCACCGTCTACGGCACGTGCATGGAGGCCGGTCTCGATCCG
>LOEV01000078.1 GCA_001516065.1 Alphaproteobacteria bacterium BRH_c36
GTCGACACTCTCAGCGACATCGGCGCCGACCGCCTCATCATCCAGGCCCCCGACGGCGACGAGCCGAGACTGCAGGCGACTGCCCACGTCACGCTGATCGCCCGCGGCGCCGTAACAAGCCTGCTTCTGCTGCTCGCCGCAGCACCAACCACCGCCTTCTTCGGCATCCCGGAAGCGACCTGGGCCTTCCAGCTCATCTCGCTTGCCCCTGTTATCAAGGGGTTCATTCATCTCGACGCCCGCCGGTACCAGCGCAACCTTCGCAACCGTCCGCAGGTCATGATCGAACTCCTGCCCCAGCTTGCCGCCTTGCTGCTGGCCATCCCCGCACTCTTCATCACCGCGGATTATTCCGTCGTCGTCTGGCTGGCTCTGTCGCAGGCAGCGATCGCACTCGTGGTCTCCCACGCAATGAGCGAGCGTACCTATGCGGTGGCTCTCGATGCCGACTACCTTCGCCGCCTGATCCGGTTCGGCTGGCCGATCTGGCTTTCGGCCTTCCCTCTCGTTGCCGTCTATCAGGGCGACCGGATGATTATCGGCGGCCTGCTTGGCATCGAGGATCTCGCCGCCTACACGACTGCTTTCATGATCACCATGGTACCGGGCCTGCTCGCCGCCCGCGTCGGCAACGCCCTCATGCTGCCGCTTCTCAGCGAGGTCCGCGCACACCCGTTGCAGTTCCGTCAGCGCTACAGGATTATGTTCGAACTGATCGCGATCCTGGCAACCACCTACCTGGCATTTTTCGTTGCAGCCGGCGGCAGCGTGCTCCCGATCGTGTTCGGGCCCAACTACCTCGGACTCGGTGCCGTGGTTGCCTGCCTCGCCGGCATGTGGGCGATGCGCATGCTTCAGTCGGTGCCAGGCATGGCCCTCATGGCAAAGGGCGACACGAGGCCGTTACTGTGGGCGGGGCTGGTCAGGGCCGCAGGCGTGCCGTTGGCCGTTCTCGCCGTCCACCTCGGCTTCGGTCTTTTCGGAGCCGCCGCCGCCGGGCTCGCCGCCGAAGCCCTCTCGCTCGTCTACGTCGTCGCCCGCACGTCCCGCCACGCAAACGTCGGATGGCCGCTTTCGGCAACCTGTATGGCGATGCTGCTGGCGGCAATAACCTGCGGGTCCCTTATCGCGCTCAATCTCGAAGGAATAGAGCCAGCACGGCTTCCCGTCGCCGTTATGACGACGCTTTCCGTTTTCGCCGTCGGCCTTCTCGCCATGCCCTCATCGCGTCAACTGATGTTCGAGCGGCACTCCCTGCGCGCACTGATGTCGGCTGGTGCAAAAGACAAAGGCCGGGACGCCAACGCCCCGGCCTGAGTTTCGCTTCGTCGATTCCAGCTAGTGTCGTGTATCGCAATTACCGACAACACACCTCGCCGAATTGTTGGTCGGGACATGAGGGCCACTAGCAACATCAATGACTTAGCGCGGCGTTTATCACGCCTTAATTGACACCGGCCTCGCCGCACCGCCGGTCAATTAAGGCGCGACGCCTCACTAGAGCTTCACGACACCTCGGGAAGTGCATCGGTATGCGGCACCGGAACCCGCACGGGTGCCGTGCCGGCCAGAGCCACGTCAAAGGCCTGCAGGAGGCGCCCGCATTCCTCATCCCATCTGAGAAGCGACTTGGCGCGCAGGCGGCCCTCATAGGCCAGGGCATCGCGCAGCTTCGTGTTGTCCACGAGCCGCTCCAGCCGGTCGGCCAGTTCCTTGGGGTCGTTGTTCAGCGCATAGAGCGCGGCATCCCCGGCCATCTTGCGGCCCTCGATAAGATCGAATCCGACAAAGGGAATGCCAAGGCTCATGTACTCGAACACCTTGTTCATTGAAATCTTGTCGTTGTAGGTGTTCTTCGGATCGGGAATCACGCCGACATCGAACGTCGACAGTGTCCGCATCAGTTCGTCGCCTGACAGGAAGCCGGTAAAGGTGATGAAGTCGGCGAGCCCCTTCTCCTCGGCCATGACCTGCAGACGGGCCAGTTCCGTGCCCGAGCCGACAATAGCGCACTGCACGTCGCGACGGCCCTTGGCGACCACGAGATCCTCCATCGCATCTACCAGCAGATCGACTCCATCCTGCGCGCCCATGATGCCGACGTAGCCAACGAGTGCCCTGCGGCCCTTCCTCAGCTCCGGCAGGGGCTCCATGCGGCGGAACCGCGATACGTCGGGAATCGACCGCACAACGAACACACGGTTGGGATCCATGCCGCCGCGCCGCACCGCGATCTCCTTGAACGTTTCGTTGGTCGCGATCGAGACATCGGCCACCTTGAACGTGATTTTCTCGAACACCCCAAGTAGCGAGTGAAAGAAACCCCGCTTGCCGAATTTCGCCTCAAACAACTCCGGATTGATATCGTGGTGGTCGAATACAAACGGCTTTCCGAAAAGGTATTTCCAGAATGCTCCGACCGTGAAGATCAGATCGGGCGGGTTACAGGCCTGCACGACGTCGAATCCGACCTTGCAATAGGCTCGGACCGAAAGGACGAATTCCCAGAAGATTGCCGACGCGTATTCGATCGCGTAGCCGGCCGCCCCCTCGGCTTCCAGCGGCAACGGATGGCGAAACACATGCACTCCGTCGAGCAACTCGTAGGCCGCGGTGTATTTTCCGCCCTTGGGACAGATCACCGAGACCGTGTAACCCGCCTCGCGCAGGCTCTGCGCCTCCTGCCAGACCCTGCGGTCCAGCGGCACAGTCAGGTTCTCGACGATAATCAGGACTTTTGGACCGTCGTTTCGCGCCATCTTGCTCTCCACCAGCCTGGCGCACGTCGTTTATCGCGGCGCTCCGGCATGTATCGGAAGCGATGGCGTCCAACTCGTTGCGCCCGCGACACCCGGTTTTCCAGATCCGCGAGCATTGGTTGTTTCAGCCTGCCTCCACCCGTCCGCTCAAATTAAGCGAGACGGGTAAACGCCAGCTTCGCAAGCATGGACATCAATTCGGTACTGTTTGTCCCATTGCAGGACGGCGAGGCAGCAAAAACGGGTTGCGGGCGGGCCAGCTTCTTGCAATGAAATATGAAACGCGTGTTTACGTTTCATAAAGACATGAGTACCGATCGTTATGCTGCGCTTGAGACGAGTTCCCAGATCGACCCGCATCGACCTTCAGACGGTCCGCGAAACGCTCTCCTATATCCGCGATGATGTCGCCGCCGACCCGGCGCTCGCCAACGTTGCGTCTGCACTTAGCAGGGCGATTACTGAAATCGACTCGGCAGATTCCAGGAAAAATCTTCCCCGTCATGCACGCGCACCTTTCGACGCCCGCTTTTTTCCAAACCGGCTCTGAAAAGCCGGCTGCACTTTCCGCAGAAAGCGCAGTCTTGTTTTCCAGCCAAATCATTCCACGATTCCGGAACACTTGAATCTCGGCCGCAACTCGTCAAGCGGCTATAAATCGGTGGCGTAAACAAAACTTGGCTGGTTTTCCTATAAGTAGACACTTCGGCAACGTAGCCTCAAAGCAGGAAAAAAATTAGGCGCTATCCAATCCTTTTATTTTTCGGCCGCTGCGGCTGCCTCCGTTGCGATGGATTAGCCATGTCCAAGTGCTGCACGCGCTCCAAAACGAATTAAATCAGTAATTCAACACCACCTGTCGCGGCATCGTTAACTTGAGATTATCGCTTCAATACTATCCTTCGCTGTATCCAAATCTTAACAGCTTCGAAAAAAGAAATGATCAGCGGCGCATTCGGATCTCAGAAGACAAATTCACTGATGGGTGAATACTCGTCGCTTCTGGCGGACGCAGTACTGCGCCAGCGCACCCGCGCCGCCGAACAGACGGCTCGCTTGGAGGCGGAACTCGCCAACAAGGTCAAGTCCGAGTTTATCTCGAACATGAGCCACGAACTCAGGACGCCGCTCAACACAGTGATCGGTTTCTCGAAAATTCTCGCCGAGCAGGACCAGCGCCAGGTGCAGAATGAGGAAGTCGTCGAGTACGCCAACCTCATCCACGATGCCGCCGTTCACCTCCTGACGGTCATCAACGACATCCTCGACATTTCCAAGATCCAAAGCGGCCGTTACACCCTCGAAGCCAGCGAACTCGACGTGAAAGAGATCCTGCAGGCTCAAATCGAGGAGATGCGCAACGAAGCCACAGCCGCCCAGATCGATTTGATCGAGAATTTTGCAGGTGAGATCCCCGCAATCCGCGGCGACCGGAGCAAGCTCGACCAGGCCTTCGCCAACATTCTTTCGAATGCGGTCAAGTTCACCCGCCCAGGCGGACAGGTCAAAATCGAGGCAGCCCGCGTCAATGGCGATGCTGTCGCCATCTTCATCCGCGACACCGGCATCGGCATGACGCCCGACGAACTCGAGATCGCCAAGCAGCCCTTCGGCCAGGTCGATGGTTCCCGCACGCGCTGGCGCGAAGGCACCGGCCTCGGCCTCCCAATCGCCAAATCGCTCGTCGAACTCCACGGCGGCGAGCTTGAAATCCGAAGCCAGAAGGACGTCGGCACCGAAGTCGTGATCCTCTTGCCTTCCCGCCACCACGTGTCCACGGCGCAAGCGCGCGACACCGTACTTTGACCCGTACCAACGTAACGGATGAGACAGTTCGATGAATGAAGAGATGTCGCTCGAGGAAAAAGTGCAGATGCTGTCGAGGGATATCTCGATTGGTCGCATCGTGTCCGTCACGGGCGCGAAGGCCATCGTCCTTCTCGACGGGGCTCAGGACAGCGCCGCCCGCGCTATGTCGCAACGCCCCGAAATGGGCACGCTTCTGGCGATCGATACAGCGACGACCATTGTCCTGGCTATCGTCTCTGCGCTCAGCGTCCCCGTGCCGGCGCAGCGCGAGGGCGAATCCGAAATCTGGATTGCCGAACTCGGGCTGGTTGGAGAACTATGGCGGCTCGAAGACGGCGGCTTCAGTTTCAACCGTGGCGTCACCATCTACCCGGCCCTAGGCGACCGTGTGCGCGTTGCCGGCAAGTCTGAACTGCGACTTGCCTTTTGCGGGACCGACCACAAAAGCGTCAGCGTCGGTACGCTGCGTCAGGATTCATCGATTCCCGCACGCATCCGCGTCGACGACCTCCTCGGCAAGCACTTCGCCATCCTCGGTACGACCGGCACCGGCAAGTCCTGCACGACCGCGCTCATCTTGCGTTCCATCCTGAACGAAAATCCCGCAGCCCATATCGTGCTGCTTGATCCGCACAACGAATACGCAACCGCCTTCAAGGAATGGGGCGAGGTCATCAGCCCCCGCAATATGCAGTTGCCGTTCTGGCTTCTGACATTCGAAGAGATCATCGAAGTCCTGATCGCCGATCCCGAACGCAAGGCCGAGATCGAAATTCTGCAGGAACTGATTCCGATCGCGAAGGCGAAGTACGCGGCAAGCCGCAGCGGACCTGAACAGGCCGGGCGCCTGCGTCGCAATCCCAACGACGCGGGCCGATATACCGTCGACACGCCGGTCCCCTACCGCATCTCCGATCTCACCTCGATCATCGACGAACGCATGGGTAAGCTGGAGAATAAGCGCGACCTCTCACCTTATCGCAACATCAAGTCGCGCATTGAGCAGATCACGCAAGACGCCCGCTTCGCATTCATGTTCGGGTCCCTCACGGTCTACGACGGCATGGCCCAGATCCTCGGCCGCATCTTCCGGGTACCTGTCAACAACAAGCCGATCACGATCCTCGAACTGACGGGCCTGCCGCCGGAAATCGTCAACGTCGTCGTCTCGGTTCTCTGCCGCATGACCTTCGACTTTGCCGTGTGGGGCGAGGGCAAGGTACCGGTTACGCTCGTCTGCGAAGAAGCCCACCGCTACGTGCCTGCTTCCAGTGAAGCCGGCTTCGGCCCGTGCAAGCGGGCCATCGCGAAGATTGCCAAGGAAGGCCGCAAGTACGGCGCCTCTTTATGCATTGTCACCCAGCGCCCGGCTGAAATCGACCCGACGATCCTGTCGCAGTGCAACACCGTATTCGCGTTGCGCATGTCGAACGATAAGGACCAAGCCATCGTGCAGTCGGCTGTCTCCGACACGGGTTCGGGACTGCTCGAATTCCTGCCCGCACTCGGCCAGCGCGAAGCCATTGCCTTCGGCGACGGCGTATCGCTGCCCGTGCGCATCAAGTTCGCGGACCTTCCGAAAGATTGCCTGCCGCGTTCCTCGACCGCCCGCTTCTCGGAACGCTGGCAGACGTGTGACAGCGATCAATCGTTCCTCGAGCACCTGGTCGAGCGCTGGCGTAATTCCGGTAACGACCTCGACGAACTTGCGGTAATCCCCGCCGACATACATGGCGAGCTGCTGCCCGAGCAGGCCGCAACGCACAACGCACCCCCTCAAAATGCGGCTCCGCGCATGCAGCCCGCCGGCAGCCCGACGTCACGTCATGTTCCACAGCTTCGCCGCGAGCCCGCCAACGGCGGCGCGTCTCGTCCGGC
>LOEV01000079.1 GCA_001516065.1 Alphaproteobacteria bacterium BRH_c36
ACTTCGGAAAGTAAAGGGTACTAGCAAGATATTGTTTCTAGTACCGCTTTTCGATCAGAAGTCTCTGACGGTGTTTGACTGGCATGATGCAGGGACTTCTGATCGGCGTTACTAGTGTTCCGACACTGATATAAGGTTCCCATTAGGGAAGCCATATATCAGCTCGGAACCCTAGCTAACTTTTTGTTTGTGTTTTGGATTCAGAAACATTTGGCGACCTACGCCGGGTGCCATCCAGAACAACTAGCCAGCAAGCGTCGGGTAGGTCGTGTAGCCTTCGCGGCCCGGCGTGTAGAACGTCGACTGGTCGGGCTCGTTGAAGGGCCCGCCAGCGCGGAACCGCTCGACCAGATCGGGATTCGAAACGAACAGCTTGCCGAACGCCACGACATCGGCAATCCCGTTTTCAATGGCTTCGGCGCCGCTTTCGGCGTCATATCCCCCGCACACGATAATCTTGCCCGAATAGTGCTGACGCGCCATCTCCGCCACATCGCGGTCGCAGTCATTCGCGAATGGGCGCATGACGTGCAGATAGGCGAGTTGGCGCTTCTCGAGTTCCGGCAGGTAATGCGCATAGAGCGCTTCCATATCCGCTTCTTCGATGCCGTTGAACGTATGGGCCGGGCTCACTCGAATGCCGACTCGATTCGCCCCGATTTCGGCGACGATCGCATCAAGGACTTCGAGGGGCATGCGCACACGGTTCTCTAACGATCCGCCGTACTTGTCGTCACGCCGGTTGACGTTCGTCGACAGGAACTGATGCAGGAGGTAGCCATTCGCCGAATGCAACTCGATCCCGTCGAAACCGATATCCATGGCATTTCGGGCAGCGGCAGCGAAGTCGGCGGCAATCGGCGCGATTTCTTCGGTTTCCAGCGCGCGCGGCATGTCGTGTTCAATCATCCCCTTGGCGTCGGTATACATTTGGCCCGGCGCACGGACGGCGCTCGGCGCGACAACGTCGGCGCTCTGCCCGCGGTTGACGTCAGCGGCGATCCGGCCGACGTGCCACAGCTGGACAACGAACTTGGCTCCGTGGGAATGGACGCGCTCAACGATCGGCGCCCACGCATCCAACTGCGCCGGGGTGTGCATGCCCGGCGTTCGCGGATACCCCATGCCCTCAAAGGAAACCTGTGTCGCTTCCGTGATTATCAAGCCTGCACCGGCACGATTGGCGTAATATTCGGCGGCAAACTCGGCCGGCACACCGTTTTGATCGGCGCGCGAGCGCGTCAGGGGCGCCATCGCAACGCGGTTTTTCAACTTCAACGCACCAAGTGGGGTCGGCGTGAAGAGCTTACCTGCATCGAACCTTAGGTCCATGATCTATCCTTTTGAAGTTATTTTTTGTTGCAGCGCAGCACCGGCGCGTCAGGTGAAATGGTTAAACCGGAAGGCGCTTTCAACGCGTCGTGACGTCGCCAACGCCGCCAAGCGTGAAAGGTTCACGCGGATTTCTGAAAAGATTCAGCTATTTCCGCCGATATTGCGCAAATCTGATCACGATCCCTTGACAATTTAGCTACCGCCGACTACCTCCCGGAGCAGCGTTAGCACTCTTCTCAAGTGAGTGCTAACGGCTACTCCGGGGGCGCAGAGCCGGCATCTGATTTATGGGTGTCTTCTGCGATGTGGTGCGTTTCGACCCAAGGTCAACCCGCCCGCTGCGCTCTTATGGAAGTCCGAAAGAAGCCATCCTAACGGAGCTCAACTGATATGAAATTCCGTCCACTCCACGACCGCGTCGTGGTCAAGCGCATCGAAGGCGAAACCAAAACGGCCGGCGGCATCATCATCCCCGACACCGCAGCCGAAAAGCCCCAGCAGGGTGAAGTCATCGCAGTCGGCCCCGGCGGGCGCGGCGACGACAACGAGATCGTCGCCCTCGACGTCAAGAAGGGCGACCGCGTCCTGTTTGGCAAATGGTCCGGTACCGAGGTCAAGATTGACGGTGAAGACCTGCTGATCATGAAGGAAAGCGACATCATGGGCGTTCTGGAAGCCTAAGCCGCTCCGGCCCCTTCCAATGCGCATGTTTCAATAAATTCCAAGAGCTACACCCAGGAGAATACATCCATGGCCGCAAAAGACGTCCGTTTTGCCGCCGACGCCCGCGAGCGCATGCTGCGCGGTGTCGACATCCTCGCCAACGCTGTCAAGGTGACGCTCGGTCCGAAGGGCCGCAACGTCGTCATCGAGAAGTCCTTCGGTGCTCCGCGTACCACGAAGGACGGCGTAACCGTCGCCAAGGAAATCGAACTTGAAGACAAGTTCGAGAACATGGGCGCACAGATGGTCCGCGAAGTGGCTTCGAGGACCAACGATGAGGCCGGCGACGGCACCACCACCGCCACCGTTCTCGCTCAGTCGATCATCCGCGAAGGCATGAAGTCGGTCGCCGCCGGCATGAACCCGATGGACTTGCGGCGCGGCATCGACAAGGCCGTCATCCAGGTTGTCGAATTCATCGCCAAATCGGCCAAGAAGGTTAAAGATTCCAACGAGATCCAGCAGGTCGGCACGATCTCTGCCAACGGCGAGGCTGAAATCGGCAAGATGATCGCCGAAGCCATGCAGAAAGTCGGCAACGAAGGCGTCATCACGGTTGAAGAAGCCAAGTCGCTCGAAACCGAGCTCGACGTTGTCGAAGGCATGCAGTTCGACCGCGGCTACCTTTCCCCCTACTTCATCACCAACGCCGAAAAGATGGTCGCCGAACTTGAGGATCCCTACATCCTGATCCACGAGAAGAAGCTGTCCAGCCTGCAGGCGCTTCTGCCGGTTCTTGAATCGGTTGTCCAGACCGGCAAGCCGCTCCTCATCATCGCCGAGGACATCGAAGGCGAAGCCCTCGCGACCCTCGTCGTCAACAAGCTGCGCGGCGGCCTCAAGGTTGCTGCCGTCAAGGCGCCTGGGTTCGGCGACCGCCGCAAGGCAATGCTCGAAGACCTCGCCGTCCTCACTGCCGGCCAGACGATCTCCGAAGACCTCGGCATCAAGCTCGAGAACGTCACGATCGACATGCTCGGCCGCGCCAAGCGCGTCACCATCACCAAGGACGACACCACCATCGTCGACGGTGCCGGCGACAAGAAGGACATCGCCGCACGCACTTCGCAGATCAAGGCGCAGATCGAGGAGACATCCTCGGACTACGACCGCGAGAAGCTGCAGGAGCGTCTGGCCAAGCTGGCTGGCGGCGTTGCCGTCATCCGCGTTGGTGGCGCAACCGAAACGGAAGTCAAGGAGCGCAAGGACCGCGTCGACGACGCGCTCAACGCGACGCGGGCTGCCGTTGAAGAAGGTATCGTCCCCGGCGGCGGCGTCATGCTGCTCAAGGCGGCCCAGAAGATCGACATCAAGGGCGACAACGCCGATCAGGACGCTGGCGTCCAGATCGTCCGGCGCGCCCTCCAGGCTCCGATCCGCCAGATCGCCAACAACGCTGGCGTCGAAGGTTCGATCGTGGTCGGCAAGGTGCTGGAATCGAAGGACATCAACTTCGGCTACGACGCCCAAAACGACGCCTACGTCGACATGGTCAAAGCCGGCATCATCGATCCTGCCAAGGTGGTTCGCACCGCCCTGCAAGACGCCGCTTCCATCGCTTCGCTCATGATCACGACCGAAGCAGCAGTCGCCGATGCCCCTAAGAAGGACTCCGGCGGCGGCGGCATGGACATGGGCGGCATGGGCGGCATGGGTGGCATGGGCGGCATGATGTAAGCCGACGCCCTGCACTTGCCTGAGAAATGAAACGGCCGCGGATCGCTCCGCGGCCGTTTGTTGTTACCCTGGCCTCTTTATCCCATCGGAACTGCCAAATGGATGCGCTAGCCCTTCTCGACTATGCTGGAGTTTCGCTGTTTGCCGCAGCAGGCGCCTTGTCGGCGTCGCGCAAGCAGCTCGACGTCATCGGCTTTGTGTTCCTCGCAACGGTGACTGGGATTGGCGGCGGTACCGCTCGGGATCTGATACTCGGTGTCCCGGTTTTTTGGGTCGAGGAGCATGCCTTTATCGCCATCTGCGCATTGACCGCGATCGGCACCTATTTCACAGCTCATTTGCTCGAGTCTCGATACCGGTGGCTACTGTGGTTCGATGCCGTCGCCTTAGCTGCATACGGAGTCTATGGCGCCTATAAGGGACTGGAAGTGACCGGTTCACCAATCGTGGCGGTGGTCATGGGTACGTTGACAGGTACGCTCGGCGGCATCTTGCGCGATGTCTTGGCGAACGAGCCGTCCGTATTGCTACGCAAAGAGATATATATTTCGGCGCCATTGGCTGGCGCCGCCGTGTTCGTCCTTGCCGACATCGCAGGTCTGCCCATCATGATTTCTGCTGGCGCTGGCTTCCTCGTCGCTTTCGGGATTCGAAGTGGAGCCCTGATTTTTGGGTGGAGCTTGCCGCAATATCAATCGCGGCCAGGGCGGGACCCGCAAAGATGATCGCCAAGCACGGCTCCATTCAATTGACGGAGCAAAGCCGCCGGGCGCTCCACCCCTAACCCAACTCCGCCAGCAAACACTTCAGCAGGCCGTAGTCGAAGCGGCCGTCAAGCGCCGCGTGAGCCGGGCCGAGCTTGCCGGATTCAAGCGTTTCGCAGGTCTCGAACGCCCCGTGGATCGCGTCGAGGTCTTCGGGGTCAAGCAGCAGAACGTCGTCGCAGGTCAAGAGGCCGGCTTCGATGGCTTCGGCGAAATGGCCGTAGATCGTCGCCACCTGGATGTCGCGCTTGGTGGCGATGGTCTCCGCATCGTGTCCTTCAAGGTGCATGGCCAAGGTTGCGTTGATCGTCGCGGAAAGCTGGTTGGCGAGCAGCGAGTGCTTCGGCTTGTCGCCGATCACACCCAATAGCTCGTCGCCGTAACGCTTGATCTTGACCGTTCCGAGCCCGTTGATATCGGCGAGCGCCATCTTGTTGGCGGGGCGTTTCTCGGCCAGTTCGAGTAGCGTCTTGTCATGACAGATGACGTAGGGCGGCACCTTGGCTTCGGCAGCCAAACGGGCGCGCAATTGCTTCAACTCCTCGTAGAGTGCCGCGTTCTGCGGCGGCACGGGGGCCGCCTTGTTGCGTCCGCCCTTTTCCCCGCGCTTGCCCGAACGTGAACCGCTCGCCGCCGCCATCTTGAACTCGCGCATCCGGAAGTTCGTCTCGCCGCGCAGCAACGGCCGCGCCGACTCCGTCAGTTGCAGCGTCCCATAACCGTCGCTGTCGCCGACGAGAAAACCAGCTGCGACGAGTTGCTGATAAAGGTTGCGCCAAGCCGCGGGGTCGAGCTCCTTGCCGACGCCGAACACGGCGAGCCTGTCATGGCCGTTGGAGATGGCGCGGTCGTTTTCCTTCCCCGTCAGAATGTCGACGAGGTAGCCGACGCCGTAGCGTTGCCCAGTGCGGTAGACCGCCGAAAGGGCCTTCTGCGCGGCCACGGTGCCATCGATCGTCGTCGGCGGCTCCAGGCAGTTGTCGCAATTCCTGCACGGCTCGGCCAATGTCTCGCTGAAGTAGGCAAGAAGGGGCTGCCGCCGGCATCCGACCATCTCGGCAAGGCCGATCAGCGCATCGAGCTTCTGGCGCTGCACGCGCTTGTGGACTTCCGAACCCTCGCCCGCCTCTATCCACTGGCGTTGCTGGATGATGTCCTGCAGGCCGTACGCCATCCAGGCGTCCGCAGGTTCGCCATCACGTCCCGCGCGCCCTGTTTCCTGGTAATAGGCCTCCACCGATTTCGGCAGGTTGAGATGGGCGACAAAACGTACGTCGGGTTTGTCGATCCCCATGCCGAATGCAATTGTCGCGCAGATGATAACGCCGTCGTCGACCAGAAAACGCGCCTGCGTCCTGGCCCGCTGATCGGCGGGGAGCCCGGCATGATAGGGCAACGCCGTACGCCCCTTGCGCGTCAGCCAGTCCGCCGTCTCTTCGACGCCGCGCCGCGACAGGCAGTAGACGATTCCTGCGTCTTCCGGATGCTCGGCGGCGATGAACTGCCATAGCTTCTCGCGCGCCGAAGTGCCGCCCAGTTCGGCGATGCGGTAGCGGATGTTCGGCCGGTCGAAGCTCGCGACATAGCGCGCGGCCGTCTCCAACCTGAGTTCTCGCACGATCTCTTCGCGCGTGCGTTCGTCCGCAGTCGCCGTCAGCGCCACCCGCGGCACATGGGGAAACCGTTCGGCGAGTATCCTGAGCTGCTGGTACTCGGGGCGGAAGTCATGGCCCCACTGCGACACGCAGTGTGCTTCGTCGATGGCGAACAGAGAAATCTCGCACGCCGACAGCAGATCAAGCATGCGCTCCTGCACCAGCCGCTCGGGCGCCACGTAAAGCAGATCGAGCGTTCCGGCACGAACGCGATCGGCGACCTCGATCTGCTCTTTTAGGCTCAGGGTCGAATTGAGAAACGCGGCGCTGACGCCCAGTTCCTTCAGCGCATCGACCTGATCCTGCATCAGCGCGATCAGCGGCGACACAACGATGCCGGTGCCGCGTCGCACCAGCGCCGGGATCTGGTAACACAGCGATTTGCCGCCGCCCGTCGGCATCAGCGCCAGGCAATCTTCGCCTGATAACAACGTCCTGATGATGCCTTCCTGATGCAAGCGGAAGGCCTTGTAACCGAACACGCTCTCAAGCACGCGTTGCGCGTCCTCGAAAGAAGGTGGCGTGCCGGATCGAGAGGAATCGGAGGCGGCTATCAGCATTCGTTCGCGGTGTTGGAGGAAGGACGACTCAGCGCCGCAATCCTCACCGTTGACGATCAACGGCTCAAGGCGCGCCGTTCAATTAGAAGGGGACAAGATTGTCATTGCCCAAGAATAAAGCACTACTGCGCAGCGCGGCCACGCTCCCGCCATTCATGGAGCCGCAGGCGAACCGCTCCGTCGATGGCGAGCCGCGGGCGAACCGCGCTGTCGATGGCGGCAACGATCAGCCCCGGCCGTCGGCGAACGCAGCCGCGATGGGCTTGCTCATGTTCGCGTTCAGGCCGCGCAATGCCGCCTTGAGCGTGGCGGTACTCCTGACTCTGGCAATCGCCGCCTATACGATTTCCCACCCCGAACATGTCGCACTGACTGCTGCTCCCCTGATCGTCTTCGGGTTTCTGTCCATGGTCGGACTGCGCGATCTCACGCAGACCCGGCACGCCATCCTTCGCAACTATCCCCTCGCCGCCCACCTGAGATTTCTGTTCGAAGAAATCAGACCCGAGATGCGGCAGTACTTTTTCGAGGGTGAGAAGGATGGCGCCCCGTTCTCGCGAGACAAGCGGGCGATCGTCTATCAGCGGGCCAAGTCGGCACTCGATAAGCGGCCCTTCGGCACCCAGTATGAGGTTTACCAGGACAGCTTCGAATGGCTGACGCATTCGATCGCGCCCACGTCGGCTTCGCTGGTGCCTTTGCGCACCCAAATCGGCGGCGGCAGTTGCAAGCAGCCGTACTCGGCGTCGTTGCTCAACATCTCCGGCATGAGCTTTGGTGCGTTGAGTGCGAACGCGATTTCGTCGATGAACCTTGGCGCCAAGCGCGGCGGCTTTGCCCACACCACCGGCGAGGGATCCGTCAGCCGATATCATCTCCAGGGCGGCGATCTCGTTTGGCAGATCGGTTCTGGGTATTTCGGTTGCCGCAACGCGGACGGCTTGTTTTGCCCCGAACGATTCGCGCAAACCGCCGCCCTCGACCAGATCAGGATGATCGAAATAAAGCTCAGCAAGGCGCCAAACCCGGCCATGGCGGCGTGCTTCCAAAAGAAAAGATCAGCTTCGAAATCGCGCAGGCACGCGGCATACCGATGGATCGCGACTGCATATCGCCGGCCAGCCACAGCGCCTTCTCGACCCCCATCGCCATGATGCGCTTCATCGAAAAACTGCGTGAGCTGTCGGCGGGCAAGCCCGTCGGTTTCAAGCTCTGTGTCGGGCATCCCCGGGAGTTCATGTCGCTCGTCAAGGCCATGCTGGAGACAGGAACTACGCCCGATTTCATCGTTGTCGACGGCTCGGAAGGCGGCACCGGTGCAGCGCCCCTTGAATTTGTTGATCACGTCGGCATGCCGCTTCGAGACGGTCTTTCCTTCGTCCACAACACGCTCGTCGGCGCCGGGATCAGAGACCGCGTTCGCATCGGAGCGAGCGGTAAGATCATAACCGGTTTCGATATGGTCCGCGCCATAGCCCTTGGCGCCGACTTCTGCAATGCGGCACGCGGTTTCATGTTCGCGGTTGGCTGTATCCAGGCCCAGGCCTGCCATACCGGCAAGTGCCCAGTCGGTGTCACCAGTCAGGACCCATCGCGGCAGCGCGCCATCGTCGTCGCGGACAAGTCAGTGCGAGTCGCCAATTTCCACGCAGCCACAATCGAAGCCATGGCTGATCTCATTGCAGCAGCCGGACTCGATACCCCCTCCCGGCTTGGACCGCGCCATATCTATCGGCGGGTTTCCCAGCAGGAATACATCACCTACGCCGACCTCTATCCGTGCCTTCAACCTGGCGAACTTCTCGCCGGCTGCAGTAACCAACGTTATGCAGAACCCTGGCGCACCGCCCTGGCCGAAAGCTTCCACAGTTCTGCCGCTGCGGAATAACATATTGTAAGGTATTGGGAATTCGCGGCAGATGGCTCATTGACCGGCGTCTGAGGCCATTCAGTGCCGGTTCATTTCGCTCTTGCTAGTTTGGCGTCATGAAGTGATGCTTTTTCGCATTCCGCCACGGAAAACAATACTTCATCGCAACGCTTTCTCAGATCTCAAGCGGCGTTAGATGGATAAAGTGGCGGACAGGGACACCCGGTCCGAAGCAAAGGGGGGGCTCGAATGGCCGGCAGCCGCCAGCCAGAGCCGAGGAAGGAGATAACTACGGTGCACTCGACACGCAAAGCTCTTATCGCAGCCGCCGCCATTGCAGCGCAGATCGGTATTGTCGCAACCGCCCACGCCCAGACGACGTGCCAGTGGTATGCTGCAACGGCCCTCAAGCAGCAGCAGGATAACGAGCACCTGAAATGCGGCTTCGAAGGCGTGGCCTGGCATGCCGACCTCGGCCGCCATCTCGAGTGGTGCAAGGGCGTCGCGCCCGACGAATGGAAAGCCGCCGCCCAGGAACGCGACAAGCAGCTCGCCCAGTGCGCCAAGCGCTGAATCTCGGTTTCTAATTCGGCTGCTTCACCGTTGCCTCCTCAACGAAGCGGCCGCTCTCCCCCGCGCCTCATGGGTTCGACCCAGGGTCGCGGGGGTTTTCGTTTTCACGCTTCGCATTTCTGACCGGGGAGCCCCGTCGGCTGGATGCACTTACCTCAATAACGATTTGTTCGGCACCAATGGGATCGACCAGATTTTCGGTCTCGGCGGCAACGACACACTCAACGGACTGGCCGGAAATGACTTCATGAACGGCGGAGCCGGCATCGATATCATGAACGGCGGCGCCGGCAACGATCGCATGCTCGGCGGCGGCGGCAACGACGTTATGCGGGGCAACGCCGGAAACGACCGAATGCTCGGCCAGGGCGGCAGGGACAACATGTTCGGCCAGGCCGGCAACGACAACATGAACGGCGGTGGCGGCAACGACACCATGAACGGCGGTGGCGGCAACGACACCATGAACGGGAGCGCTGGCAACGACATCATGACGGCTGCCACCGGCAACGACACCGTGCGAGGCGGTGGCGGCAACGATACGTTTCGACCCGGCACCGGCGCCGACACGATGAACGGCGGCAGCGGCATCGATACCGTCAACTACTCCGGCGCCGGCGCCGGCGTGACCATGGGCCTCGCTGGCGTTGCTGGCACCGGAGGAGCGGCGGACCGCCGGCTAGTCTACTTCAAACGCTTCTATCCCGACGGCCGCATGCGCCCCATGCGCCTCGAAGTCACCGAATTCGTCGGCAGGCACGCCGCCAACAAGCCTTAGCGTGTTGCCTACTTCAGTCCGCCACAGAACCGCTGGATGCGCTCGCAAGCTTCCTTCAGCGCTTCCGTCGATGTCGCATACGAAATGCGGAACGCCGGCGAACTTTCGAACGCGGCGCCATGCACGCACGCAACGCCCTCTTCTTCCAGAAGCGCGGTCACGAAGTCCTCGTCGGTCTCGATCTTCCTACCGCCCGAACTCGTCTTGCCGATGGCCCCCGCGCACGACGGGTAGACGTAGAAAGCACCTTCCGGCTTGGTGCAGGTGAGACCCTTGGCCTGGTTTAGCATCGACACGACGAGATCGCGCCGCTCGATGAAGATCTTGTTGTGTTCGGCGATGAAGTACTGCGGGCCGTTCAGCGCCTCCACCCCCGCCCACTGCGTGATCGAGCACGGGTTCGATGTCGACTGCGACTGCAGCTTGCGCATCGCGCTGATGAGCTTTTCAGGACCGCCGCCATAGCCGAGCCGCCAGCCCGTCATACAGTAGGCCTTCGAGAGCCCGTTCATGGTCAAGGTGCGGTCGAACAGTCCTGGTTCCACTTCGACCGGCGTGCAGAAAACGTTGCCGTCGTAGATCAGGTGCTCGTACATATCGTCCGTCAACACCCACACGTTTTCGTGGCGCAGGAGAACGTCCGTCAACTTCTTCAGATCGGCGCGCGAGTAGGCGGCTCCCGACGGGTTCGAAGGTGAATTGAACAAGAACCACTTCGTGGTCGGCGTGATCGCGGCTTCGAGCGCTTCGGGCTGCAACCGGAAGCCGTTCTCCATGGTTGTTGGAACGAACACCGGCTTGCCGCCGCCCAGCTGCACGATATCGGCATACGACACCCAGCACGGCGTCGGGATGATGACTTCGTCGCCCGGATTGATCGTCGCCATCAGAGCGTTGTAGAGCACCTGCTTGCCGCCGGTGCCGACCGAAATCTGGCTCCGCGTATAATTCAAGCCGTTGTCGCGCTTGAATTTGGCGATGATGGCATCCTTCAATTCCGGTATCCCGTCGACGTCGGTGTAGCCGGTCTTGCCTTCGTCCATCGCCCGTTTGGCCGCGTCCTTGATGTTCTCGGGCGTATCGAAGTCCGGTTCACCCGCACCAAGCGAGATGATGTCCCGGCCCTCGGCCTTGAGGGCGCGCGCTTTCGTCGAAACGGCAATCGTGGCGGACGGCTGGATACGGTTCAGGCTGTCGGCAAGGAAACCCATGGGTCGTGGCCTTTCTACATGGGGCGAGAACAACTCGGGACAAGACGGAATACCCTCGCGCACGGCCGTAGCGCGCTGCGGCACGGGAAACGGCGGCAAGCTACCGCTGGTCAAGCTGGCCCGCAACCAGATCCTTGGTCGGCGGCCCTGCGACCAGTCAGCCACACTCCTCCTGCCACTTCGACCGTGACGGCGAAAGACCCGAGCCTGCCACATTCCCGACCTTGCCGCGCCACACCCTCAGTCTTTCCTTGCAGTGTCAGGAGGATTCGCCGGCACCGAATACCCTGACATGGAATACGATGCAGGAGGAGGGTAGAGCGATGGAAACGGGAATACTCGGTGATCTTCGCCGATTTGGTCTCGACATTCTGGTCGGGCTAGCGATTTATTCTCTGCTCGCGGTCCTTCTGCTCGATGGTCAGGCGCCCCGTAACCTGCCCGAAGTCGGTCAGGTCCTTTCCATCAACGCCAATGCGGCTGATTATTCGGCGGGAAAGAGCCAATTTTATTCGGGAAAGAGCCCATTGGCCATGCGGTCAACACCGGCACCTCAGGCCCCGCAGAACGATGTTAACCCGTTCCGTTTCACCCATGGCTGGACTGCCCTATCCGTCATGGCCATCGTCTTTGCCATGCTTTACGCGTTCAATCTGGCGCTGTTTCGCCGGTTGTGGCAGGGCCAGGCGCTCGTGCGCCGGCGCCGGTTATAAACATGCTGGTCGGCTCACCTTGGGATTTTGTAATGTTTGCCCATATAGTGCCAGTAAGCACCCGATCGTGTTGGCGCGCTTGAGCCAGCACTGCCCGAAGCCAGCTTAGGAGCACCTCGCCATGCCCGGCACCGTAAAGCAGACGACCGGATTGCGGCTCGCCCTCGCTGCGACGGCCGGATTAGCCGCTTTGGCATCCTTGTTCATGAGCGGCGATGATCTGCTCCGCATGCAATTCGAGACTGCCTTCGAATCAAGGAACGTCGCGGCGCGTGATCTCGATCGCGGCGGTGCAAAACACGACCATCCTGTCGCGGCGAGTGAAGACTATTGGCTGGGCGACCTGAGCACGAGCGGTGCGACGCCCGCAACCTGGAACGCCTCCCCCCAAGTCGCTCTCGGTGACCGCGTCAAGCTTACGCTGAAAGGCGTCGAACAGGTGCTGGAGATCGTCGCCGTGAAAACCGGGGCCGGCATCGGCGGCGCTGCGGCGGGCAACGCATCACTCGGCAAGTCGACGCTTATCGTAACCCTGTATCCGGTTGGCACGGTCGGTAAACCCATTCACCTCCTGCTCGATGGTGAGGAAGAACTGCTCGGCTTCGTGCGCCTGTCGGACCGTCCCCGCGAACTCTGATTGCGCAATTGCTGCCCAGCGCCGTTGAACGCCATCTTTTGCCGGTTGCCGTCATGAGAAAGGCTGCTGTAGCTGGACAGGGGCGTCGGCGTCGGATAAATCCCGCATAGTCCGTCCTTGAACTGAGGACGATGAAGCTCACCATTGAGGAGTGGCCATGCGTCTCAACCCACCGACCATCGTCATATTCCTGATCTCCTTGATCCTCGCCGTTCTCGCGCTGATCTCCCAGATGGGTTTCATCCCGGTCCCGCGCTACATTCCACATCAGAATTTCTGGCTGGCCATGACGGCCTACCTGACATTGATGGTCGGCAATTTGGTCCGTGGGCTATAGAGCGGTTCTCGGGGGCACGAATAGCGCATCTGCCGCAATGTCGTCGTGGGACCGGTATTCACCAAGCCCAAAGGCGTCGAACTCGTCGGCGAACTGCGGTCCCTCTGTTCTGACGCCAAGCCCGCGCAATGCGGCGTTGACCGGCCAGAGCGAGCGCGGCCGGCGCGCAGCCGTCAGAGCCATGGTCAATGGGCCCAGCACAAGCCGGCCATCCTTCCACAGCACCGCGCTTTGTTCACCGGCCCCGCCGGAATAATGCGTTTCAAGATAGGCGACCGCCGCCCCCTGCGAGGCGCGGGCCGCAAAGGCCATGTCCCCGGTTGAAATCCGCGGACCTTCCTCCAGCCAGTCGCCGGTTCCCGCGAGTCTGTGCAGATCGTCCTGCACAGCGTCATCGAGAGGCACGACAAACAGATCGCTTGCCGGCCTCAATGCAAATATACGAGCGTGCGGCGAGGCCTGTTCAAAGACTCGCATCGCCATCAGCGGTCCGGCAAACAGCCTCAACGCATGGGCCATCCGGCGCCCCCTTCACAAGCCGCCGCAACTTGGCCGGCCATCACGAGTTCACCGCCGCGAGGCCGGTGCGAAGTTCACCAGCCGATCGGCTTCTTGTCGCGAAAGAAGCCGCCGGTCGGTCCGTCGTCTTCGAGTGTTGCCAGCCAGATCGCAGTCTCGGCTCCCTCCGTGACGGATCGCGTGGCGTTCGGGCCGCCCATATCAGTCCGGACCCAGCCCGGACACATGGAGTTGACCTTGATGTTGCCTGGCCCGATGTCGCCCGCCGCAGTCCGCGTCAGCGCATTGAGCGCAGTCTTGGAGAGCCTGTAGGAGGTGTAGCCACCGCCCATTTCAGCAAGCTGCCCAAGCGTCGACGAGATATTGACGATGCGGCCGTAGTCTTCCTTCTGCATGAATGGCAGCACCGCCTGGATCATCCGCAGCGGGCCAACGGTGTTGGCATCGAGTGTCGACAGCACTTCTTCGATCGGGACGTTGGCAACGTTCGTTGCCCCTCCGGCTGCCGCCGAACCCTCCAACACACCAGCGTTGTTGACCAGGATGTCGATACGGCCGAACAGGTGGCAGGTCTGCGCCACCGCAGCCTGCACGCTTTCGCTGCTAGTGACGTCCAATTCGACGACGGCCGGCTCCAGACCTTCGGCCCTCAGCTCTGAAGCTGCCGCTTCGCCCTTTGCCTTGTCGCGCGACCCGATCGCAGTCAGCACCCCGAGCCGGGCCAGCTGGCGCGAGATTTCGAGACCGATACCGCGATTGCCTCCAGTTACGAGCGCCGTTCGTGTCTCTGCCATTTGCAACTCCGCCATAGGGGATCCGAGCCTGTTTCTTCAGCCGACTCTACCCCACGTTTGCGGCATGGGAAACCGGCCCCGAAACGTAACAAAGCATAGCAAACTACAAGGTTCCCTTTTCCAGCTTCCGGTTTGATCACCCGAACGCTGACGAATTTAAGAAAAACTGCACCGGTCGGCGGTGAAAATGGTGGGGGAAGAGAGCTCAGGATAGGCGAAAATTAACGCAAGTTTCCCATGATGAGGGTCCCCGGGCCTCCAGCTGTCTGGCCGATGCGCCCCAAGAGCCAGAAAAATATGCAAACGATAATCCGGCACGTTCAAGGCAGTTTCATCTCAGCCCTGCGCTCGGAAGCCGGCAGCATCCTGCCTATGTTCGCCCTCTCGCTGATGGTAATGTTCGGCACGATCGCCGCCGCCGTCGACTTCGGACTCGCATACTCGCACCGTGACAAACTGCAGAAATCCACCGATTCGGCAGCTTTGGCAGCGGCAATCCTGCTTGATGCCACCGAAGCCGAACGCAAGCAGCGTGCAGCCAGCGTCTTCAATGCGAATTACGCCGATGTGAGCAGCGCCACGTTCAGCCTATCGGTCGAAGACAACGGTTCGAACCAGCAGAAAAACGTCGTTGCGACGGCAACCCGGCAGCTGCGAACCCATATCCTGCCCCTCTTTGGATATTCCGAACTGAACTTGACAACCGACGTCAAGGTGCCGATCCCACGCCTTCTCGAAGCCGAAGTCGTGCTGGTTCTCGATTACTCGGATTCAATGATAGCGAGCCAGAAGTACGTCCGCATGCGCGATGCCGCTATCCAGCTGATTGACACCATTTCGCTGAAAGGCGCCAACAAACGGGCCAAATTCGGCGTCGTTCCCTTCGCTGCGATGGTCAAGGCAAACCTGCCGACGTGGGCGATCCGAAGCGATGTCAGCTATACCGGCTGCACCCAGGATCGCCGCTCGCCCTACAACGGCGAGGAGACCTCGCCCAATGGCAACAACGACGCCAAATGGGGCGAAGTCACAAGTGGGCACAACTGTTCAGACATGGGAGCGGCCAAGCTCGACGTCGTGCCGCTGACAACCGATGCCGCCGGAGTGAAGGCCAAGATCAGCGCGATGCAACCCTACCAGTGGACTCACATCGCGGCCGGCACCGAGATCGGCTGGCAGGTTATATCGCCCACCGGCGTTTTCGGTGGCGCCAACCCATACAATCCTGACCAAACCATCAAGGTTGCCATCATCCTGACCGACGGAATGCAGACCGCACCTGGCTGGGGTCCGGATTCGACCCGGTCGACAGCCCACGCCGAAAACAATCTCTTGACCCTTTGTTCCGGCATGAAGGCGCGGCAGGTCAAACTCTACACGATCGGCTACGATCTATCCGACGAGCACACCAAGACCCTGCTCGGCGACTGCGCGGGCCCCGGCCGCTTCTACGATGCCATCGACATTCAGAGCGGGGTATTGTCCGCATTCGTCGACATCGGCGAGAAGGTCCGCGACCAAATGGTCCGCCTCAGCCAATAGCTGATAGTCGGCGGATATCAAAACATGCCGATGGCAAGGCGGGCTTCGTCCGACATGCGGCTCATGTCCCAGGGCGGATCGAAGACGAGGTTGACCTTGACGCGACTGACACCCGGGACGGCGTTGACCGCGTTCTCAACCCAGCCCGGCATCTCACCGGCTACCGGACAACCCGGCGCCGTCAGCGTCATGTCGATATCGACCTCTCGCTCGTCGCCGACATCGATCCGGTAGATCAGCCCGATCTCATAGATGTCGGAAGGAATTTCTGGATCATAGACGGTCTTTAGAGCCGCAATGATATCGGCAGTCAGTTGATCGAGCTCTTCCGCCGACAGTGCCGAATCCGGTACCGGCGTTCCGCCTTCGGCAATGCTGGGCGCCGGCTTCGCCACGGCCTCCGCAGCCGAATCGTCGGGGCTGTCCGTCCGGGCCGCGACGCGCTCATCGGCTACGTCGATCCCGGCGTGCTCGGCCTCTTCACCA
>LOEV01000080.1 GCA_001516065.1 Alphaproteobacteria bacterium BRH_c36
GAAGTACGGTGTCAGGGATCTCGACGGGAAGCTCGATCCGGTGAAGT
This sequence comes from Alphaproteobacteria bacterium BRH_c36, assembly GCA_001516065.1. GTDB lineage: Bacteria > Pseudomonadota > Alphaproteobacteria > Rhizobiales > Hyphomicrobiaceae > Filomicrobium. Next base: position 48 of record LOEV01000080.1, read on the forward strand.
TGAAGGCGATAGCCGATCTGCGCCAAGTGAAGATGTTTGAGCTGAAAATGAGCCAGGGTGCGAAACCTGGCAAGGGCGGTATCCTGCCGGCGGCCAAGGTTACGCCTGAGATCTCTGCAATTCGCGGCATTCCGGTGGGCGTGCCGTCGATTTCGCCGAACCGGCATCCCGAAATCGACAACGTTGGTCAGCTCCTCGACTACCTGACGGCGATCCGCGACATAACGGGCAAGCCGACCGGCTTCAAGACCGTGGTCGGCGCGTACGGCTGGCTTGAAAAGTTGTGCGAGGAAATGCATCGCCGGGGGGAGGCGTGCGGACCGGACTTCATCACCATCGATGGTGGCGATGGCGGAACGGGAGCGGCCCCAATGGCACTGATGGATCACGTCGGATTGCCATTGCGCGAAGCGCTGCCGATGGTCGTCGATATTCTCGACAAATACGGTTTGAGGCAGCGCATCCGCGTGATTGCGTCGGGCAAGCTCATCATTCCCGCCGACGTTGCATGGGCCTATTGCGCCGGTGCCGACGTGGTTGTCTCAGCGCGTGGGTTCATGTTCGCGCTGGGCTGTATCCAGGCGATGAAATGCAACAAAAATACCTGCCCGACGGGAATTACCACGCACGATCGCCGCTTGCAGCGCGGCCTCGACCCTGAAGACAAGGCGGTGCGCGTGAAGAATTTCGTCGATGGCATCCGCAAGGGGGTGGGGACGATTGCGCATTCGTGCGGCGTGCAGCATCCGCGCGCGTTGAAGCGCTATCACTGCCGCATCGTGCAGGAGAATGGCCGCTCGCTGCCGATGGATGAGGTTTATCCTCCGGTCGGAGCCATGGAGCAGTACCGGGCAGTGGAGGTGGCTTGAGCGGGGGAAGAGAGCCTGCGAATTTGGGGTGCTGTGCCGGATTTCCGTACCGTGTCTGGGCCCCGGCCTTCGCCGGGGTGACGGATGCTGGGAGGACGTCGATGAAATGCCCTTGCGTCTACATACTGGCAAGCAAGCCAAACGGAACGCTGTATATCGGTGTGACAAGCACTTTGCATCAACGAATGGCACAGCATGATCAGGGACTGATCACGGGGTTCACCAAAACTCATAATGTCAAGCTGCTCGTATAGTACGAAATGCACAAAACGATGGAGGCAGCAATCCGCCGAGAAAAGCAGCTGTAAGGAATGGCAACGGCTCTGGAAAATGCGGCTCATTGAAAAATGTAATCCTGAATGGTTGAACCTTTTCGATCTCGAGAGTGGCGCGATTTTGTTTCTGCCGTCGGAGGACGAACGACTTGGTGGTGAACCGGTACGTTGGTGGACGAGAACGTAGACTTACCCTGTGCCGTCATGTCGGCGAAGGCCGGCACCCAGGACACTTTGAAATCATTCCGTTCGGTTCGGCTGGGCGCTCGCGTGACTTGCCGCGACGGATCGGTACTTCAACGATGCTCCTCGACCGCGGCGTCGATCAAGGCCTTGTTGAAGAGGTTTAGGGCTTTGAGGCGGTCGGCATGGCCGATGACCAGCGTCGGATCGGCCGATGAGACGACGACGATGCGCGGGGTTCCCGAGCGGTCGAATTCGCGCAGTGCGCGTTCAAGGGTGTCGGTTGCCAACAGCCAGGGGGTTGCGGTGCCCTCGATGTGGACAGGATCTGCATCAGGATCGACAGGGGTCATGAAGGCATCGACGCGCAGACGCCGCTGAATGGATTTGTGCGGGCCTTCCTGGAGGAAAAGCCCGCGCCTGCCAAGCTGCCAATAGAATAGCGAATGGCCGAGGAAGGCCTGCGTCACGCCGACGGCGATCGAGACGGTGAGCAGGAGGGCAATCGTCATCGTATAGCCGCCGGTCAATTCAAAGACGATCAGCGTGGTCGACAACGGCGCCCCGAGCACGCTGGCGGCGACCGCGCCCATACCGAGAATGGCGTAAAGGCCGTGGCTGGATCCTATCTCGGGAAAGACGGATGTCGCGATCAGGCCGAATGCGGAGCCGGTCATGGCGCCCAGATAAAGGGAGGGCGAGAAGATGCCCCCGGCAAAGCGGCTCGCCAGCGAGATGGCAGTCGCCGCCGTCTTAGCGACAATCAGCGACAGAAGCAGGATCAGCGGCAGCTCGCGTTGCAGGGCTTCGTTGGTGGCTTCGTAGCCGACGCCGAGTACCTGGGGAAAGAAAACCCCAATTGCCCCGACCATCAGGCCGCCGAGGCCGGTGCGCACCCATAACGGCATCTCGAAGCGCCACGATACGCGATCTGTCGCCATCAATGCGACCTCGAAAACGATGGCAACGGCGGCGCAGGTCAGCCCGAGCAACGCGAACGCCGGGAACTCCCAATAGGACGTTATCGAATATTCGGGGATCAGGAAGGTGGTCGCGTCGCCGAAGTGGATGCGTGAGATGACGGCGGCGGTGACGCTGGCGATGACGACCGGGACCAGGGCGCGGAAAGCGTAATGCGTAAGGATGACCTCGTGGGCGAAGAGGACGCCGGCGATCGGCGCGTTGAAGGATGCGGACACGGCGGCAGCTACTCCGCAAGCCAGTAGCGTGCGCCGTGCGCCCTGCGAGAGCTTGAAGAAGTCTTCCATCATCGCGGCAATCGATGCGCCGAGATGCACGATGGGGCCTTCGCGGCCGACGCTGGCGCCTGCGCCGATCGAGATCGCCGACAACAACGCGCTGAGAAAGCCGACCTTCGGATCAATGTGGGAATTATGCAGGGCACGGGCCTCGATCACATCGGCGACGCCGTGGGCGCGGCGGCCTGGCATGTATTTTTCGAGCAGGAAGCCGACGAGGACGCCGCCGATCGCGGGGGCCGCCAGAATCACCCAGAACGGAAGGTTGGAGGCGGCGCTGGCGACGTTCTCGCTGCTGGTTCCAAGCCAGGGCACCTGGAGAATACCGATCAGAAGACGAAAACCGATAGCCGCATAGGCGACGAGGATGCTGATAGCCAGCGCCAGCAGCCACACCAACATCTGGCGATCGGCGAGGAAGTCGCGGATGTTGACGCCGAAACGGGCATCGAAGAGGTGCTTAACCTCGGCAAGAAGCGCCGACAGGCGCGCTTTAGTTGCTGTTCCTGCAGGCGTGCGGCCGGATTTGCCATCGGCTCCCTCTATACCACCTTGCGCACCCCCGAGGCCGGCGTCGTCTTTTTCCTGTTGCATTCCCCTGCCCGTGTCCCTCCCTCGCAACCCGCTCTCATGCTCTTAGCGCCGGGATGGCTGCAGCGTCGAGGAGACGGGTTTGGTCGAAACTAGCATAACCCCTCGCGAGTTATTACGCAGTGCAACAAAAAGGCTGTCCCAATCCCGGCATTGTTATGCGATAAGTGGGGTTCGAGGGAGTTCGGCAGATGTCGTTCCGGAGGGAGCGTGAGGCGGCGAAGAGCCTGTGCGGGTGCGGCAGTCGGGCCGTGCATGATCGGCTGCGCCGTCATTTCCGGCCGCGATGAGGACTGGAGGCGGAATTGAACACATTCCTGATGTGGCTCGGCGGCCTGCTGATCGCAATCTTCGCGCTACTTTTCGCGGGACCCTATTTCGTCGACTGGAACAGCTATCGCGGCGTCTTCGAAGAGGAGGCGACGCGCGTTCTCGGCCGCCGGGTGCGCGTCGGCGGCAGTGTCAACGTACGCCTGCTGCCGGCGCCCTATCTCTTGTTCGAAGACCTGCGGATTGCCGATACGACGGGTATCGCGGGCGCGCCGCTGTTCAGAACCCAGAGTTTCAAAATGTGGCTGGCGGTGCCGCCGCTCCTGAAAGGCGCCTTCGAAGCCAACAAGATCGAGCTGGAGCGCCCGGTGCTCGCGCTGGCTGGAGATGCGAGCGGGTTCGGCAACTGGCGCTCGCTACTCGAGGCCAAGTCCCTGCCGTTCGTGCCGACCGGCGTAAAGCTCGACTCGGTGCTGATCGAGGATGGCGCCATATCGTACAGCATTGAAGGCGGGGGGGAACTTGCCAGGGTCGAAAAGATCAGCGGAGAACTGACTGCGCAGGCGCTGGCCGGCCCATATTCGTTCCGCGGTACGGCGACAGTGGGCGGAAACGCCAGCGATGTGCGCCTTGCGACCACCGAAGCGGGTGCGGACGGGTCGTTCCGCATCAACGCCCACGTGTCCGGCGGCGAGACGGCCAGCGATCACAAGTTCGACGGACTGGTGCAAGGGCTGTGGGATTTGCCCGGTGTCGCGGGCCAACTCGTTTCAAAGGTGAGGGTCGCAGACGCTTTGGCCACTGGCGGCAAGCCGCTCATTGCAGAGGCGCGCGCCGACGTGACGGCCAAGGGCCAGTTGCTCGACCTTACCGGCTTGACGGTTTCCTTCAACGATTTCGCGCAGCCGCAGATCGTGACCGGCAGCATGACGGCATTGTGGTCGAGCCGCCATACGGTGGATCTCGATCTCTCGTCGCGGTGGCTAGACGTTGATTTGATGCTGGGTTCGCTGGAGGGTTCGGCGGGTCAAGCGGCGTCGGCCGATGGTTCGCACGCGGGCGCAGAGAACGGGGGAGGGAAAGGTGCGACGGCTGCGCCATTGCCGACGGCGCGGGCGCTGATCACGCGATTGCTCGATGTCTTCCCCGGCAATACCGACGTCAAGGCGCGCCTTCGAGTCGACCAAGTCAAACTTGGGGGAGATCGCGTCGCCGGGCTCGTTGTGGCGATGGAGCGGGCGGGCGGTCCGCTGCAACTGAAGACCTTGCGGGCACTGCTTCCAGGCGGGGCGCGGCTCAATTTTTCCGGCAAGGTGGAAGCCATGGATGGGGAGCCGGTGTTCGATGGCGATCTGTTCATCGGCGGGGTCAGCGCCGCCAAGATCATTCGCTGGGCCGTCGGCTCGGACGACGCCAAGTCGCTGATCAGCGACGGGCCGTTTTCCGTCGGCGGGCGCATGCAGCTGGGGTCGAACCAGGTCATCCTGACATCGGCGGTGGCGGAATTTTCAGGCGTCCCGATCAGGGGCGGCCTGACCTGGGACGACGAGCGCAGGGCGGTCGATCTGACGGTGGAGGGCTATGAAATCGATACGCGCTGGTTTGGTCTGGGGAAGCTCGAAATGCCGGCACTGGCGGTAGTCCTTGCCGCGAAGAGTGGGCACTTGGCAGGGGAGACGGCGGCGTTACAATCCGCCGAGGGCGGACTCGCCGGCTGGTTTGATGCTCAGCAGCTGGATCTCAATCTCGATCTCAGCGCCGGGCGGCTGACGGATGGTACCACAACGCTCACCGACGTCGAAGCTCAGATCAAATTGAGCGGCAGACGCATCGATATCGCGCGGCTGAAACTCGTCACGGAAGAAGGTCTCAGCGCTGATGTGAGCGGGTCGCTCGACGGTCTGGGCAAATCGCCCAAGGGCGCGATCGACTATCTTGTCGGCGCCGAGGACCGGGCGGCGGCTTGGAAGCTGGCGGATTTGTGGGCCGGTGATGCGGCGGCGCCTTCAGATCGCGACCGTTTCGCAGCATTTGCCCCGATCCGGGTTGCTGGACGTGCTGATCTAGGGACGCGGCTTCCGACTGCTGCGGATTTCAGTTTCGATGGACGTGCTGGTGGGGGACGGATTTCCGGTCGCTTGTCGCTTGACGGCGGCATTGCCTCCTGGCGCGGTGCTCCTGTCGATTTCGTAGTGCACTCGCAGGCTGCCGATACCGGCCAGCTGATTGCGAGTCTGGCTGGCGATCGGTCGGTGCCCGACTCCGGCAGCAAGGGAGGCGATACCGGCAGCCTGCTGGTGAAGGCCGTCGGGGTGCCCGAGAAGAGCCTGCTTACATTGATGACCCTGGATAGTTCCGGCATCTCGATGGTGTTCGACGGCAGTTCGACCTTTTCCGGCAATGGAATTTCGACGATGTCGGGAGAGCTGCAATTGCGCGACGGTGACATTCGCCGGATGCTGCGACTGGCCGGTCTCAATGCGCCGGGCGGGGTCGGCAAGATCAGCTACGATGGCCTGGCCGACGTGGCGTGGTCGCCCGGCCAGTTCGCCATAACGCCGCGTGACGTCAATTTTAACGGAGCCCGGGTTGGTGGCCGCTTGGTCGTTACGATCGCGGAGGAGGCCCGGCGGAAAATCGAGGGCAGGCTCGTTGCCGATTCCGCGAGTTTGCCGAAAATACTTGCGGCGCTTCTCTCCGAGCCCGGTCCGCAACCGGAGACTGTCCAAGTGGCGCATGCAGAGGCCGCGGGGGGTGAGGCGGCAGGAGCCGGTGCCTTGTCCGACGGCGGGTCGGCTGAGATCGCGCCGCAAATTTTCTCCGACCGTGCGTTCGACCTATCGCTGCTGGAGGGAATCGAGGGATCGATCGACCTGAATACGGGCCGGCTCGATATCGGTGCCGACATGGCGGTAACTGACGCGCGGACGACATTTCGCGCCAGTGGCAACAAATTGACCCTTGAGTTCGGTGGCCGCCCAGTCATCGGCGGCGATCTAAAGGCTTCGCTGGATATCTCCAAGGCGGCGGCCGGGGCGCTCATCAGCGGCACGCTGGAAGTTGCAGACGCGAACATCGCGACGTTGCCGTTGGCTGCCGCGGCGGCCGCCAGGGGTGGCGGCTT
>LOEV01000081.1 GCA_001516065.1 Alphaproteobacteria bacterium BRH_c36
CGATCGCGCCAGGATCGAATGAGCGACCGCCAGCCGCTTCCAGTCGGCCGCTGCGATCGTCATCGTCGGCTGGTCGAAGTCGAGCGCCTTGGCCAGCGCCGCAAGTGCTCTTTCGTTGTTGATGCCGATCCAGCCCGCGCTCGCCAGATAGCTCTGCATCTTCTCGCTGCGGGCAACATGGCCGCTTTCCTCGAGTGCTCCCCAGTTGATGCAGATGCCGGGGATTCCCCGCGATCTCTGCCAGTGTGCAAGCCCCTCGAGGAAGCTATTGGCGGCCGCATAGTTGGACTGCCCGGCCCAGCCGACGACCTGGGCGAGCGAGGAAAACGAGACGAAGAAGTCGAGCCGCGCCCCACAGCCTTCGAGGGCGCGCGTCAGGTTGAGCCCGCCCGCGATTTTCGGCGCCAGAACCTGGCGGATTCGTTTCGCCGTCATGTTCATCAGCAGCGCATCGTCGTAGGCGACGGCGGCGTGGACGATACCGCGCAGCGGTTTGTCGGCCGCGGCCATCGACTGAATGGCGTTTGCCACAGCGCTCGCGTCCGTGACGTCGAGACGAAGGGTCTCGATCCTCGCCGGCTCCGACTGCTGAGCCCGGGTCGTTTGCGTGCTGCGCGAAGCCAGAACGACCCGGCCCGCGCCGCGTGCACTAAGCCACTCCCCGACCGCGCGGCCAAAGCCGTTGACGCCGCCGGTCACGAGATACGTTCCCTCAGGGTCGAGCGGCGCACCTTCCCGCAAGCCGCTTTCAACCTGCAGTTCCGGTTCGTCGAGATCGACGACGACCTTGCCGATGTGTCTCGCCTCAGCCATCAGCCGAAACGCTTCGCCGATCTCGCTAGCACCGTAGCGCGACACAGGCAGGGCTTCGATCTCACCGCCGGCGAGCATGCCCGATACGTCCTCGAGCATGCCGGCGGCAAGCTGCGGGCGTTCCGCGATCAGTGCCGCGAGGTCGATGACATGGAACGAGACGTTCGAGCGAAGCCCGCGAAGCCCCAGCGGACTGTCGCAATAGACATCGCGTTTGCCGAGTTCGAGGAAGCGGCCGTATGGGGCGAGGCACGAGAGGCTCTTGCCGATGAACGCGCCTCCCAGCGAATTGAGCACGACATCGACGCCCAGGCCGTCCGTCGCACGCATGACCTCGTCCGCGAACCCGAGACTGCGCGAATCAAACACATCCGCGATGCCGAGGCCTCTCAGGTAGGCGCGTTTTTCTTCGCTGCCTGCGGTCGCGAGAATTCGCGCACGAGCACGCCGCGCCAGAGCAATTGCCGCCAGCCCGACCCCGCCTGTGGCGCTGTGAATGAGAATGCTCTCGCCTGACACCAGGCGGGCGATCCTGTTGAGCGCGTGGTGCGCGGTCAGATAGGCGGACGGGATCGCCGCCGCTTCGCAATGAGCAACCCCGGCCGGAACCCGATGCAGCGCGAGGCTCGGCCAGTTGACACGTCGCTGGAACGCGCCTCGTCCCATGCCGAAGACGTGATCGCCAACGTCAGGCGACTTCACGTTTTCCCCGCGCGCCACGACGACCCCGGACAGCTCGAGCCCGAGTGCTTCGATGGCTGCTGTCGGCTCCGCCTGCTCCGGCAACAGTCCGGACACCGCCATCACGTCGCGGAAGTTCAAACCGGCCGCGCGCACCTCGACGCCAACATCGTCCGCCCCGAGAGGCGCGTGCTGCGCGACCTGCCAGCGTAAGCCATCGGCGCCTGGCGCACCGATGTGACGCAGCTTGAAGTTGCGCGATCCCCCCAGCTTCGACAGCGGCACTTTCGACGCGATCAGGTCGTGCTCGGCGACCTCCCCGAGCCGCGTTGCGTAGATCCGGCCGCTGCGGATGGCGAGTTCGCTCTCCCGGCTTGCCGATGTGAGGGTATCGATCAGGGCGCCTGTATCGCGCAGCCCGGAATCGTCGAGATCGATGAGTTGCAGTGAAGCCTCCGGCGCCTCCATCGCCACTGTGCGGAACAGGCCATAAAGTGTGGACTGCGCCAGGCCGCTTGTACTGATCGCCGCTTGCCCGCCGAAAGTCCGGGCGTTATGTGTGAGGACACTGATCCTCGGTAACGGTTCGTCGGCTGCAAGCTGTGCGATGGCCTGGCCGAACCAGGTAGCCGCGATAACGTTGGACGTTGCCGCATCCGCAACGTCCAGGCTGCGATCGGCTGAATACGACAGCGGCAGCGCAAAGACGATACCGGAAACGGGCGAGCGTTCAAAGCAGGTGCGAAAGGCGTCGAGATAGGTGCGAGGATCTTTGGCCGCGCCGGCATCGATGGAGTGGATCGCGACCTTCTCGCCACGCATTGCCAGTGCATCGCCGATGCGCCCTGAGAGCGCGCAGTTGTCGCCCCCAAACAATAGCCATGTTCCATCCCCGGCCTGTCCGGAAGCCTCGACTGCGATGGCCTCTAGCGACTCCCCGTAGAAGCGCAGCGCAGTTACATCGCTTTTCGCCAACCCCTGTTTGCCGCGGTTGGCCCGCGTCCTGATTCCGCTGATCGTCACAACCGGTGCCGTCCGGCCGGACGAAATCGCGACGTCGGCGATGACGGCTTTGCCGGTGGCCCGTGTCGAGGCCGCCGCGCGGCACTCATTGGCAAGCGCCCCGGTTACGGCCACCCGGTCGATGCCGACAGGAACGAGGCCGGACGAGCCGAAGTTGCCATCACAGGCAAGCATCAGCTGTAATGCGCAATCGACCGCTCTCGGATCCAACACGAACGGCGCTGGCGCCCCGGAACTCCCCTCCGCGATGACGATCCGTGCCGAAGCGCTGCCATGTCCTGCGAGGATGGAGTAAAGCCCCTGGAACTGCGGGCCCCAGCCGAAGCCATTGGCTTCCGCCGCCCGGTAGAATTCAGCCCGCTCGATTGCCTTGCCCTGGACGACCGGCGCGAGAATTTCGTCTGCCGCTGCGGCCTGCAACGGATAAACTGTCGCCTCGCTCCGCTGTTGCCAGTCCTGCGCGCCGTCCCTCAACCTGGAACTGATCGTCAGGCGTCGCCGATCCCGATCGAAGGCGGTCCGCAACTGCACGACATCGTCGGCCCCGATATAAAGCGCCGCCGGGAAAGCGATATCGATCACCTCGACCGCTTCGCAATCCAAAACCTCGCGCGCTGCTGCCGTGAGCATGTCGAGATAGGCGGCGGCGGGAAACACGCACTCGCCTTCGAGGCGGTGGTCGCCAAGATACCCATGCGTCGTCAGGCTCACCTCGTTCGACCAGCTCGGCACCGGGCCAGCATCGCGCCGCCCAAGCAGCGGATGTCCCGCCGGCGGGCGCATGACGCGCGCTGCCTCTTCAGGCTCGCTCCATAACTCCTGCAATATCCATGGCCGGCGCGGCAGTGTGACCCTGCGCCCGCCGGCGGGTTGAATGGCTGGCCAACAGATGTCCACCCCCGCGACATAGAGCTGGCCGGTGGCCACCGCGACCGACATCAGGTCGCCCCACCGCTTGTCGAGCGAACTGACCGTCGTGACCATCTGCCCTTTTGCCGCCGCGCAAGCCGCCGTCATGCTCGAAAGGGTGCGGTGGGGGCCAAGTTCGATGAAGGTATCGCCGCCGAGTTCCAGCGCGCGCTCGACGGCCTGCTGATAGCGCACCGGATAGCGCAGGTTCTGCCACCAGTAGTCGGCATCGAAGCGGTCATTCAAGTCACCGGTCACCGTCGAGATGACGGGCAGCTTCGCGGGTGCGGTTTCCAGTTCCCCGACATCGGCTTTGAAGATGTACTCGACGGGTGTGAACCAACTCGAATGGTAGGCAAAGTCGAGCGCCAGCTTGCGCGTGAGGATGGTCGGGTCGGCTTCGTTCACTTGCTGGATAAGTGTGTCGATGGCTCGTTCCTCGCCGGTCAGCGTCACCATGTGCGGTGAGTTGTAGCCGCCGATCTCGATGCTGCCGTCCGCGGGCAGCATGGGTTCGATGGTCTCGGCCCCAAGACCGACGGCCGCCATCGTGCCGACCCGGTCGACATGGCCGCGGATGAGACCGCGGTGCGTAACGAGCCCGGCAACAGCTGCCTGCCCGATGCCGCCTGCGAGATATGCCGCCGTCACCTCGCCGAAGCTGTGGCCGAGAACGATGTCCGGCCGCACGCCGCGCGCGCGCCAGACTTCGGCAAGCCCCGTCTGGAACGCGAACATCACGGCCGGCGTGATTGCGGCGTCATGGATGTTGCTGGTCTCCTCATCGGCCAGCAGGACCTCGACCACCGACCAGCCGCCGATCTCCTTGAAGACGCTGTCGAAGGCCTCGATCGATTGGCGGAACACCGGCTCGCGCTCGAAAAGTTCACGGCCCATCGCCCACCACTGGCCGCCCTGGCCAGTCATCGTGAAAACGATCTTGCGCGATGCCTGCGCCCTGCCCGTGATGATCTCCGGCGGTGCGTGCCGGTCAGCAGCCGGCCATGCACGGCCTTCGGCGAGGCACACGAGCTTCTCACGAAGTTCGTCCGGCGTGGTTGCGATGATGACGGCGCGATGCTCGGCGTGGTCGTGCTGGGCCGCGATTCCTGCGGCCACCTCGACAACGCTCAGTCCGTTAAGAGAACCAGAGTCGATCTCCTGCGCGAGACAGGCTGCGAATTTTTGCAGATGCTGGGGCGTCGGAGCCGACAGTGGCACGGCTGTAGGAGTGGCCACCGCCGCTGCCGGAACCGCACCGTCGACAGGGACACGGCCGCGATCGGGCCGACCATGCGCCTCGGCGCTGCTCAGCAGCACGCCTGCGTTGGTGCCGCCAAATCCGAATGAGTTGACCAGCGCCCGCAACGTTTCCGCGCCGGCGGGGAAATCGACCGGCTTGTCCGCCACCGCGATGCCCAGCGCGTCGAAATCGATGGCGGGGTTCGGCGTCTCGTATCCAAGGCTTGCGGGAATACGTCGGTGGAACAGCGCGAGCGCCGTCTTGATCAGCCCGGCGATGCCGGCGGCCGGTTCGAGGTGCCCGATATTGGTTTTGACAGATCCTATCGGAAGCGGCCGGTCCCTCGCGGAGCTGCCGAAGACGGTGCCGATCGCTTTGGCCTCGATCGGATCGCCGACAAAGGTGCCCGTACCGTGCGCTTCGACATAGTCGAGACAGGCTGGAGCAACCCCTGCGCGTGCGGTGAGGCTGCGCATCATCGCCATCTGTGCTTCGAGGCTGGGCTCGGTGATGGCGCCGGTGCGGCCGTCCTGATTGACCGCGGTTGCATCGATCACCGCATAGATTCGGTCGCCAGCCGCCCGCGCATCCTCAAGCCTTCGCAAGACGATGACGCCCACCCCTTCGCCGCGCACGAAGCCGTCGGCAGCGGCATCGAACGCTCGGATCCTGCCCGTCGGCGACAGCATGTGGGCGCGGCTGAACGTGATGAACATGCGCGGGTCGAACAACACGTTGACCCCGCCCGCGAGTGCGATGTCGCACGAGCCTCCCGCAAGGTGCCAGCACGCCGTATCGACGGCGACGAGCGACGACGAGCAGGCCGTGTCGACGCCCATGCTGGGGCCTCGGAGGTCGAGCCGGTTGGAAACCCGGTTGGCGACAATCGACAGCGCCGTGCCGGTGCCCGCGTGACGGTCGCCGTGGCCGGTTCGATAGCGCTGCAGGAGTGCGTAGTCGATGTTGGAGACGCCGACGAAAACACCGGCATTGCGCCCTCGCAGCTCTTCCATGGGCAGCCGCGAATCGAAGACCGCTTCCGTGGCGGCCATCAGCAACAACCGCTGCTGCGGATCCATCGCATCGGCTTCGCGTGGCGATAGGCCGAAGTAGGCGGCGTCGAACGAGCGGATGTCGCTTAAGAATCCGCCCCACCTGGAATAGGATCTGTCGGGAAGGTCGGACCGGGGATCGAAGAAGCCATCAAGGCTCCATCGCTCAGGGGGAATTTCGGTTATTCTGCTGCACTCTTCGCTGAGCAAATTCCAGAAACTCACCGCATCATCGGCGCCACCAGGAAAGCGACAGCCGATGCCGATGATGGCGATGCGCTCCACGTATCGATCCTTCTTTTGCCCTTGGCAGCGACGCCAGTTACGTTAGTATATGCAGATGTGTGAATGCAAGGCGATCCCGGCAGGCCTCGGCACCGAGCAAAGATGGAGCTGCGCTAGATGAATTGGATGCAGAAACTCCAGTCGATCGAGGCATTGGAGGACGGCGAGTTCGATCCAGTCATCGTAGCGGAGATGGAGCGGATTGCACTCCACCCGCGCAATGCCGCCGAAGAATTGGCCGCACTCCGTCCGATGCGGTTTTCGACCCCCACCTTCAAAGAGTATTCATCCTCCGAGATCAAGGGCTGCGGCAAGAATTCGTTCCCGGCGTTCTCGGTAACGGCAGGGGCCTGCGCGCTCGACTGCGACCATTGCCGTGCCAAGATCCTGGAGCCGATGATTCCGGCAACGAGCCCAGAAATGCTCGACCGCAAGGTGCGCGATCTCATCATGCTCCAGGATCTGCAGGGCTTCCTGCTGTCGGGCGGCTCCAACCGCCGAAACGAGATAAAGTACGAGAAATACCTACCCGTCGTCGAAGGCCTCAAGCGCGACTTTCCCAATCTCAAGGTCGCGATTCACTCCGCCCTGCTCGACGAGACGCGCGCCAGATCCATGGAGAGAGCCGGCGTCGACACCGCCATGATGGATGTCATCGGCTCTCAGGAAACGATCCGCGACGTCTATCATCTCGACCGCACCGTCGACGAGTTTGAGGCAACGCTCAGCGCCTTATGCTCGACGCGCATGGAAGTGGTCCCGCACATCGTCATCGGCCTGCATTACGGCCGCATCCTCGGCGAGGCGAATGCGCTCGATATCTGCGCCCGCCACGGCATTCATTCGCTGGTACTCGTCGTCGTTATGCCGTTCTACGCCCGCCCCGGCACCTTCGTGACCCCGGATACGGGCGACGTCGGTCGCATCTTCATCGAGGCCCGCCGCAGACTTCCCAATAAGCAGGTTCTCCTCGGCTGCGCCCGTCCAGCTGGCATGCACAAGCGGGTCACCGATGCCTATGCCGTCATGGCCGGACTCGACGGGATCGCGTTTCCGGCCGATGGTGCGGTCGCGCTGTGCGAGACGATCAGGCGGCCATTCGAGCAGCAGCATGCCTGTTGTTCGATCAAGATCGGCGGGAACATTGAGGCTCGGCCGTTGGCGAGCGCGTGTTCGGGGTAGTGTTCTGGATGTAGCGCTTGATTCCAGGAAAGGGCTCGGAAACTAGGGAATGAGGAACACATACAAGGAGCTGGCTGATGTTCTTTCCATGGACCGTGGCCGCGCTACTCAAGTCTTTGTTGTCGCATGTTCGCACCGCAAATCTGTAGCTCGCCTTTGGCTAGACACCAACTACACTTTGCTGAACAAGCTCAAGAGGATCCAAGATGAGCTGCTTGAAACGTGAAGTCGCAATTCCCTCGGCCACGGGGTCCGGTGGACTCGATTTCAACGCCCTCGAGGAGATGATCCCGCGCGCACCCGCGCCAACCCCGCGCGAAGCCAAGAACGGCGGCCGGGTCAAGCTGGCGAACGTACCGCCGGAAGGCGTCTATCTGCCCAACAACAACCGGCTTGCACCGCATATGCGCTCACCCGAGTACGTGCAAATGTCAACGGCCGCGGCCATCACCCTTGGGCTGATGTCGGGCAAGATGCACGGCTGCTCCTGCACCCGCTGCCTGAACCTCCTGCTCAGCTATCCCGAAGGCTGCCGCGCCAACTGCGCCTATTGCGGTCTTGCCCGCCACCGCGAGGCCGAGCGCGACTATGCCGACCGCAACTTCATCCGCGTCGACTGGCCGGCGGTCCCCATGTCGCAGATAGTGGAAAAAGTCGCCGCCGATGGCGACAAGACGCCATTCCACCGCATGTGCATCTCGATGATCACGCACCCCAATTCGGACGCCGATACGGTCACCGTCCTCAAGCAGTGGACCGATCGCATCGACCCCGCCGCGGTGCCGGTATCCATTCTGTCCAATCCGACGACGATGACGCGCGATGATGTGAAGACGCTGCATGATCTCGGCGCCGACATCTTCACCGTGGCGCTCGACGCGGCTACGCCCGCGATTTTCGACCGCACCCGCGGTAAGGGCGTCCAGTCTCCACATTCCTGGGCAAAGTACTGGGAAATACTAGAGGACGCGCGCGATATCTTCGGCGATCAGAAGTTCGGAGCCCACATCATCGTCGGCATGGGCGAAACCGAACACGACGTCCTGAGCCTCGTGCAGCGCCTCGTCGACATGGGCGGCCACAGCCACATGTTCTGCTTCTTCCCCGAGAAGGGCTCGCTGATGGACCACCTGCCGGCGACGCCTCGCGACCAGTGGCGGCGGGTACAGCTCGCACGCTATCTGATCGACTACCGCGGCGTCCGTGTCGAACAGATGAAATTCGATGAGCTTGGCCGTGTCAGCGATTTCGCCATACCGAAGGCGGAACTCGAGACCATCGTTGATCAGGGTCTGGCCTTCCGCACCAGCGGCTGCCCTGGCAAGTTCCGCGAGGATCTATCCGCCTGCGATCGGCCCTATGGCGACAGCCCGCCATCGAACATCGCCAGCTACCCCTTCCAGCCCGCGCCCGCCGACCTGCGAAAAATACGCAACCAGCTCAGCATGGAGAAGCCGGGAGAAGCCTACGTCGAGGGCGAGGAAATCGAGATCGAGCGTACCTAGTGTAGCGCATCTGACGTTTGGTACCCGCTCGCGGTCGGCCTCGCAACCAAACGTCCGATGAAAACGCTACACTCCAATCACAGAGTACCGAGTGTTCCTCATGGTTGCGACATTTGCTCTGAACCGTGCAGCCAAGGGAAGCAAATGTCGGAACCGGAACACGAGCCAATGTCAATCAACTTCCGAGTCATCGATACCGGTGTCCGCGACGGCCGCCTGCAGATCGCATTCGACGACGCGCTGATCGACCTGCACAAGTCCGGCCGCTCGCCTGACACCGTGCGATTCATGCGCTTTCCCCCGACCGCGCTGGTTGGGCGCCATCAGGCGGTCAGCCACGAACTAAAGCTCGATCACATCGCCAACAAAGGCATCGGCATCGTGCGCCGCATCACCGGCGGCGGCGCCATCTATCTCGACAGCGGCCAGGTCGGCTGGGAGATTGTCCTGTCGCGCAAACGGCTGCCGCTCCCCACACTTGCTGACTACACCGCCAGCATATGCGAAGCCGTTGCCGCCGGGCTTTCCCGCACATTCGGCATCGACGCGCGCTTCCGGCCACGCAATGACATTGAAGTGGGTGGGAAAAAGCTTAGTGGAACAGGCGGTTACTTCGACGGTGACACGCTCATCTACCAGGGCACCGTTCTCGTCGACGTCGACCCGGCCGCCATGATGGCCTGTCTCAACATACCCGCCCCCAAGCTCGCCAAGCGCGACCTCGACCAATCCGAGTTGCGCGTCACGACCCTCAAAGCCCTCCTTGGCCACACCCCCGGCATAGAGGAGGTGCACGGCGCCGTGCTGTCGGGCCTCCAGGCGAAATTCGGCCTGAATTTCGACCATCTGACGCCCAGAGCCGAGGAGGAGGCGTTGGCGCTGCGCAGGCTGAAGGAAGAGATCGGCACCGACGAGTTCGTGTTTTCAATCGACGATCCACGCCGTGAAGACGTATTCGAGGCCACCGCCACCTCACCTGGCGGCAGCGTTTCCGCTTTTGTGCGGCTTGAAGGCCAGGGCGAAGCACGCCGGCTTCGCGAAGTGCTCTTGACCGGCGATTTCTTCGTCACGCCGCCACGCATGGTTCTCGATCTGGAAGCCCAACTGCGCGGCGTTCCCGCAAGCCAAGCCGGCGCTTGCGTCGACCGCTTCTTCACCCTCGCCAAGCCGGATCTGCTGACCATCGCGCCAGCCGATTTCAGAACCGCGATTGAAAACGCCGTGGCGGCCGGGTCATGAAGTTTCTGTCGGTCGTCCAGCACACCCAGTCCGAATGGCTCGGCCACATCGAGGACCACCTCGAGGGCCGCGGCATCCGCTTCGGTTACCACCGCCCCTTCACCACCGGCGGCGGTTTGCCGAACTCTACAACCGTCGGCGACGGCCTCATCCTTGTCGGCGGCGGGTGCTGGGGAACGGCAACTCAAGAACGGCTATTGCCGTCATTGGACGAAGAAGTTCGTCTCACACGGGCGTGCCTGATGACGGGAAAGCCCGTGCTCGCGCTCGGCCTTGGAAGCCAGATCCTTGCGATTGCAGCCGAAGGCGGTTCTGTCGTCAAACCGCTGACACTGGCCGTCGGCACAGCCCGGCGGATCAAGGACGGGGCCCTTGCCGGTCGTCTCCCGGCAGAATTCCCGATCATCACCTATGGGCGCGATTATGCCGCCCCTCCCGATTACGCGGAAATCCTGGCGATCGACGGCGATGGTTTGCCCGCCATTTTCCAGGTTGGCCCGAACGCATTCGGATTTGCCGCCCATCCCGGCCTGAGGCCCGCGATGATCGAGGACCTGATCATGGAGTTCGACGAAGTCCCGCCGAATACCTCCGACATCCTGCCGACACTTGCATCCTTTGGCCCAAAGATCGAGGATGCACTGGTGCCCATTATGACCGGCGTGATCGAACTGACAGGCTGGATGGACACATAGATGTTACCCGACGTCCTCGAACCGGCTGCCGGGTGAATACCCGACGGACCGGCGAAGAAATGTATTCAAGAATGCGAATATTTACTTGTAAGCGGATTTGTGCCGGGCTAGGTTGGCTGTGACGCGCGGCCTGTTGAGCGCCCTAAAACGATGACCATTCTGTCGGCTATTAAAGAACCAGACAGTGGCGGAGGAGAAACGAACTTGGCCAAAAAACTTCTGATCGTGATGGCGAATACCGATCCGCGCAATGGCGAGGAGCTGGGCGCTCCGTTTTTCCAGGCTTCTGTTGGAGCCGCGATGGACTACGAAGTTGAAGTGATCTGCACGGCGACTTCTGGCAGCCTGATGAAGAAGGGCGTGGCAGACAAGCTGGTCGTCAAAGAGGGCAGCCCGAAGACCGTCTATGATTTCATCAAGGACGCGCACGAGGCCGGCGTGAAGTTCTACTGTTGCTCGCCCAATCTCGATCTCTTCGACATGACCCAGAACGACCTGATCCCCGAGTGCTCTGGCATCGTCGGTGGCGCCTACCTCATCGAAGAGGTCATGGAAGGCGACTGCAAGGTTCTGACGTATTGATCCAATTCTGGTCCAGGTGAGGCACCGCTAATGGCTGATGGTTCCGCCACGAGAGTCCAGGACTTTATCGGCGACCCGGTGAGCGATGCGCCGATCGTGCCGCGCGACAAGCTCGAAGAGATCTTCCAGGATCTCCAGGCCGATCTCCGCTTCGATCACGAACTCAATGGTTGCCTGAACTGCGGCATCTGCACCGCGACGTGCCCTGCCGCGCACTACTACGACTTCTCGCCCCGCGAGATCGTGCAGCTTTTATGGACCGAAAACCTTGAAGGCATCTACGATGCCATGCAGGAGAAAATCTGGTCGTGCGCGCAGTGCTACACCTGCGCGGCGCGCTGCCCCTTCAAGAACTCGCCGGGCGGCCTTGTCATGCTGATGCGCGAGGTTGCCATCAAGCACCAGATGCAATCGGCCAAGGACGTGCTGCGCCCGTTCAGCCGCGTCATGCTGAAGCTGGTCTCGACCGGCAACCAGCTCGCCCCCGACATGATCAACCCGCAGCACTTCGCGGATTGGGGGCCTAACATCTCCAAGGTCGATGCGCCCTTGAAGCTGCTGCGCAAGGCAATCCCGATGGCAACTCTCAACACGACGGAGACGGCCTGGGAAGTGAACCTCAAGACCTCCGTGGAACTCTATACGATCTGGGAAATGACGGGCGTTCTGAACCAGTTGGAAGGCATTGACGAGAACTTGTTCGATGTCATTACCGACATCATGGATGAGAAGCGAGAGGACTGGTCGGACTTTCTGGAAGAACAGGAAGACGAAGACGAGGATTGAGTTGGCTGGGCTTCTTTGCCGGCGGCTGCTTCCAAACCAGTAACTGACGCTTGAAACGAATTGAGGAGCTGACGATGACCACCGATAACGACACTCGCCCCGGCCAGCCGGGCGAAAAGTTCACCGGGCATGGCAGCGAATGGCGGCCCTCCAACCTCAGCCCGACGGAAGCCCAGCGCGCCACGGCATGGGTCGAACAGAAAATCGACCGGCGCTCGATGCTGACTAACAAGGATCGCGTCGCCGACGTGCGCGACGAGATGTGGCAGCTCGAGAAGGACGGCCAGATCGTCGTCCATCGCATCACCGACCAGCACAAGCCGATTGAAGCCAAGACGCTTTATGGCTGGACGAAGCGAATTCCCACGACCCAGCTCTGGCACCACAAGAGCTGCGGCCAGTGCGGCAACATTCCCGGATATCCGGTGTCGCTGCTTTGGCTGATGAACAAGATGGGCATCAAGTACCTCGACGAGACCGACCAGACGAGCTGCACGGCGTGGAACTACCACGGCTCAGGCATCGGCAATCTGGAAAGCCTGGCGGCCGTGTTCCTGCGCAACTTTCATCAGGCTTACGTCGCGGCCAAGTCGCAGGGCCTGCCCGAGGGTTACTATTACCCTCTCGTCCACTGCGGCACCTCGTTTGGCAATTACAAGGAGGTTCGCGGCTATCTCATTCACTCCGCGACGCTGCGCGAGAACGTCACCAAGATCCTTGGCAAGCTCGGTCGCCTCGTCGACGGCAAGCTCTTGATCCCCGAAGAGGTGGTACACTACTCGGAGTGGTTGCACGTGATGCGCCACGAGATCAAGAACCACCAGGAGATCGACGCCTCCCACGTGCGCGCGACGATCCACCCGGCCTGCCACGTCTACAAGATGGTGCCGGAGGATGCGATCTACGACGAGACGGTTCTGGATGGAAATCGCGTCGCCGTTTCGACGGGGCTCGTCCAGGCGCTCGGCGCGCAGGTGATAGACTACAAGACTTGGTATGATTGCTGCGGCTTCGGCTTCCGCCACATCATTTCGGAGCGCGAATTCACCCGGTCCTTTGCAATCGACCGCAAGATCCGCGTCGCCGTCGAGGAAGCCCAATCCGACGTGATGATCGGCCACGATACCGGATGCATCACGACCCTCGACAAGAACCAGTGGATTTCCAGGGCGGGTGGCGAAGGCAAGGCCGTCGAGCTTCCAGTCCTCGCCGACTGCCAACTCGCCGCGCTACTGTGCGGCGCCGACCCCTACAAGATCGTTCAGACCCACTGGCACGCAAGCCCGATCGAGAAGCTTCTGGAGAAGCTCGGCATCGATTGGCAGGCCAAGAAGGCAGAGTTTGAGACGTATCTTGAGAAGATCCAGACTGGTGCTGCCGACCAGCTTTACGATCCGCGCCTGCGCATTACGAGCGGTCCCGGCTTCAGGCCGATAAAGCGGGAAGTGCCGGTGCCGCCGCCTGAGGAATGAGGACAAGACATGAGGTTCCCGGCCCATCCAGTTTCGGGCGTGGCCGGGCCGCTGAGGAACGGCTATTCTTTCTCCTACTCGAACGGCCCTCCCTCGCAAAATCGTAGTCAGCGCCCGCAGTTTTGTTGACGCGCGCGTATTTGGAAAGTGCGAAGGACTAAGGATGAGCAAGCCCATACTGATCGTCGGCGGCGGACCTGCTGGCCTTGCAGCGGCCCACGCTGCTGCAAGCGTTGGCCATAGCAGCGTGCTCGTCGAGAAGACCGCGATTCTCGGTGGGGCTCCGATCCAGTCGGGCTACGCCAAGCTCGTACCATCGGGGCAGTGGGCGAAGGACGCGATCGGCGGCATGGTCAGCCGCGTCGAAAGCAATCCGAAGGTCGAAAAGAAGCTCAACACGGTGGTCAAATCCTTTGACGGCACGCCGGGCAATTTCGTCGCCGAACTTTCCGATGGCACCCGTGCCGAGGTCGGTTCTGCGATCCTCACCACCGGCTTTACCCATTTCGATAGCGTCAACAAGCCCGAGTGGGGCTTCGGGCTGTTTCCCGACGTCGTAACGACCACGCAGGTCGAACAGATGATCTCGAGCGGCAAGGGAGTTCGCTGCCCATCCGACAACCGCAAGCCCAAGCGCGTGGCGATCCTGCTTTGCGTCGGCTCGCGCGACCGTCAGATCGGCCGCGAGTGGTGCTCGAAGATCTGCTGCACCGTATCGGCGAACCTCGCCATGGAAATACGCGAGGAACTGCCCGAAACCCACGTCTACATCTATTACATGGATATCCGCACGTATGGGCTCTACGAGTCGGACTACTATTGGAAGAGCCAGGAAGAGTTCAAGGTCAAGTACATCAAGGCGCGCATCGCCGAGGTGACGAGCGATGGCAAGCAGCTCATCGTGAAGGGGGAAGATACGCTGGTGAAGCGCCCGATCACGATCCCCTTCGACATGGTTGTCCACGCGATCGGCATGGACCCCAACGTAGACAACATGACCCTGTCGGCGGTGTTCGGCGTCGATCTGCATCGACACGGCTACATTGAGCGCAAGGACACCTATGGCGTCATGGGCGCGACATCGCGCGCCGGAGTTTTCGTGGCCGGCGCGGCCATCGGCCCGGAAACGATCGACGATAGCATCGCGCAGGCGAACGCAGCGGCCCTGAACGCCATTGCAGCCGCCGCGGGCAACAGCACCCTGCAGGCAGCGGAGTAGACGTCGCGATGGCCAGGATGGCTGCCAACTCATCGATATCGCCAGAGCGGCCGGTGCTCGAGCTGTCCGGCCCGAAGTTGCGCATTGCGTTCGAGACATTGGTCAATGCCTCCGAGGCCGTCGGCGGGATCGAGCAGTTCGTTGCGGCGGTCAAGCTCAAGTCGAAGGTTTTCCAGGATCTGCTGGGTGAAGGCAAGGCTGACACTGTCGTGCGCGCCGAATTCGAGCAACTGGTACAATTGATGGCAACCGTTCGCCGGCGTCTCAAGCGACTGGTCGACGATCAGGGCTGGCCCAAGGTGCGGGAGGCGATCGCCGCGCTCATTGAGGATGCCGCGGACACTGCGAACGCCGACAAGACCGTGGCGGCGTTCGTCAAGACCTTCCCCGATGTCAGGGAGTACCGATTCACCCGCGATCTCGCCGCCGAGATTCTTCACAACGCGATGCCTGAACACTACCCGCTGATGCAGCGCTGGGTTTGGGACACGAAAACGAACTCCGGTGTCATTCGCGAGATCTGGCACGGCGACGACGTTGACCACATGGTCATCGACATTGCCGACGGCTACGAGACATTCCTCGTTTTGCGCGAGGAGTTGTCGCAGTTCCTGTCCGACAACGGCGTCTTCCGCGACATGCTCTGGCACGTCGACCTCCTATGCGCGCAAGTCTACGGCGATTACATCAACGCGCAGGGCGGCGCCTGGCTGAAAACGGAATTCGGATCCGATAGCGATCCTCTCGAACACACCCGTCGCATTATCGGTCTCGACCGTGTCGCAGGGAAACGGCCGGGCAAGTCCGGCACGATCGATGGGACCGCCGAGACGGTCCTGCCAACCAAGCTTCTATCCTGAGGACGGCGCGACATGCCTATCCATGAAAAATCGCTGATCCGTCCTGAGAACATCACGACCCACGATGAACTCGTCATCGAAGGCGTCGATGTTTCGGGGCACTGGTCGACCTTCATCGAGACCCGCGTCATCGCCGACTACAACGAGGCCATGGAAGAGGAAATCGCGTCGCTGCCGGGGGGAGAAAATATCCACCGCTGCTGGCAATGCGGCTCATGCACGAACTCCTGCACCGTTCATGCGATCGAACCGCGCTTCAATCCGCGCTACTGGATCTATCTGATCCGCACCGGCATGGAATCCGAACTCTTGCGCGACAAGGATCTCATATGGCAGTGCGTATCCTGCAACAAGTGCACTTATGCCTGCCCGCGCGATGTCGTGCCGGAAGGCGTGATGAAGGCAACTGCGCACTGGCTGGAGATGAAAGGCCACGTGCCTGAATCGCCTTCGATGATCTTCGACAAGATCTTCACCGAGCAGATCGTCGAGCACGGCCGAATCGAGGACACCAAGGTCCTCATGCAGTTCCTGAAGCGGACCAATCAGCCGCTGATGCAGGACTGGCTGAAACAGATCGTCATGAACATCGCCGCGCGATTGCCGATGAAGTGGGGCCTGAAGAGCGCCTGGAGCTTCGTGTTTCATCCGCGCACGCGCGGTTGGAAGAAGGCCGGCGCGGCGATCCAGGACTACATCATCGAAGTCGAGCAGCACCACAAGGCCGCCCTCGGCGCGGGCGCTTCGAGGGCTGCCAGCAACGACAACCCACCGCAGCGCAAGCTGCACGCAGCCGAATAAGGGGAACGCCAGACATGGTCGACGTCACCGAGCGAGCCAAGCAGCTGCGCGAAGTTGCATATTATCCTGGTTGCGCGCTTGAGGGTTCCGGAAACGGCTACGATGTATCGACGCGCGCGATCGCCCATAATCTCGGCCTCAAGCTGCGCGACGTGAAGGACTGGAACTGCTGCGGCGCGATGGAGGTCAAGAATATCGACCCCAAGATCCAGACCTATCTGTCGAGCCGCGTCCTCTCCCAGGCGGTCAACGCGACCCGCAATAATGTCGTGATGGCGCCCTGTAACGGCTGCTATCATAACCTCAAGAAGGCCGAATACGACCTCGCCAACGACCAGAATTCCCGCGATGTGGTCGAGAAGATATCCGCGAAGGCCGGGCACAAGACCTACGAAGCCGGTCAGGCCGAAACCATCCACGCGCTCGATTGGATCAAGGAGACGATCGGCGAAGAGGGATTGCGCGAGCGAACCAAGGGCAAGCTCGCCGGCCTGAAGATCGCCAACTATTACGGCTGCATGTACGTACGCCCGCGCCATATCTTCCCGGAAAAAGACCAGGGCCCGGGCAGCGAGTCGACCTCGAAGCCGCACTTCATGGACGATCTGCTGGCGGCTGCCGGGGCCGAGAACGTCGAGTTCCCGCTGAAGACCGCCTGCTGCGGCGGCGCACACACGCTCTCCGACAGCGATATGTCGACCAAACTCGTGCTCAACATCCTGCAGGCAGCCGAGGCGAACGGCGCAGAGGTGATCGCCACCGAATGCCCGACCTGCCATTCCGGGCTGGAGATGCATCAGATCCGCGCCGAAAAACGGTTCGGCAAGAAGACCAACGTTCGCATCCTCTACTTCACGCAGTTGCTCGGATTGGCCCTCGGCATCGGTCCGCGCAAGCTCGGCATCCATACCAACATCTCCGAATCGATCCCCTTCCTCGTGGAAAAGGGACTGACATGAGATCTATCGCGGCGATCGAATCTCGAATCGAGCAGATTGAGGAAACCTCGGCGCCCGATGCCGCAACCGAAGCCGCGGTCGAACTCGTCCGTTTGGGTGAAGAAGTTCTTGAGCATTGGATTGTCGCCCGTGGCGAGACACCGACGCAGGAAGAGAAGGAAGGCTTCCGGCTGCTGGCGCTGCATCGCCAGGGGGCCAAGGGCGATCCCTCGTTCAACGCCTGCCGCGAGACATGCCGCGAACTCGCCTACCACTATAATCTGGTGACGCTGGAGCCCGATCATCCCGACACCGCCAAGCGTATTCGGTTGGCCGCACTCGTCGCCAAGCATCTTGCCCTCTTCGTCGGCGGCAAGATGCAGGTCGCAGGCCTCGGAGAGTTCTGCTGTGCGGCGAAACCGGTTCGAACGAACGATATTCTTGGGGCGTGATTTGCCGTTGTCGGTCTGCATTCGCGGCTTAACGATCTGAACACGCCGCGCTATACTCTTCAAAGTAACTGACACTACGGAGCCCATGTCATGCCCACCATCAAAGGCTGCAACATTCCCGACGACCTGCTCTATGACGTCGACAACCACATCTGGTTCGTCGAACAGGGCGATGGTACCGTTAAGCTGGGCATGACCAGCGTCGCGACCGCCATGGCCGGCCAGCTCGTCGCCTTCACACCGAAGAAGGTCGGCCGTTCGGTCAGCGCCGGAAAAAGCTGCGCCACCGTCGAGAGCGGCAAGTGGGTCGGTCCAGCAAAGTCCGCAGCAGCCGGCGACGTCGTTGCGGTCAATGACGAACTCGTAGGCAATCCCTCACTTGCCAATTCCGATCCCTACGACAAGGGCTGGTTCATCGTCCTGAAACCCGAGAACTGGGATTCTGTAAAATCAACCTTGACGCCAGGGGCGCAGGTGACGGCCGCTTACGAGGCCAAGATGGCCTCCGAAGGGTTTGCCGGCTGCCCTTGAGCGAAAAAGGCGCAGCGGTTGTCGATTTCAGCGGGCTGGTTCATCCGAACCGGCCCGTTTTTGCAATCCTGGTCCAAACCATCATGCGCACTTTCGCTCCACGCGAATCCGGTCTGGCCCGTTCGAAAATATTTCTGCTCCGCAGGCTTCAACTGTGCTGCCTGAAAAAAATCTGGAACCACAGACCGATTGGAAAGCGAAAGCAGCGGCCCGGTCGTCTGACCAGAGCCGCTGCTAATTCCCCACCCCCGATTCAAATCGGAGAAGACTTCGCTGCTCAATCGAGCCTGTATTTGAAGCCGACTGTGATGTCGAACTGCTCCATGCCGATCTTCACGTTGTGAGCCGGATTGCCGACGAACGGCAGTTCACTTCCGCTGACCGTGCTCTCCGGCACATAGATGCCCGCGACCTCGATATCGATGTTTTCGGTAAGCTTGTAGGTGGCCCCCGCGGAGAAGTGGTGCTGTACGACACCTGGAGCGAGGATGTTGAACATCACGTCTGCACTCTCGATCGGACTGGTATTGTATGAATATCCCGCCCGGAACGTCGATATTTCGCTGGCCCGCCACTCGAGGCCGAATTTGACGACATCGATATCCTGCCAGCCGAAGCCCGGTCCATTGTCTGCTCCGAACGGCGCCGAGAGGACGTTGATGGAAGGATTGTTGATGGCGGCGACCTGCGAATACCAGATGTGCTTGTAGTCTGCCATGAAGGTCAGATTCGGCATCAGATCAATCGCAACGCCTGCCTGCAGATTGGCCGGGATGTCGAAGTCACCCTGCTCGGCGAACAGATTTGAATACTTCTCGAAGGGCTGCATCCAGATCGGCGACGTGCCTGCCACGCCGAGTCGGACGTTGGGCATCACCGCCCACTCGATCCCGCCCTTGACGCCGCCACCCCACGACACATCCGTGCTGCCGCCGACGCCGAATGCCTTGAGGCCCTCGGCTTCGAACTGCTGGCGCGCCAGAATGGGTGCAACGCCGACGGAAAACCCTGGCATCACCTCTTTCGCGAACGACACCGACAACAGGGCCTGCTGCAGGTTGACGCCCGAACGCCCATTACAAAACACGCCGGTCTGGTTGCCGACGGGCGCAAACGTCACCGGGTTGAAACAGTTGAACGCGGCAAGGTCGCGGGTGACGCCGCGATAATCCGTATTCATGCCGCCGTTGGCGTACATTGCCACTCCGATCACATCGACGATACCGCCGTTGACGCGCTGACTCCACGCCATGTTCGGGATAAAGAACAGCTTACTGTCGCTTTCCACGCGGCCACCCGGCGTAAATCCGGGGAAGGGATTGGGATCGCTACCCTCCACGTACCGGTGAGGGCTGAAAGCGGATATGGCCATGCTGAATTCATTGGGCGAATGCACAAGACCGGCGGGGTTGAGCGAAGTCGTCGTCGCATCACGTCCGTCTGCCACGCCGGCACCACCGAGTGCCTTTTGTCGCGCGCCGAAGCCGGGCTGGAAATAACCGTCCGTGGCCCACACACCGGAGCTGCCGAGCGCGGCTGCCGCCAAGGTCAAGACTGCCAGCGATGTGCGGCGTAGAGTGATGGTCATGGTCATTGGTTGCCCCCCTGCCTTTATTGTCTAGTGTAGCGCACCTGACGTTTGGTACCCGCTTGCGGCTGGACTCGAGACCAATCGTCATGTGCAAAAGCTACACTAGAATCATAGAGTTGCTCGTGTTCCTTATGGTTCTGACATTTGCTCCGAACCTAGCAGCAGGGGGAAGCAAATGTCAGAACCGGAACACTTGGCTGAGACGATGAGAGTGTCGGCAAGGGCATAAAAGTGCAATATACTAATATTCGAATCTCTGACTATTGAAGGCGATTCGCTTGAGTGATGTACCCGCGAGGCAACATGCCAATTGCCTAGCGAGATAATAAATTTCCGCAAAGACGCAAAAAAAGCGTGGTCGCCAAGTGTGATTAGGAGGGTCGAAGCGCGCGGTTTCTTTCGGCGTCGACAATTCGGCGGCGAAGTGTTTCAGCCACTGGCGACAATGTTGCCTGACAGGCCGCGCGTAGCTTCCCATGATCGCCGTTTGCCTGGCTTACGACCGCAGATTACCCAGCCCTAAATGAAAAGGTTGATGTGCGAGTTCAATGCCTTTTCCATATAGGTTGCCGCTCCGCCGAGCGTCATGCCGTCAATCATGTCCTTTCTGTCGAGTTCGAACAAATCCAACGTCATCTGGCAGCCGATAAACTCCACGTCGCTCTCGATTGCGGCGGCACGCAGATCTTCGATCGAAGCCACGCCCTTCTTCTTGATCAGGTTCTTCATCATCGTCGTTGAGGCTGCGTTTACGCCAGGTAGAACTGCGACCAGGTTCGGCATCTTCATGTGCATCCCCATCATCGGCATTTCCATGTCCGGCTTGCCGAGTGGAGAGATCTGCAGGTCAAGCTTCTTTTTCAGAAGCGTCAGTCCATAGAACGTGAAGAACATGGACACCTTCACGTCCATTGCCGCAGCCGTCGTAGCGAGAATGAAAGGCGGATACGCCCAGTCGAGCGTCCCCTTCGTCACGATGATCGACATGGTCTTTGCATTCTGAGGCGAGGTCGTTTCCATCTTCTCACTCCGAATTCCGCTTTGTTTCGTCAAGCCTTGGCGATATGGCGCACCGCAATTGCGGCAATTACCAGCCCAAGTCCAATGGTCCAGAAAGGCCACTGGTTTTGATAGAGGACGCGGTCGGCCGGACTCGCAAACAGGATCGTTGGCTCGAAGCCCAACATCCGCCCGGCAACCTCGCAGGCGAGCAGGAAGACGCCGACCGCAAGCGCCAGCACGCCACACCATTTTGCCATGGTCGAGCCGGAGCCGGAGCCAGTGAGGCGGCTGACCGACGCGGCGATCAGTCCGAACACCAGGGCAACTCCGGCGATGAGCGTTGCTGGACGCATGAAGGGCATCATCGTCGCCATCATATCGATCATGAATTGCTTCATGGATGTTCTTTCTGGGGAGCGCGGCCGCCGGTTTTTCGGCTACTTCACGCGAACGAAATCGCCTTTGGCGCATACGCCTTGGTCGGTGCAACCGTCCATGGCCCACGTATCTGGATTTTTCATGGTCATGTTCGTGTTGTAGATTTCCGAGGTCGCCGGATGCGCAATTTGTCCGGCAAAGACGTCGCCCTTTTTCTCCAGCTTGGAACGGATCATTTCCATGCCTTTGTTCTTCGGCCCATCCGTAACGATACAAGACATGCCGTTGTCACCACCCTCTTTGCATTCGACGGTGTAGTCGGTCCATTGCCATGTTCCGACCATCGACTGGTCTGCCATCGCTGGTCCCATGGCGGCCATTAAGACGCCCAGGGCAAAGAACGCAGTTCTGGTGATTGACTTCATCGGACCTTACCTCTCTGGCTCCGCACTCGCTCTCGAAGTGCGTTCAACGACGATCTACGAACCCGGCTTCATTATCTCCAGACATCGAAACGCGCAGCCCGACAGGCCCGCTGGCGCGGCCAGTCCTGCCATTTCGGCTTCGGATCGCGACTGGGCTTCAAGCAGCTCGCTGGATGAGAAACCGATAAACCCCGCCGGCCTCGGAGTGCTCTACCAGCGTGTGGCCAGTCTGGCGCGTAAACGCCTGGAAGTCGGCGACAGCACCAGGATCTGTCGCGAGAATTTCGAGCGTGCCGCCGACCGGCACTTCCGCGATCGCCTTCTTGGCCTTGAGGATCGGGATCGGGCAGTTCAGCCCCTTCGCATCGAGTGTTTTGTCCGCCATTTTCAAACCTTCCTTTGTTCGATGGACGTGAGTACGCAGTTGAATTTTTCGCCCGGGCAGACGCTGGCGACTTCGAAGCCCCTTGATTCCAAGTCCTTCTGAAGGTCGGCGATTTGGATGAAGATGAGCGCCACTCGGTCGGAACCCGCCGTCAACATTAAGATATTCGAATATAGTGCAAACAAATTGGACATGGCAACAGGATCGTTTGCTCGATCAACCGATCGTGTGACGAGCCGTGTCGCGGTGACTGCGAAGCCAACTGAGCCGATCTCACTGGGTCAGGATTCGAATTGAACGCATGCTCGAACTCGGTCTGGTGCCAGCTCCACCTGTGTCGCCAGATGACGGCCATCGAACATGCTTCGTCTCACGCCTCTGCCATCAGCACGCGCTCGAAAGCCTTCATGCCCACGATCCCGCCGGTGACGATCGCCGCGAACGTTACGAAGGAGCCGATCGCCAACGTCGAAACGCCGGTGATCGCCTGGCCGACGGTGCAGCCGAGCGCCATGACACCGCCAATCCCCATCAGTGCCGCGCCGAACATGTTGCGGATGGTATCGTTGGCGTCGGAATACGTCGTGAACCGGAATCGGCCCATCGAGATTGCCGCGATGAAAGCTCCGACAATGGCGCCAAATACCGACGAGATGCCGAAGTTCGGCAGACCGAGAGCGGTGAAGCGCTGCAACCATTCCAGGGTATCGCCCGTAGGGCGGACGTAGGTCAGCGAAATCGGCTGCATGGGGACGTCCGCGAGTTCGTCGAAGGCCAGCCCGGTCACAGCCCAGCCGGCAACTACGCACAGGCCGATGCCAATACCGGAAACGATTTGGATTGGACTCGAGCGGAACGAACTGTCCCCGAAGCAGTAAGCCGCCATCAAGCCCGCAATCAGCAATCCGACGACGAGGCCGGCGGTCGGGGCAGCGATTCCGGCAGCTCGCGAAGCGATGTCGGCAAGGCCCTGGGATGCGCCAATCCCGGCCATGGGCACAGCGGTCGCGGACTCGATGGCAGCGCGGGCCGGACCAAGCACTCCGCCGATGCTCATATACGCAAAAATCCCCATGATCACGAGTGTGACCAGCGCCCGCAGATCGCCCCCGCCGGCCCGCGCGAGGTTCTTGCTCGCACAGCCCCCCGCGAACACCATGCCAAATCCGAAGATGAAGCCGCCGAGGATGTTGCCGAGCCA
This sequence comes from Alphaproteobacteria bacterium BRH_c36, assembly GCA_001516065.1. Classification (GTDB taxonomy): domain Bacteria; phylum Pseudomonadota; class Alphaproteobacteria; order Rhizobiales; family Hyphomicrobiaceae; genus Filomicrobium. Next base: position 23,251 of record LOEV01000081.1, read on the forward strand.
GTTGAGCGAGCCGCTGATGTACATCGTATTGGAGAGAGGAAGAATCCCGAAGTAGACGAGTAATTGCGTGCCGACGATTGCCGTGGCGCCGGCCAGGATCCAGGCGCGGAAGCGGCGATAGTCCCCGAAGCTCATGAAATCGGAGATAGAGCCCATTGTGCAGAAATTGGTCCGGTAGACGATGTAACCGAACACAAAGCCGATGATCAGACCGCCGAGCATAATGTAAAGCGGCCCGTTGGCGGCAAAGGCCTCGCGCAATTCGACCATGTTCCCTCTCCCGGATTATTGCTGCGCCGATCGACGCCTTGTTACATTAGAATGATTGAATATGATGCCGCAGCCGGTTGCAAGCGAGATTGTGAAGACCTGAGGGCACCGGCCCCACCGAACGCATCCCTCCACTGCCCTTGGAACGATCTGGCGCACAGCAACGAGGCCGCCCTCTTTGCCGGTGAAACCCGTACAAGAAAGCACGATCCAGCGCCCACGTTGATTCCAGCAGGAGATCTCGAGCGCCGCCATCTTCTGCGCCCGCAAGAAAACACATCCTTTGTCGGAATGGACCGGCAGAGATAATTCCTGCGCAATAGAGGTAGAATGCCCTAGTGACAGCTAGACGAGCGGACGGGCCACGTCGTCCCAAGCCGCAACCGGCGCCACCTGCAAGGGATACGCGAGCATGGATGAAAAACTGGCCGCTGCCGCCCTCGACTATCACCGCTTTCCTCGACCCGGAAAAATTTCCGTCACACCGACCAAAGGCTTGACCAACCAGCTCGACTTATCGCTTGCCTACTCCCCAGGCGTCGCCGCCGCCTGCATGGCCATCTACGACAATCCCGCCGAAGCCGGTTCCCTGACGTCGCGCCAGAACCTTGTCGGGGTCGTCACCAACGGCACCGCCGTTCTCGGCCTCGGCAACATCGGACCGCTGGCCGGAAAGCCGGTCATGGAAGGAAAAGCATGCCTGTTCAAGAAGTTCGCCGGCATCGACGTTTTTGACATAGAGGTCGCCGAAACCGACCCGGGCAAACTCATCGAGATCATCGCGGCTCTGGAACCGACATTCGGCGGCATCAACCTCGAAGACATCAAGGCGCCCGAGTGCTTCATCATCGAGCGCCAGCTGCGCGACCGCATGGGCATCCCCGTATTCCATGACGACCAGCACGGCACCGCCATCATCGTCGCCGCCGCCATCACCAATGCCTTGAAGCTGATCGGCAAGGACATCTCACAAGTGAAGCTGACCGGTTCCGGCGCCGGAGCAGCGGCACTTGCCTGCCTCGACCTCCTCGTAAATCTCGGCCTCAGGCGCGAGAACATCACGATTTCCGACATCGCCGGCGTCGTCTACGAAGGCCGCAGCGAACTGATGGACGAGTACAAGGGCCGCTTTGCGCAAGCCACCGACAAGCGCACGCTCGCCGAAATCCTCGACGGCGCCGACATTTTCCTCGGGCTGTCGGCGGGCGGCCTGCTCAAGCCCGAAATGCTGGCCACCATGGCCGACCAGCCGATCATCATGGCGCTGGCCAACCCGGAACCTGAGATACTCCCCGAGCTTGCCAAAAAGGCGCGGCCTGACGCGCTCATTTGCACAGGTCGCTCCGATTACCCAAACCAGGTCAACAACGTACTCTGCTTCCCCTTCATCTTCCGCGGCGCCCTTGACGTCGGCGCCACCGGCATCACCGAAGCCATGAAGGTCGCCGCAGTCAACGCCATCGCCGGCCTCGCCCAGGCCGAGGCCTCCGACGTCGTCGCGAAGGCCTATGGTGCCGAACAGAAGAGTTTCGGTCCCGAATATCTTATTCCGACGCCCTTCGACCCTCGACTCATCGAACGCATCGCCCCCGCCGTCGCCAAGGCGGCAATGGAGTCTGGAGTGGCGACGCGCCCGATCGAGGATATCGAGGCCTACCGCGAAAGCCTCGCACGTTTCGTGTATAAATCCGGCCCGGCCATGAAGGCGGTCTTCGATACCGCCAGGCGCAGCCCCAAGCGCGTCATCTTCGCGGAGGGCGAAGACGAGCGCACACTACGCGCAGTCCAGATGATCGTCGACGACGGTATCGCCTATCCAATCCTCGTGGGCCGCGACTACGTCATCAAGGAGCGCATCAAAAGCCTCGGTCTGCGCCTTATGCCGGAAGAGCAGTTCGGCATCATCCACGGTGTCTCGCACCATCAGCACGCCGACCTCGAGCGGGAGTATTACAATCTGATGTCGCGGCGCGGCGTCACCATGGCCATGGCTCGCGAGGAGATGCGTTCCCGGCCGACCCTGATCGCCGCAATGCACGTCCGCCGCGGTTATGCCGACGCCATGTTGTGCGGCTTGCGCGGCACCTACATCGAACACCTCGCCTACGTCCGCCAGGCCATCGGCGAACGCCCCGGCGTGCACACGCTTGCTGCCATGAACATGTTGATGCTGCCCGACCGCCAACTCTTCATCTGCGACACCTATGTCAACGCCCATCCGAGCGTCGACCAGATCGTCGAGATGACGCTGCTCGCCGCCGAGGAAGTCCGCCGCTTCGGCTTGACGCCCTCGGTCGCGCTGCTTTCGCATTCGAGCTTCGGCAGTTCGAATGCCTATGAAGCCATCACCATGCGTGAAGCGGTCAACGCGATTTCCGCCCGCGCACCCGATCTCGAAGTCGATGGTGAAATGAAGGCCGATGCCGCCTTGAGTAAGGCGATACTCGATGAGATCCTGCCAGGTTCACGGCTCAAGAACGAAGCGAACCTTCTGATCATGCCCTCCGTAGATGCAGCAAATATCGCCTACAATTTGCTCAAGATGACCTCGAGCAACGGCATCACCATCGGCCCGATGCTGATCGGGACGTCACGGCCGGCCCACATCCTCGAGCCGACTGCAACCGTCCGCCGCATCGTTAATATGACAGCCCTGGCCGCCGCCGAAGCAGCGAACTGGGAAAGCTGACAAGCAACGCTGCCTGGAACTTACTTCGATCCGCAGGTGTTGGCCCCGATCAGCACGTAGGCCGGGCAGAAGCGCACCAGTGCAGTCAGGATCATCACGGCACCGACAACGAATGCACCGTAATGGAAAACGGGATTGGACCAGAGTTCCAGGTCGGGCATCGCGAACGGCAGCGCGATCAGGATCGCACCGACGATGAAGCGAAGCACGCGATCGATTGTTCCAACGTTAGCTGACATGGTCGTCTCCGGAGAAATAGACACCTGCGATGGCGGCAGGCACAGACACATTCAAAAATATGAATGTGACAAAGCGATTGGTAGCCGGACTTTCGCTCCCCGGCAAGATGGAAAAGCATGCACAGGTACAAGGGTCGCAGGCTTTCGGATGCACGACGTTGTGAAATCGGCCGCCGCCCTGCATTGATCCGGCTCAATGACCCGCCGCGTCAGACCGCACTTGTTGGAAATGGTAATTGAGCGTCTACCTGACTGAGGTGATTGGAGAACTTCGTGACGCATCGCATCGTCGATCCGAACTCGGACAGCGCAGACCCCTCTCAGGCCGCCGCCGTAGCCCTCCTCGCAAATCCTGCAACCCATGGCGGCGGGCCTGTCGTGCGCATCGATACGCCGATTTCCCACGTCTTCATCGCCGGCCCGAACACCTACAAATTAAAGCGCGCCGTGAAACGGAACTTCATCGATTATTCGACGGTGGAAAAAAGAAGGATCCAATGCGAGCGGGAAGTCGAGATCAATTCGGCTTTCGCACCAGGCATCTACAAGGGTGTTGTCGCGATCCTGCGCAACGAATGCGGCCTTCGGCTCGGCGGCGACGGCGAAGCCGTCGACTACGTCGTGGCGATGGCAACCTTCGACCCCGCTCAGACCTTCGACCACCTCGCCGAGGCCGGCAAGTTGACAGGTCGCCGGAGCCGCGAGCTAGCCGACGTGATCGCCGCGATGCACCGTGCAGCACCCCGCACAGCCGAGTTCGGCGGTTCGAAGAACGTTGCCCAGACCATCTCTCAGGTTGCAGAGGCCATCCTCGATGCGGCTGCGGGCAGATATCTCACTGGCCCCGTCCGCGCCTGGCGAGCGGCCGCTGAATCCGCACTTGATGCGAAGAGCGATCAGATAGATGCCCGCCGCCGCCACGGCTACGTGCGCCGCTGCCATGGCGATCTCCATCTTGCCAACATCTGCCTGTTCGAGGACCGGCCGACACCGTTCGACGCCATCGAGTTCAGCGACGAGATCGCCTCGATCGACGTGCTTTACGATCTGGCATTCACCGTGATGGATCTTCTCAAACGCAATGAGATGGTTCACGCCAACACGCTTCTCTCCCGCTATCTCAATATCACGCGCGATTATTCCAGCCTTTCCCTTCTGCGCCTGTTCGTTTCGCTTCGTGCGGCGGTCCGCGCGATGGTTGCCGCATCCGACGATGACCTCCAGTCCGGCACGGACGATGCATGCGCCCGCCTCCAGTTCGCGCTTGCCTGTCTTGGGAATGGTCACGCCCCTGAAGCGCCCGCACCCATGCTCATTGCCATCGGTGGACTGTCGGGATCCGGCAAGTCGACGCTGGCCCGGCGACTTGCCCCTGTCATCCCCGGCCTCTGCGGCGCCGTCACGATCCGCTCCGATGTTTGCCGCAAGCGTCTATTCGGCGTCGGTCCGGAAGAGCCGCTTCCGGAATCCGCTTACACGCCCGACATCGGCCAGCGCGTTTACACGCTGCTGATGCGTGACGCCGCCCGCGCGCTTCGCTCTGGCACCTCGGTCATTCTCGACGCCACCTTCATCGAAGGCGAAAAGACCGCAGGCCTCGAAATTATCGCGCACCGCACGGGCGCGTCATTCACTGGCCTCTGGCTGTCGCTCGACCTTGCCACCTTGCAGGAACGCATCTGTGCGCGCGGCGCCGACGCTTCCGACGCAACGCCCGCCG
>LOEV01000082.1 GCA_001516065.1 Alphaproteobacteria bacterium BRH_c36
ATCAGCGCCATCGGCCGGCCGGCGTGGGCCCTCAGCAGCGCGCGCACCTGGGTGCGGAACAGGCCTGGACGGTCGAGCGACATGCGCAGCGCACGCCAACCCATCGCCGGGTTCTCCTCCGGCACGCGGTGCAGATAGGGGAGCACCTTGTCGCCACCGATATCGAGCGTGCGGAACACGACGCGGCAACCTTTGGCCTGATCGAGTACCGCCTTGTAGGCCTCGGTCTGGCGGTCGAGCCTAGGCAGCCTGTCGGACAGCATGAATTGAAGTTCGGTGCGGAACAATCCAATGCCCTCGGCGCCGGATTCCTCAAGATGCGGCAGGTCGACCAGCATGCCCGCATTGAGCAGCAGGTTGATGCGCTCGCCCTCTCGAGTGACACCTGGAAGCCCGCGCAGTTCGCGAAAACGCTCCTGGCGCTTGGCGCGAAAGCGGACCTTGTCCTGGAAAGCAGCGATGACATCGCTCGAGGGCCGCAGGTGGACTTCGCCGGCCTCCGAATCGACGATCACCGCCTCGCCATCGGCTACGTGTTCGACTATGCGGTGCGCCTGGCCGAGGGCAGCGATGCCCAGCGCCTTGGCAACGATCGCGACATGGCTTTGAGAGCTGCCGTCTTCGACGACGAGACCGCGCAGCTTGGTGCGATCGTAGTCGAGAAGCTCGGCCGGGCCCATGGTGCGGGCGATGAGAATCGTGTCGTCAGGCAGGTTCGCACGCTGCCCGTGGTGGTCGGCGCGGCCGGCAAGAATGCGCAGGAGCCGGTATGAAAGATCGTCGAGGTCGCGGACGCGCTCGCTCCAGAACGGGTCGATCTGGCGCAACATGCGGGCCCGGGTCGAATTCTGGACACGCTCGACGGCGGCCTCCGCGGTGAGGCCGTCCTGCACAGCGCCGCGCAGGCGGTGGTGCCAGCCGCGGTCGTGGGCGAACATGCGGTATGCTTCGAGCACGTCGCGATGTTCACCGGCGCCCGACAGGCGCTCGTGCGACAACATCTCGTCGACGCTGTCACGCAGGCGTTGCAGCGCGGCTTCGAGGCGTGTGAACTCGACGGCCGGATCTTCTGCCAGAAGCGTCGTCACGACGATGCGCGGCTCGTGCAGGACCGCGTGCCCGAGCGCGATGCCTTCAGCAAGCGACTGACCCAAAATTACCGCCGAGGCTGCCCGCGAAAGCTCGATCTCGGCTTCCGAACCGGCAACGCCGCCGGACGCCAGCAATTCAGCGACGATCATGGCGGTCGCCTGCAGGACTTCCATGTCTTCTTCGGCGTATTCCCGGCGGGTGTGGTTCTGGACGACGAGAACGCCAACCACCTTGCCGGCGCGCAGGACAGGCACCGCCAGCATCGAATGGTAGGCTTCTTCGCCGGTCTCCGGGTGGTAGGAAAAGGCCGGGTGGGATTGGGCGTCGGGTTCGTTTATGGGTTTGGCCTGTTCGGCGCAGCGGCCAACCAGCCCCTCGTTGCGGTTGAGACGGGTGGCATGCACGGCCTCCGCCTTCAGGCCCTCACTCGCGTAGAGTTCCAATGTGCCGTCGCGGCGCTTGAGGTAGATCGAGCAGACTTCGGCAACCATGACGCCGGCGATCTGACGCACGATGCGGTCGAGACGCGCCTGGCCCTCGGCGGGCGCTGCCATGATCTCACGGAGCCTGCGCATGATGACGCGCAGCGCCGGCTCCGACGCCAAGACCCCTGGCTCATCTCCGCGTCTCTTGTGCATTTCAAAATGCCGCCTTTTCGGCCTGCGCACACGATCTTCCGGTGCGGCTCGGCTGACGGCTCCTTTTCAACTCGTCCTGCGGGAATTCCACCTGCGCGTTGTGCGCGGAGAAGGCTTCGCTGCTCAGTAGGGCCTAAAGGCGGCGAGTGCCAAATCGCTAAGGCTGCATTCCCGAAAAATCGTCTTTTAACACGGCGCCGGACCTCCGGCACGCGCGTGCATCGTTCACTTATTGTGCATCAAGTCCGTAGACTTCGTGAAGGGCGCGCACGGCGAGTTCGGCATAATCGGAGTTGATGAGCACGCTCACTTTGATTTCCGAAGTTGAAATAGCGAGGATATTGATGCCCTTATCGGATAGCGTCTGGAACATCTTGGCGGCAACGCCGGCGTGCGATCTCATGCCGATACCGATGACCGACACCTTAACCACATCATCGGAGCTGCGGATCTCGAATTCACCAAGGTCAGCCCGAACGCGCTCCAACACCTTGAGAGCACGGGGTAATTCGGCCGCCTGAACGGTAAACGTCATGTCGGTGTGCTGCCCATCAGGAGCTACGTTCTGCACGATCATGTCGACGTTGATCGAAGATTCAGCCAGCGGGCCGAAGATGCGGGCGGCAACGCCCGGCTTATCCTCGATATTGAGGATCGTGACCTTCGCCTCATCCTTGGCAAAGGCAATACCACTGACAACCTGGGTTTCCACGATTTCATCCTCACTGCAAACGGTGGTTCCGATGTCTCCAAGGGCGCCGACATCGACGGCGGAAAGCTCGCCGGGGTCGGCAAAACTAGATAACACGCGCAAACGCACGCCGTAGACCATCGCAAGTTCGACCGACCGGGTCTGAAGGACCTTCGAGCCGAGAGACGCCATTTCGAGCATCTCCTCATACGAGATGCGGGCAATCCGCTGGGCTTCGGGAACGACTCGCGGGTCGGTCGTGTAGACCCCGTCGACGTCGGTATAGATATCGCAGACGTCGGCTCCGATAGCCACCGCAATGGCGACGGCGCTGGTGTCGGAACCACCGCGGCCAAGCGTGGCGATGCGGCCGTGGTCGGGCTCGATGCCCTGGAAACCGGTGACAACGGCGACCTCGCCCTGCTCGACCCGGGCACGCAGACGTCCGCCGTCGATCTCGGCAATGCGCGCGGCGCCGTGGGTAGAATCGGTGCGGACCGGGATCTGCCAGCCCTGCCACGAGCGCGCGGAAATCCCCGCCGATTGCAGCGCAATGGCGAGCAGACCGGCGGTAACCTGTTCGCCGGACGCGACGACTGCGTCGTATTCGCGGGCGTCGTAGAGCGGGGACAGTTCGCGAACCCAGGCGACGAGTTGATTGGTTGCGCCGGCCATGGCGGAGACAACGACGGCGACCTTGTTGCCGGCATCCACCTCACGCTTGACGTGGCGGGCCACGTTCTGGATGCAGTCGATATTGGCGACGGAAGTTCCGCCGAATTTCATCACAACTACGGCCATGTCGCCCCTAGATGCCTCGTCTTATTCGTTCAGCAACCCGGTGCGGGCCGTCGCGGTGATTGCTCGCACGCCGTCGATCGTGTCAGTCTTCCGGAACTGCCCGCCACGGGCAATCGCGCATACGCTCATACAGCCCCGATTGGCGCGATGTCATAGCGGCAGAAGGGCGCGCGGGCAACTTTGGCTAACGGATCGCGGCCGCGTAGGCTAACCTCAAGCACAAAGTGGAGCGTCACGACAGGGATCAGCGCGCATGCAGGCTGGCGGAAAACACGATCCGTACGGGAATAACATCGATTCCCGCGAGGTAGCCCGATTCGCCGCGCTCAGTTCCAAGTGGTGGGACAAAGAAGGAGAGTTCCGCCCCTTGCACCAGATCGGCGCGGCGCGGCTGTCGTTCATCCGCGAAGCGGTCAGCGATCACTTCGGGATCGACCAGCGCAAAGTGCGGGCACTCGAAGGGCTCAAAGTGCTCGACGTGGGATGCGGCGGCGGGCTCATTTGCGAGCCCCTGGCGCGGCTCGGAGGCTCCGTCACCGGTATCGACCCGGGCGACGAAAACATTGCGGTTGCAAGTGCACATGCCAAGGAACAGGGCCTTGCAATCGACTACCGGGCAACGCGTGTGGAAGATCTGGCAGCGGCTGGGGAGCTGTTCGATGTGGCGGTGTGCCTCGAAGTCATCGAGCATGTGCCCGATCCGGGGGCTTTCGTTGCTGCCTGCGCGGAAACCGTCCGACCCGGGGGGCTGATGATCGTGTCGACGATCAACCGGACGCTGAAGGCCTACGGACTGGCTATCATTGCCGCCGAACACCTGCTCAGATGGCTACCAAAGGGAACGCACCAATGGGAGCGCTTCGTGACTGCGGGCGAGTTGAAGACGGCGCTCCTCGAATGCGGCATGGAAAATCCGCGCATGGCCGGGCTCGTCTACGAGCCGCTGCGCGACCGCTGGACGGTCGGCAACGACACGGACGTCAACTACATTGCCGCGTCGGCGAAACCTGAAACTGCGGTTGTTAGCGGCTAACGCCGACGATACGTTGGAAAACTCAGCTTTCGTGGGGGCCGCGCAACAATAAGAGCGCCTTCTCGATCTGGCGCCAGTCGCTGGCTTCCTCATCGCGGCCCAACTTCTCCATTTCGGCGGCTTTCTGGGCGGCTTCGGCGACGGCCTTGTCGCCATGGGCGGCGCGCAACTTGCGGGCGTGTTCCTCGACTTCCAAAGCTTTCATGTCCTTGAACCTCTCACCATTGAGTCCGAATAATCATCATGCTGGCGCGGATGCCATACCGCGCCATTGACGATGGTCAAATCTCTTCTGTGATTGGTAAAGATTAGCAGGCCTGCGGGGCAAGCTCAACCTCGGCGGCCGCCGGTTCGTGCCCGGTATTCAGCGATTCGCGCGGCGAGTTCGGTGTAGGCGTCGCAATTTTGACCGCAACCCGCCTCGACTTTCTGCAGCTCGGCTGTGGCAGCGGTGAGATCGTGACGAGCAAGGTGCGCCTCCCCGAGATATGAGCGGGCGATGACGTTGCCGGGGTCCTTGCGCAGGGCTTCAGCGTAGTAGCCGATAGCCTCGTCGACGCGGCCGAGCTTGCGGGTTGCAAAGCCGATATAGGTGAGAACGCGGGCATTCTTGACCTCAGCCTTGCCAAGGTGGTCGAGCGCTTCTTCATAGCGACCGTTCTTGGCCAGCCAATAACCGGCATAGAAGTGCTGGGCATCGGCGACTGCGGGGCCGGCGGCCGCGGGTGAATCTTCAGCGCAGCTGAGCCAGGCGGGGCTCGATTTTTCGTACCGATCGCAATTGGCGCTGGCTGGGCCGCGGTCCTTGGCGTTGGAGGTCATCGGGCTCAGCAGTGCACCGGCTGCCAGTACGGATACGAGGGCGAGTGAGGTCAATCGCTGCATTTTTCACGGATCTCCAAGTGATCTGGCGGCAAGCCTAGTGTGATGATTCAGAAGTTCGCTACCACCTGCAGCTAGGTTCAGAGCGAACTTCGGAGACGGGACACTAGCCTGGAAGGGTGCTGGCATCCAGTCCCGTGGCAAGTCCAACAGGACAGTCCACCGGGGCAGTCCAATCGACCTGTTCCACGGGATAGGCAGCTCATGCCATGTTTTGGCCCTATCGACAAAGCCTCGTTCGCGTCTAAACCACAATCGACCAAGAGATTCGGAGACTGGCAAGGATGTTCGGCTGGCGCAAAAAGCGCGACGGCTTCGAATGGCGAAGCTACGTCAGGACGACGATCCTGGTGAAGCGCAAGAAGCGCCAGGACAAGCTTGAAGAAGCCAGGCTGGCGGCGCTCGAGGGGCTGGCCGAGGCCGGTCGCGCAGGCAAGGCGGCCG
>LOEV01000083.1 GCA_001516065.1 Alphaproteobacteria bacterium BRH_c36
GCGCCGATGCCCGACGTGATGTGGTCGTAGCCCGGCGCGATATCGGTCGTCAGCGGCCCGAGAGTGTAGAAGGGCGCTTCGCCACATTCGGCGAGCTGCTTGTCCATGTTGATCTTGATCTTGTGCATCGGTACGTGGCCGGGCCCTTCGATCATCACCTGACAACCCTTGTCCCACGCAATTTTGGTGAGTTCGCCGAGCGTTTCGAGTTCGGCGAATTGCGCGCGGTCGTTGGCGTCCGCGATCGAGCCCGGACGCAATCCGTCGCCAAGTGAGAACGACACGTCATAGGCCCGCATGATTTCGCAGATTTCATCGAACTTTTCGTAGAGGAAGCTCTCCTTGTGATGCGCAAGGCACCACTTCGCCATGATCGAGCCGCCGCGCGAAACGATGCCGGTGACCCGGTCTGCCGTCAGCGGCACGTAGGCGAGACGCACGCCGGCGTGGATGGTGAAATAGTCGACGCCCTGCTCGCACTGCTCGATCAGAGTATCGCGGTAGATCTCCCACGTCAGCTTGACGGGATCGCCGTCGCACTTTTCCAGAGCCTGATAGATCGGCACCGTGCCGATCGGCACAGGCGAGTTGCGCAGGATCCACTCGCGCGTGTTGTGGATGTTGCGGCCCGTTGAGAGGTCCATGACCGTGTCGCCGCCCCAGCGCGTCGCCCACACCATCTTCTCCACTTCTTCCTCGACAGAGGAGGTGACGGCGGAGTTGCCGATGTTGGCGTTGATCTTGACGAGGAAGTTGCGTCCGATCGCCATCGGCTCCAGTTCGGGGTGATTGATGTTGGCCGGAATGATCGCGCGGCCCCGTGCCACTTCATCGCGAACGAACTCCGGTGTGATGACAGCCGGCACCGAAGCCCCGAAGCTCTCGCCGTCCGCGATTGCCGCTTCCGCGCGCTCCAGCATCTGCTGGCGGCCGAGGTTTTCGCGGTGCGCGACGTAGATCATTTCCTTGGTGATGACGCCTGCCTTGGCATATTCGTACTGCGTGACTGGAGCTTTGCCGACGCCGCGCAGCGGTTGCGACTTGTTGGGGAAGTCGCGCGCCAGCGCCTTGCCGGAAACGTTGCCGTTGTCTTCCGGCTTGATCTCGCGCCCCTCGTAGGCTTCGACGCCGCCGCGCTCCAGAATCCAGGCCTCGCGGATGCGCGCCAAGCCATTCTCGACGTCGATTGTGCCGTCCGTCTCGGTATAGGGACCTGAGGTATCGTAAACGCAAAAGGTCGGCTCGGCGGGATCGGTGAGTGAGATCTCGCGCAGAGGAACGCGGACATCGGGATGTCCGTTGGGTGACGAATACACTTTGCGCGAGGCCGGCAGCGGACCGGTCGTCACGGTCGGGATCTGCATTTCGTTGGCGCGGGTGACTTTGTTCATGGCGCTTTCTTTCCCGTTTTCGTCGGCCCGCTTGCGGGGCCAGCTTTGATCTGAGCGTTGCGTTTGAATGCGAAAAGGTTGCGGAGCGTTATGGAGCCGAGCCGGTCAGTCCGATCACAACCAGAAGCGCCCCTAAACCGATGATGACTGCGAGGTAAATCCGCAGCACTTGCGGTTTCAGCATCTGGTCGGCCATTGCGAAACCAGGCTCTGGATTAATTACGAACAGCAAGCCCTTGAGGGCCGATATCCAGCCGATCAGGCTGATGAAAGCCGCCAGCGGGTCGCCCCAAAGATTGTGTGCGAGGATGAAGGCGACCCCGAGCACGAAGGCCATCAGTCCGGCGATGAAGGTCAGCGCCGGGCTTTTGCGCAGTTCGTCGAGAATGCCGGTCCAGCGGTCCGTGTTGGTGAGGCCGCCGATGCCCGCCGCCAGCATATAGGCGCCGAAAGCTGTCGCCAGCGATAGCGTGAGAGGGTGTCCGGTGTGAAGCATGGCTGTGAAACTCCCGTCCCTACACCGGCATGACCCGGATCAGGTTCAAAGGGTGCTCCATCCGCTTTAAGATGAATCTCAGCCGGTGCGCCGGCGCCCCTCGGTATAAGGAGAGAGATTGGAACGCGCGAGAGCGAATTGCAAGGCCCACGAGACCGAACGTCAACCCGGATAAATCAAATTTCTGTCGTCCAACCGATTAACAGGCTCAACCGCGCCACCGTTCAACTCCCGTGGAGAAGGTTCCAAACCGTGTTGCGCGGCAAACGCCACATCTATGATACACTCACCCAGGGGAGGACTATTTTGATGATGCGGTCGAACTTTCAGGCCGTGGCGGCTGTTGGATTACTGATGCTTGCAACCGCAGGCGAGGCGATTGCCGGCGACTACTACAACGCCTGCACGACAGCCGACCCGCGCTTCGAAATCAACGACGATACGCTTTATTCCAAGTCTCCCCCTCAGAATCCCATTGATTTCGAGATATTGGATAAATCCACCACCTCCGAGCGAAGAGGGTACTGCCTGTCACAAGGCAAGAAGTTCGACTTCGAGGGGCGCAATTCAACGATGCGCATCAGGTTCAACTACCAAGGCAGCCGGATCGAGACGACGGCGACCTGCGAATTCGCCTCCAGCGGGTTGCCCGCCGCCTACAACTGCGAGCGCGAGGTGGTCACATTCGATAGCACGAATGGCGGCGGCGGCTCCGGTTCGGGCGGGGCGGTCGGCGGGGGTTCGGCTGGCGGCTGCGGAGCCGGATCGGTGTGGAGCCACAACGGTTCAGAAATGCGATTGTTGTCTCAAGGCAGCATTCGCCGCTTCGTCTATGAGCGCCCACGGCGGGGTCTGTCGGTAAGTCCGTGTGACGTCGTCTTCGTAGGGGAGAAACAAGGCGAGAACTACATCGGTACGGCCTATGTGTTTTCCAGGCGCTGCGGGCCAATCGGTTATCCCGTCTCTGGCCCGGTTTCCTCGGTTGGACCCAAGGTCACCCTCTACGGTCAGTCCCCTCGTCGTCGCAACGATTGCAGCATAACAGGCTATCGAGACGACACGCTGGTGTTCGAGTATCTCAGAAGCGAATAACGCTTCTCCACAAGTGGGAAGCCTGGGCGCCCGAGCCGGCAGGGAGGGGATCACGGCGCCTGGTTTAGTCCCAATTCCCTTTGAACTTTTTTTGGCAGGCCGAGCGCCACGAGCCGGTAGCTTTCCTTCAGGTATTCGCGTAGCGCCCCATCATCCATCGTCTCCGGACTGGTCCGCTGGATCCACTTCATGCCGCGCGAGGCAAGGTAGGGCGCGGGCCGGCAGCCGGGCATCTCTTTCAGCATGTCGCAGATCATCTGGGAGCACTTGAACGTAACGAACATCTGCTCGTCGGCGTCGTTCCAGCCACCGATGGCGAAGACCTTTCCAGCCACTTTCCAAACGTGCGCGCCGCCCCATTGCACCACGTGGCTGGTATGGGGGAGCGACCTGCAGAACGCGTTGTAGGTTTCGCCGTTCATGGAGTTGCCCGCTTCACGCAAGGTTTGTCCCGCAGTGTACGCCAGTTGGCGGGAAATGACCGGTTTTTCCGTCGGCGCCGCACCCTTTGGGTCGCAAATCAAGCACTTTTTGGCAGCCTTTTCCAGGCGCTGTTTGCAACCTGCCTTATGAAGGTTTTCCCCCGATGTCCTCGCCAATTTCTTCGAACTCCCCGCTCCGTATCGCACTGACGATTTTCGCAGCCGGCTTTGTCGCGCTCTTCTTCATTCGCTTCGGCTTCGGTTATCTGGCCGGCGATACGAGCCCTCCGTTCATCCTCCACAATCAAGTCGGCTTCAGCGGCGGCTGGGAGTTTGCTTCCGACATCAAGAACTATGCTTCCTTCAAGCGGAAGGGCTCGATCACTGCCGTTGCAGGAGGTGCCGCACCGCCATCGGGAGGCGATCAGAAATACGAGAAGGTCGCCAACATCGGGCTCAAGTCAGCCGAATTCGAGAAGGAAGAGGAGCGTATTCGTACCCTCATCGGCGAAAAAGACGCGCTGATACAATTCGAGCAACGCCAGGGTCTCCTGGGATCACGCAGCCTGCGTCTTGCAGTCGGTGTGGATCCCAGCTTCTTCGATGCTTTCGTCAAGAAGGTGCAGACGTTCGGTGAATTGACTCACCTCACGACCGACAAGTCCGATAAGACCAACGAGTACCGCGATCTTCAGGCCAAGCGCCGTGCCCTGGAGAAGACTCGCGAAGCCTTGTCGGCCCTCAAGAACCGCGACGGTGAGATGCGCGCGCTGATCGAGTTGGAACAGCAGCTCCTGTCGCTGGAGCAGCAGATCCAGGGGCTTGGTGTCAGCCTCGGCGACTTCGATGCCGAAAACGAGTTCGTCACCGTCAAGCTCGTCCTGGCGGAAGCCAGGATTGTGAAAGCCACGGTCCACCCGTTGATCGTGCTCACTTTCGAATCGATCACCTGGGTGCTTTTCTATTACCCGATGCTGTGGCTTGGCATTGCTGCATGTGCAGTATCGGTCTTCATCGGCGCCCACCTCCTGCGCCTTACGGCCCGGCTTTTTGCGGCAGCCGACGCCAGGGTGGCAAAGGCTTGAGCGCACCTGTTCGAAAGAGAAACGCAGACCCCATCGTCGTTCGGCATCATCATGTGCTAGGAGGTCTCGACACAAGCGGGACCTCCTATGATTTTCGATAAGATCGATATGCGATGGACGCCGACGTTCACTGCCGCACGCCCTGCGAGGTGGCCGGTGACCTTTATGCCGCCGAATGCGGTCTGAGGCGGCTCGGTTGCAGCTCTTCATCGATATCGCCATCAACGTGACCCTGCCGATCGTGTCGATTTCGGCGCTGGGCTACCTTATGCAGGCGCGCATCAGGCTTGATGTGTCGAGCATCAACCGGCTGTTGGTGACCGTCATCATGCCGTGTTTCCTCGTCCACTTCCTCGTCTCTGCGCGCCAGCCGGTGAGCGAAATCTGGCCGGTCGCCTACTTCACCATCGTGCAGTTCCTGATCCTCATTCCCGTAGGCTGGCTGGCGGCACTGGCCTTCGGCCTGCCGCGCGTGTTCGGGCCGCTCATGGCGATGGCGACCGTATATGCCAACGTCGGCAACTACGGCATCCCCCTGGTGCAACTCGCTTTTCCGTCTGAATTCATTCTGCACCAGTCGGTTATCACGGCGCTGATGACGATGCTGATGGTGACTGTCGGTACGTGGCTTCTGGCCCCGGGCGACAAAAAAGCGACGTTCTCGTCGCGTTTGGCTAAGGCCTTCGAGACACCGATCATCCCGGCTGTGATCCTCGGTCTCAGCCTGCGGGCCCTCGACATACGACTCCCCCAGGCGATCGGCACTCCGGTCGAACTGCTTGGCGCCACGTTTCCGCCACTGGCATTATTCGCGATGGGTGCGCAGCTCGCGACCCGCACGGCCGGCGCGGTCGATATCGCTCGCCTCAGCCTTATCCTGATCCTCAAGCTCGTCATCGCCCCGGCGATGACCTGGGGGCTGGCCATCGCCATGGGGATGCCAGAGCAGTTGACCGATCTGCTGGTGGTCGCAGCTGCAACACCGATAGGTATTCTACTTGCGCTGTTCTGCGTCGAGTACGGGCGCGAACCGAAGTTCATCAACACTGCAATTCTGATCTCGACCGTGCTATCCCCCTTTACCGTCACAGCCTGGGTCATGCTGACAAGGATCTACTAATGACGATCGAGCTCTATACCTGGAGTACGCCGAATGGCCGGAAGGTCTCCATCATGCTGGAGGAGGTCGGGCTGGCTTACGAGGTCTTCCCCATAAACATCACGAACGGCGAGCAGTTCGCTCCAGCCTTCCTGCAGATCAGCCCGAACAACCGGATTCCGGCGATCCGAGACCGTGACACCGGATTGACGATGTTCGAGTCCGGCGCGATCCTCATGTATCTGGCGCAGAAGACCGGCATGCTTTGGCCGCCGGAAGGTGAAGCCCATTGGCGCACGGTCGAATGGCTGATGTGGCAAATGGGCGGTTTCGGCCCAATGCTGGGCCAAGCCCACCATTTCCTCAAATACAATCCAGGCAAGGCCCCCTACGCAGAGGAACGCTACGGCACGGAAGCCACGCGCCTCTGGGGTGTCCTCGACCGCAGGCTCGGTGAATCCGAATACGTTGCCGGCGAATACTCGATCGCCGACATCGCGATCTTTCCCTGGGCCTGCCGCTTCGGATGGCAGCGTATTGATATCGACCGGTTCCCAAACGCAAAGCGCTGGTATCAATCGATCGCTGCCCGCCCCGCCGCCCAGCGCGGCTATATCGTCCCCGACGAGACGACCCCGATCCCTGTGGTTTGAGCCCCCAACACCGGGCTTGCCGAGTGTTGTCTCAGCCAGCCCAACACCGGCTTGCTGAGTGTTGGCTGCACCCCAAAAAAAAGGCCTCTTCGGTTTCCTGAAGAGGCCCAGTCTTGGGTGGGAGTGTCGGCAGAGATAAACGTTTCAAAGCGTACGGGGCGTCAGAAAGGGCGAGGCAGCGACGCTTTTGGTGGAAACCCCGGCTTTGGTGCTTTGTGATACCTGGAGCGAGGCGACCAACAGCAGGCCGGCAAGGGCGAAACAGAAGAAAGCCATGACCCGTGTGACATTCAGGAGGAGTATGTCCGAAGTCTTGGCAATCTCAAGATCCATATTCCGCCCAACCGGTTGGTGTTGATCTGATTTAATGAATTTATACACTGTAATATTCTGTTAGTCGATTTGTATTCTTGTTCATAGCTAATGACGGTTCGTTAATATTCATAAATTATTATCAAGTGTTTATGGATTACTTTATTTTGGCTCAGGATGGTGCGAATGGCATATTCGACAGGGCTTGCTAACTAGGTTGGAGGCCAGCTGCAGGCATCGGGCCGGCTTGCCGCTATGCTATCTGGCGAATCTTAGAGTTGTGTCGTCGCGCCAGCGCGGACTAAGTGTGCCCTCGCAAAGAGGAGTTGCAGATCGTGAGACGCCCTCCCCTGCGGTCACCCTCCAGGCGGCTCGGTGGCGCCGCCGCTTTTCTGCTCGCATCAGCCTTGCCGGTTGCCGCACAGCCCCCTGAACGCGCGCCCGACCAGACGTCACCGGTTGCTGCCAGCGATCTCCTGGCGCCAACCGAAGCGCGCGCAGCCAAGGCATTCGCCGTGCTCGACCGCCACTGCGCACGTTGTCATGACACAGGACGCTTGCAGCGCCGTCTGCCTGCGGCGGGGATTGCCAACATTCTTGATCTCGACGCCCTCGCAAGCCGCAGCGATCTGGTGCGGCCGGGGCACCCCGAAGGTTCTCCCCTCTACGTGTCGATAGTAACCCGGCACATGCCCTACGACGTTCTGCAAGACCTTAAGCCGGGCGCCGAGCCGACGCGGCAGGAAATCACCGACATCCGTGACTGGATCGAAGCTCTGCCTGCCGCATCGGCCTGTGCGCCCCCTAGCCGCGCTCACCACGACCAAAGAGGGCTCATCGAAGCGGATTTGCGACGGATCGATTCAGACAAGGCCGAACGCCGCCGCTACCTTTCACTGGCGCAGGTGGTTTTGCCCTGTGACGGCCCCGACGCCCAGCAAACCCACCGGCAGGCAGCCGCCAAGCTCCTCAATCTTCTTTCGCGCAGCCAAAAGCCGGTTCGCCTCGAGCCGGTTGCAAACGATGCTCTTCTGCTCGGTTTCGATCTCGCCGACGTCGGTTGGAGTGAAGCCGATTGGAGCTGGCTGGATAGCCTCGCGGCGGGTTCGCTGACGCTTTCAGGCGTACCCGGCACAGCAAACGGGCGGGTGATCGGGGCGGGGTGGCTTGCCGACAAGGCGATGGATCAGGGCGTCTACGTACGCTTGGCCGGACTTCCCGCCTCCTTGCTCGACCTTGATGCCGCTTTCCGTATCGCCGAGGACGCTAGAGGTGCCCGTCAGGACTATCGTGTGGAGGACAGCGACGTCACCGGTACGGCCCGTACGATCTCGAGGTCCCTGACGCCGGACCGGCTTCCAGTCTGGACGGCGCAGGACCTCGCCGGAGATTCGCTGCTTGAGACACGGGTCATCTTTCCACTGCCAAACGGCTTACCCGGTTTTGCCCTCTACAACCGGGATGGAGCCCCGCGCGCGAACGTGCACGCTTCGGCAGTCTCCCCGGAAGTCGCGCAGGCCGGGGCCACCTCCGCAGGTCTTGGTTGCCTTGCCTGTCACGACGGCGGACTGGCCTCTTTCGATACCCGGTCCGGACCGGGGAGTGCGGCGCCAGGGGGGTGGCAGGTGCAGCGCGATAACACCGCCTTCCAATTTGCGATGCGCGAAACCGGTGTCCCTGCCCAACTCTTTATCGATGGTGTTGAGCCCGTCGTCGCGCTGGCCGAGCGATACCGCCGCGAACTTGGCCTAGAGCAGGCGGCAGCCGAACTGGGCTTGTCGGCAGGGAGGCTCACGGAGGCGCTCCTCGCCATCGACGGGGATTTGCAGCCGGCCGCACGACGCCTGCTCCAGGATCTCGTGACGCGCGACGAATTCAACGCTCTGCGGACGCGGATCGCCGCCGCGGATGCCCCGCCCGCCGCAACAACGCTCTCGCCGCCGACCCCGCCAAGCGATACAACAAAATTGCGGCTGTCGCTTTGGACGCAGAAGCCTCGTTACGCGAAGGGCGAATCGGTCACGCTGCATGCCTCCACGTCGGCCCCCTGCCGGCTGACGCTCATCTCCGTCGATGCCGGCGGCGACGCCGTCGTGATATTTC
>LOEV01000084.1 GCA_001516065.1 Alphaproteobacteria bacterium BRH_c36
ACGACATGGCCCGCTCGCTCGCTTCCGGCGAATGCCAAACCAACGCCCCCGACGCGCCCCCTTCCATCTGCGACGCGCTGATGGCCACGACACCCGGCACGATCACCTTCCCGATCGCGCGCGAACTCCTCTCAGGCGGCCTCAGCGTCACCGACGCAGAGGTTCGCAGCGCCGTCCGCTTCGCCTTCGAAACGCTCAAGCTGGTCGTCGAACCGGGGGGAGCTGCATCTCTCGCCGCCGTGTTGGGCGGCCGCATCGAGACACGCGGCAAGACCGTTTGTCTGATTCTCTCAGGCGGCAACATCGCGCCTGAACTTTTCGCCGAAATCATCACAACGCGAGCCGCGACCGATGAGCCAGGATGAATGGCTCCCGATGGAAATCAGGCGCCGCGGCAGGAATACCGCTGAAAGAAACAAATCAGCATCACCGGATGGACGGGCTACTGCCGCGCCCCGACCGGGCGCATTGATCCACCGCCAACCGCCCCGCCGCGAATGAAGCCCGTCGCCGGGTTCGCTGGAAGAGCTTCCACCGACATCGCCGGTTCGCTCGTTGCAGCCGTCGCGCCCACCCCTGCAGGGTCCGCAATCAGAGGCAACTCACCCGAGCGCATCGGAATTGATCGTCCATCCGCGCAGGTGCGGTGTACACCAAGATCGAACCCGCCAAGACCGAGGCGCCCCGGCAGCGGCGGCTTGCGGCCGTAGCGCACGTCCCAATCGGCAACCATGCCGGTCGCCTGTTCGCGCACACCCTGCGGAGCCCCGCAATAAATGTTCTGGTAAATGTCGTCGATCCACACCTGCTCGCCAGCCGGTGCGTTCTTGACCGCAACCGATATCAGCGTCAGCGCCCGCACCGCATCCTTCGGCATGAACTTGCCGCGCCAGTAGAGATCGGCGAGGAAGGCTTGCGCGCCCGCATGCCCGTTCTCGGCAAGCACCGCCAGCCAGTGCCGCCCGCGCGCTACATCCGTCGGCACGCCATCGCCGTTGAGCTGCATCTTCGAAAGTTCGAACTGCGCGTCTTCGTCGTTAAAGAACACAGCTGCGTGATGCAGGTACTCGGCTGCGAGTTCCGGGTTCGGCCTCAGCCGCAGTTCCTGAAGCCCCTCGCGCACATATTTGGCCAGCGCCGTCAGCGATCGCGCCACATAAGGGCCGCGCGCATCGTGATCGGGATCGACATCGGAGTGCTCGTTCACGATCCGCTGATAGACCATGTAGGCCTTGCCGTGGTCGGTATAGGCCGAGTTGCTGTCGGCGTAGAGTACCGCCAGGTAATAGGATCCAAGGAACAGATTTTCGCTGGCGGCATACTCGAGCGCCGGGATCGCGATCTCATGATAGCCGCCGTTATAGGCGCTGATCCCCTGACGCAGCGCATCCTCCGCCGAGGTGAACCGGGGCGCGGCCGAAGCTGGGCCACAAACAGCGGCAAGCCACAAGCCGCACGCCATGACGACACCGCACCACATCTGCCGCGTTTTGCTCAAATCAGATGTCGGCATAGCAGATCACCTCCGCCTTTCCGCCGGCATGGGTCACAGCACCCTTGTTGGCCGGTCCGACCTGCTCCGCATATTTGCGCAGCACGCCGCTCTGATAGGGATTGTCGGGGACCTTCCACTCTTGACGGCGGCGTTCCAGTTCGCTTGCATCAACTTCGATATCGAGCGTTCCCGAATCCGCGTCGATTGAGATCATGTCCCCATCGCGCACCAGCGCAATTGGCCCACCGACAGCCGCCTCGGGTCCCACGTGGCCGATGCAGAAGCCGCGCGTCGCACCCGAGAAACGGCCATCTGTGATCAGCGCCATCTTGTCACCCGCGCCTTGACCGTAGAGCGCCGCCGTCGTCGACAGCATCTCGCGCATACCCGGACCGCCCTTGGGTCCCTCATAGCGGATGACGATGACTTCGCCCTCCTTGTAGGCACGTTCCTCGACGGCCTGGAACGCATCTTCTTCGCAATCGAAGCAGCGAGCCGGCCCACGGAATTTCAGATTGGTCATGCCGGCGACCTTGACGATCGCTCCCTCAGGCGCCAGCGAACCGCGCAGTCCCACGACACCGCCGGTCGGCGTGATCGGATTGGAGACCGGATAGACCACCTTCTGATCAGTGTTGAATTCGACACTGGCGAGGTTCTCGGCCATCGTCTTGCCGCTCACCGTCATGCAGTCGCCGTTGAGGAATCCGCCGTCGAGCAGCGCGCGCAGGATCTGCGGCACACCGCCGATATCGTAGACGTCTTTTGCGATGTACTTGCCGCCAGGCTTGAGGTCGGCGATGTAGGGCGTGCGTTTGAAGATCTCGGCGACGTCGAACAGGTCGAACTCGAGACCCATCTCGTGCGCCATCGCCGGCAGGTGCAGCGCCGCGTTGGTCGAACCCCCGGTTGCCGCAACGATCGTCGCCGCGTTCTCGAATGCTTCGCGGGTACAGATGTCGCGCGGGCGGATATTGTCGGCGATGAGCCGCATCACGGCCTTGCCGCTCTCGACGCCGTAATGGTCGCGGCTCTCGTAGGGAGCCGGCGCGCCGGCCGAACCCGGCAGCGCCAAGCCGATGGCTTCGGAAACGCAGGCCATGGTGTTTGCGGTGAACTGTCCGCCGCAGGATCCCGCGGACGGGCAGGCGACGCATTCAAGCGCGTGCAGCTCTTCCTCCGACATGCGGCCCGCCGAGTGCATGCCGACGCCTTCGAAGACATCCTGTACAGTGACGTCCTTACCTTTGTATGTGCCCGGCAGGATGGATCCGCCATACATGAACACGCTTGGCACGTTGAGGCGCAGCATCGCCATCATGATGCCCGGCAGCGACTTGTCGCATCCAGCCAGACCAACCATGGCGTCGTAGCAGTGGCCGCGCATCGTCACTTCGATCGAATCGGCGATGACCTCGCGGGAAACCAGCGACGACTTCATGCCCTGGTGACCCATGGCGATGCCGTCGGTCACGGTGATGGTGCAGAATTCCCGCGGCGTGCCGCCCCCTTGGTCGACGCCCGCCTTTGCCGACTGCGCCTGCCGCATCAGGGCGATGTTGCAGGGGGCCGCCTCGTTCCAGCAGCTGACAACGCCGACGAACGGCCGGTTGATCTGCTCTTCTGTCAGCCCCATCGCGTAATAGTAGGATCGGTGCGGAGCCCGACTCGGCCCCATTGTCACGTGACGGCTTGGCAGCTTCGATTTGTCGAACGGCTTGGCGCTCATAGTCAGCTAAATTCCTTCCCCGCTTCGATCCCGCTCCACCCTGCTGCATTGAGAGCAAACTCGCGCCGCAATGCTTTCACGAGCGCTGCGCCACTTGCAGGAGACCGGTAATGTATTGAGACGCTGTCGCAACCAACCGTTGGCACGGTCATCCAAGGTGTACGATTCGTCTCCGTGATCCGTCCCGAAGATGGTCCGCGTTTGTGGCCCAAAGGTGGCGCACCCGCCTCATCGGCGTGGCTGCAAGGCAACAGCTACGGACAGTCTTAATCTCGCATGCCCAGCCTCGCGACGGGGCGCTGGATTTGTTGTGGTCCCGCGAAACGCGATGACCAGACCCGGCAATGATCATGTAGAATGCGAGTAAGGCTGACGAACGGCCCAGACGAGGCCAAACCGGCACCAGTGCGCGGCAAAATAGTGGCGCCGCAGTTCTCAACCGGGCTGGCTCTAAGATTAGGGCGCTAGTGGCCCGTCGCGCGTAGATCGCACCATAGCCGCAACCTCGTTCGATTTAGGCGCGACATGAGGGTCACTAGTAACATCAATGACTTAGTGAGGCGTTTAGCACGCCTTAATTGACATCGGCCTCGCCGCACCGCCGGTCAATTAAGGCGCGACGACTCACTAGGCAGTCACTCGGATTAGGTTCCGTCACAGAGTTGGTTTACACGCTGCATTATACTGACGCGAGACTGCTTTTGCCGGGGATCTCCATGGATACGCAGACGACAAAGTGCCAGCCCGCCCCGGGTGTCCACCTGGACCTCTCCTGGCTACCCCCGATCGGCATGATCGGGCTGTCGGTGGCCAACTTCGTCTACCGCTTGCTGACGCTTGGGATCTACGATTTCTGGGCGCGCACGGAAGTCCGCAAGCGGCTGTGGTCGGCGATCCGCCTCGATGGCGAACCCCTCGTCTACACCGGCACCGGCAAGGAACTGTTCCTCGGCTTCCTCATCGTCTTCGGCGTCGTGCTCTTGCCGATCCTTTTCGTTTCGGTCGCCGCGATCCTGGTTTTCGGCCCGAATTCGGCCGCCGCGAACCTGGTGCAGGCCGCGATCTATCTGGGGGTCGTCGTCTTGTTCGGCCTCGGCATCTATCGCGCCCAGCGCTATCGCCTGCTGCGTACAAGCTGGCGCGGGATCCGCGGCAGCCTCGAAGGCAGGTCTATGCCCTACGCCACGACTTACTTCCTGACGATGCTTCTTATCCCCGTGACGCTCGGCTGGATCATCCCGTGGCGCACGACGAAATTGCAGTCGATGATTACCAACGATGCCAGATTCGGCAGCGAACCATTCGCCTTCCGCGGCAGTTCCGGTCCCCTCTACGCTCCATTCGCAGTTTTGTGGTTCGGCGTGTTGGCGCTGTTCTTTGCCGCCTCCATGATCAGCGGTATCGTCATTGGCACGATCCAGGGGGCACTCGGCCCCGGCGGCGAACCGAGCGAGGCAATCAAACAGGTCTACGGCCTCGCACTTCTCGCTGTGTTCGCCTTGGCCTATCTCTTCTATCTCTTCATGAGCGCCTGGTACCGGGCCCGCACCATCAATCACTTCGCCGATTGCACGTTTATAGATAATGCCCGCTTCAATGGACGCTTGACGGGAGCGGGGCTGCTTTGGATTGATCTGACCAATCTGGCGATCCTCGCGGCGGGTTCGCTCATCGTCATGGCGCTTGCAGTAGCCATCGGCGGCCTGATTGTCACGATAGCCGGTACGATCGTCCCGGCGGGTTCATTGACACCCGACGAGGTCACTGCCTACGCCGCCACCATCGCAGCTCCACTGCTGGTCGTTATCACCGTCCTCTCCTTCACGCTCCTCCTTCCCGTGACCCAGGCGCGCTCGATGGGCTACCTCATCAACAACCTCTCCCTTGAAGGCACCCTCGACGTCGACAAGATAAGCCAGAGCACCGCCGATCCGATGGCGACCGGCGAGGGCTTGGCACAGGCGTTCGATGTCGATGCATTCTGATCTCTTCCACCAGCGTTTCGAAGCGCGCTTTTCCGATGGCCGCACCGCTGGCTCGCGCGAAATCAAGGTCGAATTGACCGAGCGCGGAATCGCTATACTGCAACACGAAGCAGGTGAACCGCTGATCTGGCCCTATGGCGCGCTGGCGACCGCCGAACCGCTCACCGACCACGCCATCGACGCCCTCGTCACCTGTTCCTACCAACCTGGTGCCACCCTTTTCGTGCAGGGCCCCCGTTTTGCCCGTGCTCTCGCCAAACTCGCCCCGCAGCTAACCGCGTCAGCCGAACGCTGGCGCAGCGCCAGCCCCTGGCTTTGGGGCGCGGTTGCCACGGTTGCGCTCAGCGTAATCGTCTGGCTAGCCGATCTGTCACCGGCCCGCACCATAGCAAGCATGCTGCCCGACAAGGCCCGCGCCGCGATGGGCCGTCAGGTCATCGCCTCGATGAGCGAGGGCCGCTCGGTTTGCGACGATCCCTCCGGCAAGAAGGCTCTCGGCAAGCTCACCGAACGCCTGGCATCAGCCACGCATGCCGACCGGCCGTTCACGGTCGTCGTCTTAGACTGGGGCCTGGTCAACGCCTTCGCGACGCCGGGCGAAAATGTCGTCCTCACAAGGGGTCTTCTGGAAGCAGCCGAGGGGCCCGATGAAATCGCCGGCGTGCTTGCGCACGAGATGGGCCACGGCATCGAATTGCACCCCGAAACCGGCCTCGTTCGCGCCATGGGTCTGGCAGCGGCGACCGAACTACTGATGGGCGGCAGCGGCGGTGCACTCGGCAACATCGGCATCGTCTTGCTGCAGCTCTCTTACTCGCGCGATGCCGAAGGACAGGCCGACGACCACGCCATTTCGATCCTTCGCCAAGCGAGTGTTTCATCGAAAGGCTTTGCCCATTTTTTCGAGCGCATGAGCAAGCGCGATGGCAAAGCCTCCGGCGGCCTCGGCAAAGGCGGTCTCGGCGGCATGCTTTCCAGCCATCCCGAAACCGGCGAGCGCCTCGCAAAAGTCCTCGCGGCCGGCGGCTATGATGCGACCCCCGCCCTTACCGAAGCCGACTGGTCGGAGTTGAAAGGCATCTGTGCCAACACCTCGCCGGCCTCTGAACAATCGGAGCCGCCAGATGACAAGGCTCAATGAGGCCGCGACACTTCAACAAAAAGTAACAGTTTTCTCGCCGGCAAGCTTGCATTGACCGCGACCGGCCCCATTTTCCCCCTTCCGAAGCAGTATGTCTCAACGACCGATCGATGAGTGCCCGGCTAGAGAAATGGGAAAGTTGCTTATGCGGCGATTTGCTTTTCTAATCTTTGCAGGCCTGTGCGCGGCAGCCTACATCGGCTGGCCGTTCCATACCGCTTGGTCGATCAAGGAAGCCGTCGAGTCCGGCGACAGCGCCTACCTTGCCCAACACGTCGAGTGGGCCCCTGTCAAGGTGACGCTGAAGGAATCTATGTCCCAGATGGTACTTGATCCAGTCGAGGCGTCCCTCGACAATAAGCCGAAGCGCCAAGGACTTTGGGCGAGTTTCAAGACCTACTACGGCCGCACGATGGTCGACTCCCTCGTCGACCGTTACGCCAACCCGACCGGTCTGCCGACCCTGTTC
This sequence comes from Alphaproteobacteria bacterium BRH_c36, assembly GCA_001516065.1. GTDB lineage: Bacteria > Pseudomonadota > Alphaproteobacteria > Rhizobiales > Hyphomicrobiaceae > Filomicrobium. The sequence goes on from LOEV01000084.1 coordinate 6,820, forward strand.
AACTACGGTCGCACCGTCCGCCGCGATCTGCTTGGCAAGGTCGATCCCGACGACGGCCAGCCACTGCATGTTCGCATCGCAAACTCCTGGCAGCGCATCGACCGCGCCGCCTTTATTACCCCTACGCGCTTCGAAATCGAAATGCGCGACAAGTTCGAGTCGACCCGCGTCTATGCCGGAGTCCTCGAATTGAAGAACTGGCGCTGGATCGTCACCGAATTGCGCGTGCGCCAGCGCACGCCGGCTGGTGCCGAGCAGCCCGCCGAACGCGCCTCCCCCGGCACCACAGCACTCCAGCAGAGCACCACCGCTGCCCGCCTCTGAGTCACAGCGCAGCCCGCTTCCCCATCCGATCGCATGGCGCATCAACGAACCAAGGGATTCGTGGTAGAGCGTGTCAGACCTTGAGTGGACCTCGGGGGGGAGGGCACACTGATGCATCGCACGATCGACGTCGACTGCTGCGTAGCCGGAGGTGGACCTGCCGGCGTCATGGCCGGATTGCTGTTTGCGAGAGCCGGCTGCAGCACGCTTGTTCTCGAAAAACACGCCGATTTTCTTCGCGATTTCCGCGGCGACACTGTGCACCCATCGACCCTTGAAGTGATGCACGAACTTGGCGTGCTTGAAGAATTTCTCCAACGCCCGCATGACCAGCTTTCGAAACTGTCGGGAATATTCGGCGGCCGGCGGCTCGACGTCACCGACTTTTCGTCTCTAAACGCGAGATGCAAGTTCATCGCCTTCATGCCGCAATGGCACTTCCTCGACTTCCTCACCGAGAAAGCCGCCGCGATGCCGACCTTCTCGATCAAGATGCGAGCCGAAGTCACCGGCCTCATCGAGGAATCCGGTAGTCGCATCATTGGTGTCGAAGCAACGACGCCCGAAGGACCGCTGACCATCCGCTCTAAACTCGTCATCGGCGCCGACGGACGACGCTCCCTCGTCCGCCGTGAGGCGGGCCTCAAGGTCAAAGACGTCGGCGCACCCATCAATGTAATGTGGTTTCGCATACCGCGAGAAGAAACCGGAAACGATGAACCGCTCCTCAATACCGGGCGTGGCCATATCCTCATCACCATCAACCGCGGCGACTACCACCAGTGCGCCTACGTGATCCCGAAGGGCGCCGCCGAACAGGTCAAGGGCGGCGGCATCGAATCCTTCCGGAACGCTGTGACTGACACCGCCCCCCGCCTGCGCCCGCAAATTTCCGCGCTCACCTCCTTCGAGCAGGTTAGCCTGCTGACCGTCACCATCGATCGGCTCGAGCAATGGTCCCGGCCCGGCTTGGTGATGATCGGAGACGCCGCCCACGCAATGTCGCCGGTCGGCGGCGTCGGCATCAATCTGGCTATCCAGGATGCCGTAGCAGCCGCGAACCTGCTCTCCGGTCCCCTCGCGGACGGCACGCTCGAAGATGACGACCTCGCTCAAGTCCGCAAACGGCGGCTATGGCCGACAAAAGCCACTCAGTTCGCTCAGGTCCGCGCACAAAACAACATCATCGCCCCGCTCATCAGCGACCCGCACAAAACTCCTGCTCCCCCTTTGCCGCTCGTCATCGTTTCCAAGGTACCTTGGCTGCAACGCAGGCTCGCCGCCCTCATCGGCCTCGGCGTCCGCCCCGAACACGTTCGCTCTCCCGAAAAATTCAAGCTGCGGGTTTGACGGCGCGGCTCGTGTCAAATAATGCGGGGCGACAAACTATTTGCCCATCGAGCCGCCGGCGGACATCTTGAGCCGGGTAGACTCCGGCCCCGCTTACACTGTAATCCGCGAAACCCTCGAACGCATGAAATCTCCCAACAGCGAAGCCCAGCGATTACGACCCTTCGATGCCGTCATGCTCGACGTCGGCGATGGTCACTGGCTCTACGTCGAAGAAGTCGGCCGCAAGGGCGGCATTCCGGCCTTGTTCCTGCACGGCGGACCCGGCAGCGGCGCGCAGCATATCCACCGCGCTCTCTTCGATCCCGATCTTCACCACGCAATCCTCTTCGACCAGCGCGGCTGCGGCCGCTCGCATCCCTACCTTTCGATGCAGGCAAACACCACCGCCCACCAGATCGCCGACATCGAACGTATCCGCGAATTCTATCGCATCGAGAAGTGGCTCGTGACTGGAGGGTCGTGGGGCTCGACCCTGGCGCTCGCCTACGCGCAAGCCCATCCTGAACGCGTTACGGCGCTGGTCCTCCGCGCCATATTTCTTGGCACGCCACAAGAAGTCGAATGGGCGTTTTGCGACGGCCCTCGACGCTTTCGCCCCGAATTGTTCGAAGCCTTCGTCTCTGCCCTGCCGCAAGCTGAGCGAAGTGACCCGCTCGATGCCTACCTGAGGCGCCTCAACGATCCTGACCCGACGATTCACGCGCCGGCCGCCAACGTTTGGAACATCTACGAACGCGCGCTTTCCGTCCTCGAACCCGGCAAAGTCGAGCTTCCCGACCTGACCACCCCACCGGGCCGCCTGCCTCCGACCCCGCTCATGGAAGCCCATTACATTGCCAACCGATTTTTCCTCTCAGACGACCAGCTGCTGCGCGAAGCGGGAAAACTCGAAGGCATCCCCGGCGTCATCGTCCAGGGTCGCTACGACCTCCTCTGCCCGCCGGCTACCGCCCACGCGCTCCACACCCGCTGGCCGCAATCACGCCTCGCCATTTTCGATGCCGCAGGCCATGCGATTACGCAGGCAGGGGTGATCCCAGAATTGCGACAGGCTGTCGAATTGCTATCGAAACGTTAATTGAACAAAGCGTCTTTCTGCGCCCCAGTCCTCTGGAAACGCGAATCCTTGACGAACGTCACCGGAAGCAAACGTTCGTGCGTCCCGCATCGATCATCAGACGTCGTCTCAAATCGAAATAAATTTCAGCAACTCGTAAACTGCGATTTAAGCCCATTTCTGTTAGAACATCGCATCCAAAGACGATGTTGGAACAAAACGCCGAAGACTTGATCGACAACTCCGTTATTTGCCGAAAACAAGCAATTAAAAACATAGGAGCATCATGGGTGCGCCCGGGAAATTGAGCCAAGCAATGCCACCACACAGCCTGGGATCTCCTGCAGAGTCCGAAAACACGATCATTATCGCCGAGGACGACAGCTTCCTGCGCGCCCTTATCTGCGACTTGCTCCAAGCCAACGGCTATGACGTTGCTGCCTTTTCGGGCGGCGACGCAGCACTTCAGGCCGCCAGAGAACTCGGCGCGAAAATCATGATCACCGATCTGATCATGGACGAGGGCGAAGGGATTTCCACGATCTTCGAGACACGCAAGGCAAACCCGCACATCCGGATCCTCGCTGTCTCGGCAAATGCGCGGTATTTGCAATACGCCAAAAAGATTGGTGCCGATTGCATTATGAAAAAACCTATAAAAAGTCGGGAGCTGCTTGCAGCCATAAAGGCCATGCAATTCGGCCACCAGTTCGACCAGGAACTTGAAGCCGCGGCAGAAACCTTCAATTCCGCTATCATATAAACAAACTATCCCCTGGGTTTAACCTGGAGTAAGCGGGCAGACGCTTTAATGGGCCGTAAAATTTACCTCAGGTTCGCTAAGATCCCCGCATGTCGATTGAGCGCGAACTCCTCCTGCATCTTCCTCGCCTCAGGCGCTATGCGCAGGCGCTTTGCTGCGCGCGCCGGGCAGGCGACGAACTCCTGATGGACGCCGTCCGGCAGCTGGATCTCGTGATGTTGCTAGTGGCCCTGATGTCGCGCCAAAATCGGACGAGGTTGCGGCTATGATGCGATTTTGGCGCGACGGGCCACTGGTCAGAAAACCCCTCTCGGCCGAGCAGATTCGCACTGTTTCGAGCCAGGCTCTCTTTCACCGCGGCTCACGAACGACCGGTTACTCCGACATCGCAGCGGCATGAACGGATGAAATATTAAACATTGGTCCGCATTCTGTTGCCCATGTTTGCGGAGAAATAAATTTTGTCCGACCCGAATACTTTAATTAGGACTGTCGATCATTTTCTCGAAAACGCCGGCACCGCGTGGTACCAGCGCCAGGTCCTATTTGCACTTCTCATCATAATTGGTGTTTGGTGCCTGGTCTTTCAGCAGGTCACCGACGAGCGGTCATCGCTTCGCCGCAGCGTCACTGACAATCTGTCCAACATAGCCGTCACGCTGTCTCACAACATCACGAGGACTTCCGGCGAACTCGACACGCTATTGCAGTTCATGCGCGCCATGCGCCGATCGAAGAGCAGCAGCGTCTCCTGGCAGGAAATCATAACCGAGGACTACACGCTCAACAGGCACACAGTTCAGATCGCCGTCATCGACAAGAACGGAATGATGGTGACGAGTACTAAAATGCTGCGCCCCGAAAAGCCCGTTGATCTCAGCGACCGCGAGCACTACCGCGTTCACCGCGACGGCAGCGGCGACAACCTGTTCATCTCACGACCGGTTCTCGGCCGCGCATCCGGCAAATGGAGCGTCCAGTACACCCGCCCGCTCCTCGATGAAAGAGGGAAATTCGACGGCGTTATTGTTGTATCGCTCGACCCCGACAAGCTGACCCGCATCTACAGTCACCTCGACCTCGGCAAGCAAGGTGGCGTCGTCATCATAGGCGACGACAACATCATCCGCGCCGGCACCGGTGATTACGCTTCAATGCTCGGCAAGACACTCGTCAGCAGCGCCCACCCCTTCACGCAAGCAGGACCGGCCATGGCCGTCACGACCGAAATCGAGCATCGTGAAGGCACGATGCTGATCGCCGCCAAGACCCCTGTCGAGGGCTACCCGCTGCGCGTCGTTGTCCTGGGTGGTTCCTCATGGATGTTCAAGATCTATATCATGATCCTCTGCGCACTCCTGCTGACCGGCCTCACCGTCTACGCGACTTTCGCCGCGATCCGCACCCGGCTGCGCGAAAGCACGCTGCTTGAGGAGCAGAACCGCTTTTTAGTGGAAAAGCAGGTGGCCGAAGCCGCCAGCAAGACCAAGGGCGAATTCCTCGCCGTGATGAGTCACGAGATCCGCACCCCCCTTAACGGCGTTCTCGGCGCCCTCGACCTGATCAAGACCGAACCGCTCACGCAATCAGCGGCCAGACATCTGGAAATCGCGTCGAGTTCGGGCGAATACCTGCTCTCGCTGATCGACGACATCCTCGTCTTCTCGAAACTGGAAGATGGGCAATTCAAATTCGAAGAGAGCCCGCAGTCCCTCAAGGAGATATTCGCAAGCCTCGAATCGATGTTCCGGCCATTGACTGAAAAAGCTGGCAACGAACTCCTGCTGGAAGTCTCGGACGAAATTCCAGCCTCCGTCATGGTCGACGCCGTCCGCCTGCGTCAGGTCCTGATCAACCTTCTCTCCAACGCCAACAAGTTCACCTCCAAAGGCACCATCAGCCTGAGTGGCTCTCTTCTCGAACAAAACGACGGGCAGGCCACTTTGCACTTTGCCATCACCGATACCGGCATCGGGATTCCGGCCGACAAGCAGTCGCTGATCTTCGAAAAGTTCAAGTCGCTCGATTCGACATTCTCGCGCCGCACCGATGGCACCGGCCTCGGCCTTGCCATCTGCGACGAGATCATCCGCGCCATGGGCGGCCACATCAAGGTCGACAGCGAGTACGGGAAGGGCAGCCGCTTTTCCTTTGCGCTCACATTCCGACTTGCGACCGAACCTGCGGCCTCCTCCGCCATTGAGCGCACCGACGACAAACCGCCCCGGCAGCTTCGCATTCTCTTTGCCGAGGACAACCCGACGAACGCCTACATCGGCACCCAATACCTCGTTGCCGACGGCCATGCAGTTACCCATGCGGAAAACGGCATCCAGGCTGTCGACCACGCGGGTTCAAAGCGCTACGACCTCATCTTCATGGATATCTCCATGCCTGAGAAAGACGGCCTGACGGCCGCCCGCGAAATTCGCGACGGCGATGGCCCCAACAAGCAGACGCCGATTGTCGCGTTGACGGCGCATGCTGTTCCCGGCACCGGCGCGAAGGTCACTGAAGCCGGAATGAATGCCTACCTGACCAAACCTATTCGCCGTGCGAAGCTCCTCGAAGCCGCGCGATGCCTCGCAACTCCAGCCTCCCTTACCGGCGAACAGTCGACGGCCGCTGACGAACCGGTGATCGAACTCGCCGACCTGGCGGACTTCTTCGAAGACCGCCGGATCGACGAGACCTCGCCCCTGATGGGCATATTCGTTGCCGAACTTTCAGCCAAGCGCGACGCACTCCTGGCGGTTGCCGAAGCTGGTGATGCCCGTGGCGCAGGGCTCCTCGCTCATGCGATCTTCGGCAGCGCGTCGACCGTTGGCGCCGCCCGCCTCGCGAACATTTGCAAAAGCATCGAATGTCGGGCCGAGTCCCCTGAAACGTTCGACTGGAGTACCGCCGAGTCGGCGATCCAGGCCCTCGACGACACCGTCGCCGAGTTCCAGTCCCTGATCGCAAAGAAGATGGCCGTCAAGGAACAGGCCCGCGCTCAAGCACTTACGGCCTGAGCGATGCCGGACTGCGCCAGCGTCCCTTCAGGCTCATCCATGAACCAGGGCTTTATGCTCGTACCCTTCTTCACCGAGTACATATAGAAAACCGGCAGCCCTTCAGGAAACAACGGCCGCATTTCAGCGCCGTTGAAGGTCACGAAGACGGAACTTGGAAACGTGCGCTCGACCGCGATCCGCTCCACCATGTTCATCCAGAAATAGCGCGTCGCCCCGTCGATCGCACGCCCATGGCCCAGATACCACTTTTCCGCGCATCCAACCAACCGCGATACCATCTCCTCGACCCCGAACGGCTGAACGTCGCCGACGTCCCTATCCGTCACCTTCGATGCGGTGACGACTTCGCTCAGCCGCCACACCCGGAAGTCGTCCCCGCAATCCGCGACAAGGCACTTGCGGTATTCCTCGATGTCGGCTGGCCGGTGACCATTCAGCATGGCGTGCGTATCGGTATAGAGAATGTCGAATTGAGCACCAGGACCATAAACCTCGCTAATTCTGCTGCCCATCTCCGACAGATAATTAAGACACGCCCGCTCATTGGCTCCGGACTGCGCACGCAACCCCTTCCCCCAATAGAGAACGAAAGAAATTGGATGTCCAAAAGCAACGGCCTGCCCAATGAACTCCTGAAGCAATGCGATGTCGGACGGCTGCGATCTCTTATATCGCCAGGTATTAAAGCCCTTGAGAATGTCGGCGACGAGTTTTTTATCCGGATATTCAAGTTTTTCGGCGTTCTGGGCAAACTGAAACAGCATCACGACTCCGATTTTAAAAAGCATTGAGTACGCAGCGTCGCCACCCGGTAAGATCCGTGCCGGCACACCCGCACAATGTCTCAAGGGACAACCTTTGCGTGCTGCGACCTTGACAGCCGATGCATTAATCGCTTAATCCCTACAAGCCTTAACAGCCCGTTAAGCCTTCAATTAGCAGCGGTTTGCCAGCATTGCAAGCCAGAGATGCGGTGTCGCGACCAGACCCTGGCCTGCCGGAAAATAACACGTGGAGATTGTATATGTATGCAGAGCCGCGCCTCCTGCCTTGCGGCGATTCTGCGCTAAGCGTGGAATTTGGTGACGCGATCGACGAAACCGTCAACGCCCGCGTCCTTTCGCTGGACAGGAAGATTGCTAGCCAGTCGATTGATGGGATTAGAGAAACGGTTCCAACCTACAGATCATTGCTGATTCATTACGATCCATTTGTCACGACTTTTGCATCTCTGAAGCAGGACCTAATCCCATATTTGCGCAAACTCGAATTGTCCCGAATTAATACGAACCGCGCCTGGTCCGTACCGGTGGTTTACGGCGGAGAACATGGAACTGATCTCGACGATTTGGCGGCCGGAAATAACCTGACGCCCCGCGAAGTTATCGAAAGACACAGCAGCGTTGAGTACCGCGTCTACATGATCGGCTTCACGCCGGGCTTTGCATATCTTGGCGGACTGAACCCGTCTCTTGCCACGCCACGGCGCCAACAGTCACGTCCCGATGCTCCCAGCGGAACAATCTCCATCGGCGGCGAACAGACCGCCCTTCAATCGGTCGTCGGCCCCAGCGGTTGGCACTGGATCGGCCGCACGCCGCTCGAGGTCTACGCGCCCGACCGCAACCCCATGTGCCTGCTGGATCCCGGCGACATCGTCCGCTTCTACCCCATCGCAAGCGAATCTTGGCAGAGCGAACGCGAGCGTTGCGCAGCGATGATCCGCGATGCTGTACAATGAACGCGAAGGCCGCATCATGAGCAGACTCATCATCACAGCCCCCGGCATTGCAAGCATTCAGGACATCGGCCGCTTCGGCCTCCAGCGCTATGGCGTCGCCCCGGCCGGCGCCATGGACGCCGGAGCCCTGAGACGCGCCAACACCCTCGTCGGCTGTCCTGTCGGCACGCCTGCAATCGAGATCGGGCCGCTGCCGGTGACAATCGAGGTTGCAGGCCCCCCCATCCGGATCGCCCTGTCGGGAACTCCCCGCACGCTGTCGATAGGTGGAGAGATGGCACCCCTCGACCAGAGCCACGTCATCCGCGACGCTCAGCGCGTCACCATTGGTTCCGCCCGCGGCGGCATGTTCTCATATTTATGTTTTGAAGGCGGACTTGTCTGCGAGTCACAGCACGGCAGCGGTTCCCTCGATCAGCGCGCCGGCTTCGGCAGTCCTCTGCGCCGCCGGCTTCAGGCCGGAGACGTACTCGAAGTCCCTGCGGCGACCGCCTGGCATAACGAACGTAGCGCAGCCGAACCATCGGCCGGCCCTGCCTGCCAGGATGTGATCCGCGTTATCCTCGGCCCCCAGGATGACTACTTCTATCCCGAGACGATCGACCGATTCCTATCGACGACTTGGCGGACCGCGCTGAGCAGCAATCGCATGTGCTACAGCCTGGACGGTCCCCTGCTTGCCCACGCCAAAGGCTACAACATCATCTCCGATGGCACCGTCAAAGGCTCGGTGCAGGTTGCCGGCAGCGGGCAGCCGCTCGTGCTGCTCGCCGATCGCGGCACCATCGGCGGCTATCCGAAAATTGCCACCCTTGCCAGCATCGATATGGATCGGTTCGTACAGATCCCCCCCGGCGGTGAAGTACTCTTCAAGGCGATATCGGTTGAGGAGGCTCAGGCACTGCTTCGCACCAGTGGAGCACGCGCTTCCGTCACGCTGCGGGAAGCAAGCCGATACCCAAGGATCAACCCTACCGCCCTTGCCTCAGCCAATCTCGCCGGACTCGCCACCAACGCCCTCGATCCTGCCGCCTTCGACTGAACAGACGAATTCGCCCGCGCCCTCACCGCAAAATCATCAGCAGCCCGATTGCCAGAAGCGTCAGCAGCACCAGCTGCCGAAATCTGGCGACAGAGACCGCTTCGCGCAGCCGCACACCGATCGATGTTCCAATCAGCGCCGGGACAATCGCGGCCAGTGACCCGCCGGCAAGCTGCAGGGTCAGGATTCCGGCCGCGTAGAGACCTACCGACAAGACAGCCGTCGAAACGATGACGCCGATGTTGATAACCTGCACTGTCCGGTCGGGATCGAGCTGCAAGGACATCACGTAGGGCAGAAGCGGCACCACCTGCGAACCCGTCAGCCCGGTAAAGATCCCGTTGAGAAAGCCAGCGGGAATCTGCAGCGGCCCGTGCAGGTTTTCCGCCAAGGCGAACGCCGGCCGCGCCAGGCCCAGGGTCACGTAGCAAAGGATCACAACTCCGAGCACCTTCGTTGCAACCCATTGATCGACCCACAGCAACGCCATCAGCCCCGCCCCGATGCCGGGCACCATGGCAACATACATGCGGTGGAATTTTTCAGCCGACCAGCGCAGGTGACCGGTCGAGATCACAAGGCTGATGTTGGTGGCAATCGCCGGTGCCAGTACCAATGCCATCGCCGGCTTCAGTCCGATCGCCAGGACCAGGAAGGGAAGCGCGCACGAGGCATACCCAAGTCCCGTCGCGCCTTTGATGATGCCGGCCAGGAATAATCCCGTTGCAGCAATGGCAAGCGTCGTCGGCTCCATGCCTTGGCTTCCGCCCTACGTTGGAAATGCCGACGGCCCCAGACCAGCCGGGCACGGCGGAACGATCTAACTAAGACACGCAATCCCTATCAGTCACTATCCCAGCCGCTTCAAAGCTGCCGACAGCCTTGAAATCTTGCCCTCGAAATCCACGACGCGTTCTCGCGCTGTCTCGACCGCTTCCGGATTGGCCCTGGCGACGAACTTCGGGTTGTCGAGCTTGGCCTTCTCCTTCGCCAGTAGATCCTTGGACTCATCGACTTCCTTGGCAAGCCGCGCCTTCTCGACATCCATGTCGATCACACCTTCGAGCGGGATCGCAGCCGTCGTCCCTCCGGTCACGATGAGGGCAGCCCCCTTCGGTGCGGTATCGGCGAAGTCGATCTCGTCGTCGAGCCTTGCCAACCGCGCGATCGTATCCTCGTGGCGCTCAGCGCGTATGCGCAGCGCCTTGTCGGCACCGATCAGGACGAGCGGCACCTTTACCCCAGCCGGCACGTTCATCTCGTTGCGAACCGAGCGGATTTCCTGGACGAGTTCGATGATCCAGCCGATTTCCTCGTCCGCCGAAGTGTCTTCGAAGCCGTCGAGTTCCGGCCACGCCGCCAGCGTCAACAGCGACAGCCGGTGCTCGCCATGTTGGACCATGTGCGCCCACAGTTCTTCCGTGATGAAAGGCATGAACGGGTGCAGGATCTTGAGGATCTGGTCGAGCGTCCAGGCAACGCATGCGCGCGTCTCGGCCTTCTCGTGTTCGTCGTCACCAGAAAGCTGCGGCTTGATCAGTTCGAGGTACCAGTCGCAGAAGACGCCCCAGACGAATTCATAAGCCGCACCTGCGGCTTCATTGAAGCGGTAGGCCTCGATGCCGGCGGTGACGGCCTTTGCCGCCCGCTCGGTCTCCCCGACGATCCACTTGTTGACGGTCGCTTCCACCTGGGTCGGATCGAAGTCGTGCTGGCGCACGCACTCGTTCATCTCCGCGAAGCGTGCCGCGTTCCACAGCTTGGTGGCGAAGTTGCGATAGCCTTCGACGCGCTGTTTCGACAGCTTGATGTCTCGTCCCTGGGCTGCCATGGCGGCAAGCGTGAAGCGCAAAGGATCGGCGCCGTACTCGTCGATCATGACGAGCGGATCCATTACGTTGCCCTTCGACTTACTCATCTTCTGCCCCTTCTCATCGCGCACGAGGGCATGGATGTAGACGTCGCGGAACGGCACTTCCTTGCGGAAGTAGAGCCCCATCATCATCATCCGCGCGACCCAGAAGAAGATGATGTCGAAACCGGTGACGAGCACCGACGTCGGGTAGTAACGCTGAAGTTCCGGCGTATCGTCCGGCCATCCGAGCGTCGAGAACGCCCACAGGCCCGACGAGAACCAGGTATCGAGGACGTCCTCGTCGCGCGTCAGCGGCTCGGCCTTACCGTAGTGCTTCCGGGCAAGATCCGCCGCCTCCGCTTCGTCATGCGCAACGAACACCTTGCCATCCGGCCCATACCACGCCGGGATCTGGTGCCCCCACCACAGCTGCCGCGAGATGCACCACGGTTGGATATTGCGCATCCACTCGAAGTAGGTCTTGTCCCAGTTGCCGGGAATGAACCGCGTGCGCCCGTCCTCGACCGCTAGAATCGCGTCCTTCGCCATCTCTTCGGCGTTGACGTACCACTGGTCCGTCAACCACGGCTCGATGACGACGTTGGATCGGTCGCCATGCGGTACCATGTGCGTCGTCGGCTCGATTCTTTCGAGGAGCCCGAGCGCATGCAGGTCTTCCAGCACCTTCTTGCGGGCGTCGAACCGGTCGAGCCCGCGATAGGCCTCCAGGATTGCCGCAGCATCTGCTTCGACACCCGTGACGATCGCCCCATGCTGGTCGAGCACGTTGATCTGCTCGAGCCCCTGCCGCTTGCCGACCTCGAAATCGTTGAAGTCGTGCGCGGGGGTGATCTTCACCGCACCCGTTCCCTTCTCGGGGTCGGAATATTCATCCGCGACGATTGGAATTTCCCGCCCGACCAGTGGCAGCATGATCTTTTTGCCGACGAGATCGCTATAGCGCTCGTCCTCGGGGTGCACCGCCACACCGGTGTCGCCGAGCATCGTTTCCGGCCGCGTCGTCGCCACGACGACGAATCGTTTCGGGTCGTCTTTCAGTGGATAGCGGAAGTGGAACATGTGCCCGCCCGGGTTCTTGTCGAGCACCTTGTTCAAGGCCTTGAGATCGAGCGCAACGGCTTCACCCGTCTTCTCGTCCTTCTGGCCGTCCGACCACTTGAACGTTCCCGACGCTTCGACCTGCACGACTTCCAGGTCCGAGATCGCTGTTTGGAATTTTGGATCCCAGTTGACGAGTCGCTTGTCCTTGTAGATCAGGCCCGCCTGATAAAGCTCGACAAAAACTTTGAGAACCGCGCGCGATAGCCCTTCGTCCATTGTGAAGCGCTCGCGCGACCAATCGCACGAAGCCCCGAGCCGTTTGAGCTGGTTGACGATGGTGCCGCCCGACTCTTCCTTCCACGCCCAGACCTTTTCGAGGAACTTCTCGCGGCCGATTTCGCGCCGGCCCGGCTCCTGGCGCTCCATCATCTGCCGCTCGACGACCATCTGCGTGGCGATGCCTGCGTGATCGGTACCCGGCTGCCAGAGGACATCGCAGCCCCGCATGCGCTCGAACCGGCACAGGATATCCTGCAGCGTATTGTTGAGCGCGTGCCCCATATGCAGCGAGCCGGTAACGTTCGGCGGAGGGATCACGATGGAGTAAGGCTGTCCTGGCTCTTCACCCCGGTTCGCCTTGCCGCATTTGAAGGCCTCGGACTTTTCCCACTCGTCATGGATGCGCGGCTCGACGGCAGCCGGCTGATATGTCTTTTCGAGCATTATCTTTTCTGGATTTTCGACTGATGTAAGGTCATTGGCCGGTGGTACGACCCCCGCCGCCCGCCGTCAACAAAGACGGCGGCAAGGAACTCGGGAACAGGGCAGTGGCTTGCGCGCGGCACGTCGACAACCAGACAGGATAGAGGGACGAAAAACCATTGTTCAACGCCGCCAGCCCCGGCCGCTACCAAGCAGATGCCGTTGCCCGCCGCTACGGCAGAGCCTGCAGCAGCAGTATGCTTCGGGCTTAGCTGCCAATGCCGTTCGCCTTGCTCGGCGGGCTGTCGAGCTGCTTCTTTACGCTGTCGGCAACTTCCAGCCGCAAGGCACTTTCGACGATCCGCGGCATATTGTTTTCGAGCCACTCGCGCAGCAACGGCCGCAACAGTTCTGCCACCGTGTCTTCGAGCGTGCGGACCTTCCCGCCGTCGCTTGAGACAACGATATTGGCAACTGACAACCCCTGCGCCAAGGTCTGTGGGCCGCCGGTCCCTGCCCCCGCGGCAGCCGCCTTGGGCTCGACTGCGGCCGGCTCATCAACCGGCTGGGTGGGTTCGGTTGCAGCACCCACCGGCTCGGCGGG
>LOEV01000085.1 GCA_001516065.1 Alphaproteobacteria bacterium BRH_c36
GGCTTCGGCAGTGTCGGGCTTCGGCGGCGTCTGCATCTTGAAGGCGGACACGAAATTCGGGTCATAGGTTGCCGCCAGCAACATGGCGCCGCGCGCCGAGCCCGCCATGGCCGCACGTTGGAATAGCAGGCGCGCGGCGCTGAGACTGCCGTTATCGATCTGGACCTCGCCGTCGTCAACGCTGCGCCGCACGGAAGCGGGCAGACCCGAAGCTTCTTCGGACTCGCTGACGAGGCTGGATGCGGTGCCCGGCATGGCCAGCACCAAGGCCGTCTTTTCCCGCGTCGAACCATCGGGCCGGCGCAGCTCGGCGGCAAGGTGCATGCGGCGGGCAAAACCGGCAGGAACGCTCAGCTTGAGGCCGGCAAGATCGGCGACGTTGATGCGCCATGTGTCAAACATGAGTTCAAATCCGACCGATGGACGGGCTCCGCGCTTCAGCCCCGAAACAATGAGGTAGTGGCCGCGCAGTTCCGCCTCCGTTCCCAGCACTGCCAGAGGAAAATCGATAGCGCCCTCGGCATCGATGATCACTTCGGCCGGGTGCCACAGGGCGACCTCGCCGGCTCCCAGCTGCTGCGGCGGCGGCATCTGGTTGGCTGAAATCGCGACTTTTTCATCCGCAGTGTCAGTCTTCTCAGCGTCTGCGGCTGTCGGCTGATCGAGCGCCTGGGCTGCGGGTGCGGCCGTTGCTTCAGGCGGGCTGGCGGCCGGCAGGGTAAATTCCGGTGGGGCTTCGAAGACGGCAACGGTCGGTGCCTTGGTCTCGGCCCGGGCATTCAGAGTTTCGCGCTCAGCAAGCGATGACAGGCCAACGCGTTCGTCGGGGCCGATCAAGGTCGCGGCGCCGACAAAACCTGCGGCAGGTCTGGTTTCCTCGATCTCGGAGGGCCCCTGGCTTTCGGCGGCGACAGCGTTCGAAGAGGTCAGGGCTGCCACAATTTCGCGGGCCGACCCTATGGCAACGGCCGACTGCGGCGGACCCAGTTGAAGGCCGGAGCCGGTTGCGTTTTCCTGTCCGGCGGAGACAGGCTCGGCCTGATCGAAACCGGCTCGCTCGCCGTCCGTCACTACGGTCTGGTCAGGTTCGTCGGCGAGACGGGGCCGCGGCGGTGTGATTGCGTCGAACCCCGCCGACTGGGGAGAGGGTGGAGAACCCGCGCTCGCGGAACCGGGCGGCGCAACCGCCGCCAATTCAGGATCGCTTTCTATGCCCGGGGCGTCGGCTGCTGGCTGAGCCGGTTCTGCCAACACCACCGAAGCATGGCGTGCAGCCCCTGATTCAACCCCATTATCCGAGCCGGCGGCCGGGAGAGAAAGGTCCGCCTGGTCCGCCGCCGGCTCTGCGGGTTCGTCCAGGGATGTTTGAGCAGGAGCAACTGCTGTTGGCAGCTGACTCGAAGCGGCGGCCTGTGAAGCGGATTCACTCGCCGGGGGCGGCTCTACAGGGGCAGATTGAGCTACCTGCCGGGCCGGCGCCTCCACGGCGGCCGGCGCGGCCGGTCCTGCGGGGGCGGTATAGGCGAGGCGATTACTTTCGAGGTTCAGCCAGTAGACCGTCCCTGCGGTCGCCAGGGCGGAGACGATGGCTGCCGTAATCGAAGCGATGATAACGACATGAACACTGCCGGGGTCGCTGCCCGAGTTTCTGGTTGCGGGGAGCGTCTGCTTGACGATCACCGGCAATTCGGAGGGCACGGCATCCCGGTTGCGCCCCTGGTCACGGCCATTGTCACGGCCATTGTCACGGCCATTGTCACGGCCATTGTCACGGCCATTGCGCGACTTGAGTTGCAGCAGCCCATCGAGCGGGGCGGCATCGTTCGCCGGGCGATCCAAAACGGCGTCCGGAGATCTACCGGGCGTTGCTTTGCCGGACTCCTGACCATCGGCAGCCGACTCCTTGCTACGCGTCTCCGGATTTATTTTTTCCAGCCGCTTCAGCAACTTCTTCAGGTCGGCCAGCTTTGGATCGTCAGCCTCTTTCACCGGCGCCCCCATGTGGAACCGCTTGCGCAACTGTCATGATCGCTCGTCGAAAGAGATAAAGTGTTCGGGATCTCTGCAACAACGGCGGAACCTGTCAGCAAGCGCATACGCATCTGCGAACCTTGTAGGCCTCCACCCGTCACCCATCGGCAAATCACGGGAATCGGGCAGCCGTACGACCGCGGCTGCGGAAGATCAGCTTCTTTTGCAGCCTGGCATCGGTCGGCGCGCCAAGGGATCGACGAAATCTCCGGCCGGTTGATTCTCACCGTTCGCCCCACAGATCGTATTCATCGGCGTGTTCGATGCGCACGCTGACCAAATCGCCGGCAGCCAGATCGGTGTCGCCGTTGAGGAAGACGCTGCCGTCGATCTCTGGGGCATCCCACTTCGATCGGCCGAGCGCACCTTCTTCATCGACCTCGTCGATCACAACCTCAATCGTCTGCCCCACTTTGCCCGCCAAGACATCGCGCGAAACTTCCTGCTGCAGGGCCATGAACCGATGCCAGCGCTCTTCCTTCAGCTCTTGTGGAACGGCTCCTGGCAGCGCGTTGGCGGCGGCGCCATCCACGGCTTCGTACTTGAAGCAGCCCACCCGGTTGAGGCGGGCTTCCTGCAGCCAATCGAGGAGCATTTCAAAGTCGGCGTCGGTTTCGCCGGGGAAGCCGACGATGAAGGTCGAACGCAGGGCCAGATCCGGGCAGCCGCGCCGCCACGAGTGGATGCGCTCAAGCGTCTTTTCCTGATGCGCCGGGCGGCGCATCGCCTTCAGCACTGCGGGTGCCGCGTGCTGGAACGGGATGTCCATGTAGGGGAGGATTTTGCCTTCCTCCATCAAAGGGATGACTTCGTCGACATGGGGATAGGGGTAAACGTAATGGAGCCGCACCCAGGCGCCGAATTCGCCAAGTTCGCGACAGAGGTCAAGGAAGCGGGCGCGGACCTGACGGTCCTTCCACGGGCTTTCTGCATATTTCAGATCGAGGCCGTAGGCGGAGGTATCCTGGCTGATGACCAGAAGTTCTTTTACGCCGGCCTTGACGAGACGCTCGGCCTCGCGCAGCACGTCGGAGGCCTGACGGCTGGCGAGATCACCGCGAAGGCCGGGGATGATGCAGAACGAGCAGCGGTTGTTGCAGCCCTCGGAAATCTTCAGATAGGCGTAGTGGCGGGGCGTCAGGCGCAGTCCTTCGGCGGGGACCAGATCGACATAAGGATCATGGCGCGGCGGCACGGCCTCATGCACGGCGGCGACGACCTGCTCGTACTGGTGGGGGCCGGTGACGGCGAGCACGCCCGGATGCTCGGTGCGGATACGCTTTTCCTCGACGCCGAGGCAGCCGGTGACGATGACGCGGCCGTTTTCGCTCAGTGCTTCGCCGATGGCTGCAAGGCTTTCTTCCTTGGCGGAATTGAGGAAGCCGCAGGTATTCACGACAACGACGTCGGCGCCGTCATAGTCGGGCGAAATTTCGTACCCCTCCGCGCGCAGGCGGGTGAGGATACGCTCGGAATCGACGAGCGCCTTCGGGCAGCCCAGCGAGACGAAGCCGACACGCGGCGCCGCACGCCGGACGAGGGGCGTTCCGGTTGAATTTTCGACAGTCGGGACGTCAGAGGTCATAGGGACTTTCAGCGGAAAATAAATACTCTCCTGGGGCCTTAGCATTTCGGCACTGCAAAAGCTATGAGACCCAAAGTCCGCGCCTCTGCTCAATCGCCGAAGACGTCCCGCGCGGCCCGAAGAGTGTTAGCGTAGGCCGTCACTGTCAGCGAGATCGGCAAGGCATAGCCGCCGCCAAGGACGCTGACGACGGGAACGGATTTTTCAAGGGCAAAGGCAAAGACGCGGCGGTCGCGTCGCTGAAGTCCCTCCAGCGTCAAGGACAGGCGACCGAGCCGGTCTTCGTAAAGCGGATCAACGCCGGCGTTATAGAGGATGATGTCGGGTTTGAATTCAACAACGGCCGTCAACGCCAATTCCAGGGTTGCGAGATAAGCCTCGTCCTGCATCGCATTCGGCAATGGGAACGCGACGTCGGGTGCCACCTTGCGCGCCGGAAAATTGTTGTCGCCGAAAAGGTCGACGGTCAGAACGCGGGAGTCACCGGCCATCAGCGCAGCCGTGCCGTCGCCCTGATGGACGTCGCAGTCGAGGATGGCGATGCGTCCGACGGTACACTCTTCGATGAGGACGCGCGACACCACGGCCAGATCGTTGAAGACGCAGAAGCCCGAACCGAAGTCGCGATGGGCGTGGTGGGTGCCGCCGGCGAGGTTGGACCCGATACCTGTTTTCAATGCTGCTCTGGCTGCTGCAAGGCTGCCGCCGACGGAGGCAAGCGCACGGGTGACAAGCACGTCGGTGAGCGGCAGTCCCAATTTGCGGACAGCCATCTCGTCAAGACTTCTGGTCAGGACCGCCTCAACGTAGGCTGGTGTGTGAACGCGGCACAGGTCGACTGGCGCGATCTGCGGCGCGGCAGCCAGCATCTCTTCAGGCACCAGCCGGTCGCGAACGACCATTTCGCGCAGAAGTCGATATTTTTCGGCCGGGAACGTGTGACCCGGAGTGAGCGGGATATCACTCGTATCCGGGAAGAAAACCTGCGCGATTTTTAGCTCCTGTAGGCTCACTGGCGGCACACCGGCTCGGGATCGCAGGAGCAGCCGCCGGGGCATTCCTTCACCGCCCGGTGGCAACCGATCGCAGACGAACAGGCGCCCGTGAAAACGACGAGGACGTTCTTTCTACACGAACACCCGCGCTTGCAATGGTCACGAATGGTGCGCGTCGCACAGGTTCCGTTGAGGCCATCGCAGCGGCTTTCAGTGCGCTGGTAGTATTCTCCAACGCAGCGGCCCTGCCCGATGCTTGCAGCGCAACGTTGGCGTGAGGTTTCCTGGGTCTGGCAGCGGCCGACAACGCAGCGAGTGGTGGTGCGGATCAACGTGTCTCCGACGCAGCGGGCGTTGCCGCCGAAGGCGAGGCCGCGTGTGCATTCGTAATCGGAGGTGCACGATTGCGCGGCTGCCCATTGTGGGGAGCCGAGTGCTGCTGCGACGAGCACAAGCAGGCCGAATAGAACTTTCATGCCGGAAGCCCCGTATCGCATCTTCTTCAGTCCACTCTGGATGGCACTTTTTCGGGTCGTCAGAACCTCAACACGCGGATCCAGCGCATGACGTTCAACAGGCTCATGGCTGCCGCCGCGACATAGGTGAAGGCGGCTGCGCGCAGGATTCTTCGTGCCGCACCCATATCCTTCTGGTCGAGGAAGCCGCCGGCCTTCAAAAGCGGCATGGCACGACCGAAACTGGCGTCGAACTCGACCGGCAACGTGAGCGCATGCATGAGGATGGTGAAGGACAAGATCACCATGCCGGCGATCAACTGAAAGACGAGCAGGAACGGCGCTTTCGTGAAGATCATCATGACCGGGGCAAGGATCATGACCGCGGAACCAATGGTCTCGATCCAGCGCGCCTGCTGGGCCATGCGGGTGCGATGGGCGAGCGGGCGATAACCGGTCGCATCCTGCATGGCGTGACCGACCTCATGGGCCGCGATGACGACGGCTGAAAGCGAGCGGCCGTTCATGTGCTGGGGCAGCAGCCTGACGGTTTTCGACGTCGGGTCGTAATGGTCGCCCTCGTTCGTCTCCTCGACGCCGACGTAATCGAGCTTCATCTCATCGAGGAGGTGGCGGGCGAACTCACCGCCGCTGCCCGGAAAATCATTGCGCTCGGCGGAATGGGCGTCGATGACGCGCTTTACCCAGAACTGCGGCAGCAGGGCGAGGATGGCGAAGATCGCCAGGACGATGAGAAGGATGGTCAAGTCTCGATGGTCTCCGAAGTTCGTGCTCTTGAGTCCCAAACATGGGGACACTTTACAGAACTTTACATTGCGGACAGCAGGGCGAAACAGCCCCATTGCAATTTGGCTTGCGACGGGGCGCCCAATCCCTGCGCCTCCAGTCTACTACCGTTGCCCTGAAACAAGGAGCCATTTGATGACCAAGACAACTCCCAATATCGCACCTCAAGCCCCGCAACGCGGACCCTCGCGCAGGATGATCGCCATCGGCGCCATCGGCGCCCTGCTCGTTGCCGGCGCTGCAACGGCCGCCTACTCCCATGGCGGATTCTATAAAGGCATCCGCCACGCCGGCGTTGAAGCCGAAGGCATGATGCATAAAGCGCGCTATTTCCACCATAAGCCGAAAACGGTCGAAGAGGCCCAACGGCGCGCCGAACGGATGGCAAAACATCTCGCCATAGAGATCGACGCCAATGGCGAACAGATGGACAAGCTCGTCGAAATTGCCAAGGGCGTCGCGTCCGACGTGTTCCCGATCCGCGAGTCGATAATGTCTGTTCGGGAAGAGGGTCTCAACGTTTTGACCGGCGAAACGGTGGACCGGGCAAAACTCGAAGCCATGCGCACCGAGCAATTCGCCAAGTTCGATACGATCAGCAAGCGACTGACGACAGCCATGGCGGACGCCGCCGAAGTACTTAATCCCGAGCAGCGCAAGCAACTGGCCGAGCGAATCAAGGATTGGCGCGGGCCCGAAGGGCGCGGCCACCGCGGCGGCCGGGGCAAGCACCGCCCT